>JBOHDO010000079.1:0-7808 GCA_050699415.1 Marmoricola sp.
GGCAGGAGCAGATCGGATGACATACGGTAGCAGTATACCGCCGAGTACAACCAGGTGGGCTCGGCCACGTCAGGGGGGCGGCGACGGCACCAACGGCGGTTCCCCCTGCTCAAGCTACACCGGTCAGCCGCACGCTCACCGCATCTAGTTGATGGGACTGGCCCCAGCGTACCTGCCGGGGCCAGCCCGTCTCGCGCGGACGTTACTTACCGAACTTGCCGGCGATCTTGTCGCCAAGTTCCTTGTCCACGTTGCGCCAGTACTCCAGCGAGCGCTCCAGCACCGGCTGCGAGACGCCGTCCGCCAGGTGACCGGCGACGTTGTCGACCAGCCGCTCGCGGGCTGCGTCGTCGAGCACCTTGCGTACCATCGTGCCGGCCTGGCCGAAGTCGTCGTCCTCGGCGTGCAGCTTGGATGCGGAGCGCATGATCTCCGCCTCGACGCCGTACGAGGAGGCGTCGTCCACGTCGGCATAGCGCGGGTCGGCCTGCGGGCCGCCGTAGGAGTTCGGCGCGTAGACCGGGTCGTGGTCGATGCTGTAGCGCATCGACCCGTCCTTGTCGTAGCTGTTGACCTGCGCCTTGGGCCGGTTCACCGGCAGGTCCATGTAGTTCGGCCCGATCCGGTAGCGGTGCGTGTCCGGGTAGGAGAACAACCGGCCGAGCAGCATCTTGTCCGGCGACGGCCCGATGCCGGCCACCATGTTCGCCGGCTCGAAGCTGGCCTGCTCGATCTGCGCGAAGTAGCTCTCCGGGTTGCGGTCGAGCACCAGCCGGCCAACCTTGATCAGCGGGTAGTCGCCGTGCGGCCACACCTTGGTCAGGTCGAACGGGTTGAACCGGTAGTCCGCGGCGTCCTCGTACGGCATGATCTGCACGTAGAACGTCCAGCTCGGGGCGTTGCCACTGGTGATCGCGGTAGAGAGGTCACGAAGGTGGTAGTCCGAGTCCTCGCCGGCGATCCGGTCGGCGTCCGCCTGCAGCAGGAAGTCGATACCCTGGTCGGTCTTGAAGTGGAACTTGACCCAGAACTTCTCGCCGCCCGCGTTGGCCCACATGTAGGTGTGGCTGGAGTAGCCGTTCATGTGTCGCCAGGTCTTCGGGATGCCACGGTCACCCATCAGCCAGGTGACCTGGTGGGCAGACTCCGGCGACAGCGTCCAGAAGTCCCACTGCATGTCGTGGTCGCGCAGGCCGTTGTCGGCACGGCGCTTCTGCGAGCGGATGAAGTGCTGGAACTTCAGCGGGTCGCGCATGAAGAAGACCGGGGTGTTGTTGCCGACCATGTCGTAGTTGCCCTGGTCGGTGTAGAACTTGAGCGCGAAGCCGCGTGGGTCGCGCCAGGTGTCCGGGCTGCCGCGCTCACCGGCCACGGTGGAGAACCGGGCCAGCATGTCGGTGCGCCGCCCGGGCTGGAACACGTCGGCCTTCGTGTACGCCGACACGTCGCCGGTCACCTCGAAGTGGCCGAAGGCACCAGCGCCCTTGGCGTGCGGCTGCCGCTCGGGCACCCGCTCGCGGTTGAACTGGGCCATCTGCTCGATCAGGTAGTGGTCGTGCAGCAGGATCGGTCCGTCGGGCCCGACCGTCAGCGAGTGCTCGTCACTCGCGACCGGGACGCCGGCGTCGGTGGTGGTGTGCTTGTCGGTGCTCATCCCTGTCCTGTTTCCCGCTCTCGGCGTCTCATGCGCCGCTGCGGCGCGACTGTCCGGAAGCGCCGTCGACCCGGGCACCACGCGTGGGGGCGGCGCGTCGGCGCGGGGCGGGTGCCGCCGGAACGGACGGTGGGCACAGCGTCGTGCGCGTGCAGGCGGGCGTCGGCTTCCTGGGCCCGGTCAGCGACCGTCCAGCCAGAGCGTCCAGGGCCACACCGACTCGATACGCAGCGTGTCCGTGGCTGCCCAGGGGTCGGCCGCGAACCGGGACCGGACCGTCTCGGCGGCCTCGGCCTCGACCACCAGCAGGGCGGTGTGGTCGTCCACGCCGTTGTCGATCGGGCCGCCCAGCACGACGAAGCCCTCGTCGGTGAGCCGGTCCATGAACTGCGCGTGCTCGTCCCACCGGTGCTGCTCGCGGATCCCCCGACCCGTGTCCCAGCCGGATCCTGTTGCCGTGATCACGACGAAGCTGGCCACGCGCACAGACTAGCGCCGGCTCCGCTGTACGACCGCCCGCCCCGGCGGCTCAACCTCGCTCGGCGACCAGCTCGACGAGGTTGCCGTCGGGATCGCGGAGCAGCGCGTTCCGGTTGTCGTCACCGGCGTCGTGCGGTTCCCTGGCGCCCGGTGCAACCGCCGCCACCGGCGGCATAGGTGGTGTCCACGTCGTCGGTCCAGAGCACGATGACCGAGGCGGGCGCCCCCGGCGTGCCGTCGATTCCGTGCGCCCTCCTGGCCGCCTCGACCGTGCCGAGCCCGAGGGTGAAGCCGCCCGCGGCCATCTCGGCGTGGTCCGGGGGTGCCCTCGCGCGGTGTACGGAAGGTCTCGCGCAGCCCCAGCAGGTCCCGGTAGAAGCCGATACCGGCCTCGATGTCGTGCCTGTAGAGGTTCACCAGCCCCGAGGTGATCATGCCCCGGATCCCACGGGCGGCGGATCCCGGCCAGCCGCGGAACGGCACCTCGCCGGGCACTGCGGGTGGGGGCCAGCCCTGGGAGTCTGCGGACCTCGCGCGCTGCGGATAGGGTCGAGCGGTGCCGGACCTGCAGCCGCTGAGTGCCGACCACGCAGCCGCGGTCCTTGCCTTCGAGGTGGCGAACCGTGCGTACTTCTCCGCTTCGATCTCCGACCGTGGCGAGGAGTTCTTCGACGAGTTCCCCGACCGGTTCAAGGCATTGCTGGCCGAGCAGGAGTCCGGCACCGGAGCCTTCTACGTGCTGGTGGCCACGGACGGTTCGGTCCTGGCCCGGTTCAACCTCTACGACATCGGGGACGGCACCGCCAACGTCGGCTACCGGGTCGCGCAGCGTGTCGTGGGGCGAGGCGTGGCGACGGAGGCCCTGCGGCAGCTGTGCCGACTGGCCGCGGACCGGCATGGGCTCGCAACCCTGAGGGCGGCGACGTCCCACCAGAATGTCGCGTCGGCGAGGGTGCTGACCAAGGCGGGGTTCGTCCCCGTGGGCCCGGCAGACCCCGCCGGTCTCGGCGGCAAGCCAGGCACCTGGTACCAGTGCGACCTGACCAGCCAGTGAGACTCGCCGCTGCGCGGCAGGAGGCGGCCCTCAGCCCGTCGGGAACGGCACCCCGGTCGCGGCATGGCAGCGGTAGCCGTTGGGGTTCTTGGCGAGGTACTGCTGGTGCACCGGCTCGGCGTAGTAGTACGTCGGCGAGGGCTTGATCTCGGTGGTGATGGTGCCCAGGCCGCGGCGGGTCAGCTCGGCCTGGTAGCGCTCGGTCAGCTGCTGTGCGACCCGCTCCTGCTCCGGGCCGGTCACGTAGATGGCCGAGCGGTACTGCGTGCCGAGGTCGTTGCCCTGCCGCATGCCCTGGGTCGGGTCGTGCACCTCGAAGAACGTCTTGACCAGGTCGGCGTAGCCGGCCCTCGCCGGGTCGTAGACCACCCGGACCGCCTCGGTGTGGCCGGTCAGGCCGGTGCAGACCTCCTCGTACGTCGGGTTGGGGGTGAGTCCGCCGGCGTACCCGGCCGAGGTGGACCAGACACCGGGCACCTGCCAGAAGATCTCCTCCGCGCCCCAGAAGCAGCCCAGGCCGAAGATCGCGACCTCCAGCCCCTCGGGCACCTCGTCGGTGAGCACCGGGGCGTCCAGCACCACGTGCGTGTCCGGAACGTCGAAGGGCCGCTCCTCGCGACCGGGCAGCGCCCGCTCCGGGTCGGGCATCCGGGTCTTGGTGTGGCCGAACAGCATGGTGTGCCTCCTCGTGTGCTCCTGCCATTGCAACACGGGAATGGCCGTGGACGTTCCCGGGATCAGCTCACCGGGATGACCTCCACGTGGCGCCGGTCCTCGGGGGCCAGGGCCTCGGCGATGCGGCGGTCGAAGGTGGCCAGCACCGCGGCGCTGGTGGCGGCGAGGTTGACCAGGTGGAAATCGGTGATCTGCTGACGCCCGGTGATGACGTCGGTGTCGATGGCCGGGCTGCGTAGCGACGTGGGATCGGCGAGAAACGTGCGGTTGGGTGTCAGGCTGAGATCTTCGAGAAGCGCGCACACGACGTCGAACGTGTGCCGCTCGCCGGCCACCACCGGGTTGAGCATCAGCCTCAGGTAGGCAGACTCGGTCACCGGGCAGGTTGCCCATCGTGCCCCGGGCGGAAGACCGCCAACCCAGTCGAAGGCGGCTTCCTGATGGATGTGCGTGTTCTTCGTCAGGGCCACCAGCACGTTGACATCGAGGAGTCGGATCGGCTCAGTCATCGTCGCGGTAGCGGGCGACCATCTCGTCGGTGATCACCCAGCCGGGCGGGGAGGGCAGCTGCGGGAAGCCGTTGCGCCGGGGTAGGTCTCGGGTCTGCTTCGGCGCGAGCCCGGCCAGTGCCAGCGCGGAGACCGCCCTGCCCAGCGAGATCCGCTCGTGGCGCGCCTTGCTGCGCGCTGCCGCGAGCACCCGCTCGTCGATGTCCAGCGTGGTGCGCACGTCCGCATCATAGCATCAACGCATCAAGACATCGCGCTGCCCGGTCCCGTGGTGGGTGCTGCACCAGGCGTCGCGTTTCGCGGTGCTGCCGTGGGCGGCGAAGACGACCTTGATCATCTTCGCCTGCATCACGGCGTAGTCGGAGATCTCGTGGGAGATCGCGCGCCGCTGGCCGGGCGTCCTCGCCGTCGACAGCAGCTCGGCGTGCCGCCAGACGATCTCCCGCCAGCCTCGCATGACGGTCTTGGCGAAGTCGTCGTCGGCCGGCCCGACGTCGTAGTCGTTGAACGTGGGGTCGAACCGGCGGGCCTCCTCCCGGAACACCGGGTGGTAGAGGTGGTCGAGCCGGTCGTTGTAGGCGTTGTGGTCCGGCTTGTGGGTGCGGCCGTTCCTCCCGGTCAGCCCGACCTGGGCCAGCACGTGTGCGAAGTCGTTGTTGATGTGGGCGTTCATGCCGAGCATGAAGTCGCCGAGCCCGGTGACGGAGCCGTCGTGCGCGGCCCTCAGCGCGATCTTCCAGGCCGGGGGCACGTCGTGGTCGCCGGCGTACCACCGGTCGAGGGTGTGGAAGTACTTGCTCGCGAAGTCGGCGTCGATCTGGCGCAACCAGACCCGGTCGTGGAAGTAGCCGGTGTTGACGGCGTTGCGGACGTTCTGGGTCACCCGCAGGTAGGCGAGCGAGAAGACCGCGTTGTGGTCGCAGCTGGTGGCGAGCCGGTTGGTTCGCCGTCGCATCTGCCGGATGGTGGCGTCGATGCAGCGCGGCGACCCGTCGGCGCACGGGCCGGCGTACGGGTGCCAGGGCACGGGCAACGCGGGCAGCAGCCCGATCACGGGGTCGGTCGGGTTGGGCTCCAGCGGGTCGGGGATCGGCAGCGGGATGCCGCCTGCCCGGGCCGGGGTCGCTTGCGCCGGCGCCATCAGCAGCACGCCGGAGACGGTGAGGGAGGCGGTGAGCGCGAGACCGAGGATTCGCCGGAGCAACATGAGTTGCCAACGAGCCAGCATGCGGCCGAGGTACGCCGTGCCCGCACGCGCAGCAGGGCAAGACGATACCAGACTGGTATCATGAGTCCATGGCACTCACCTTGCGCACCGACGCCGAGCTGGACCGGGCGATCACCGAGCTGGCCGAGGCCGAGGGCACCTCGAAGCAGGAGGCGATCCGCCGGGCCGTGATCGAGAAGCGCGACCGGACCACGCGTTCGGCACGGCTCGATGCGATCTCCAGGGACATGCTGGTCGAGTGGGCTGACGTGCTCGACCGCCTGGGCAAGGCGTGACGGGGCTGGAGTACCTCGACCTGCAGGACCTGCTCGTCCTGACGCACGACCTCGGTGCGGGACCGGTGCGCGATCCCGGGCTGCTGGAGTCGGCGGCGGCACGTCCGCGGACGACGGTGTTCGGCGAGGACGCCTACCCCACCCTGGAGCTGAAGGCCGCTGCGCTGCTGCACTCGATCTGCAAGAACCACGCGTTGGTGGACGGCGACAAGCGGCTCGCCTGGCACGCCACCACGGTGTTCCTGGCCCTGAACGATGTCCGGGTGCACAACTCCCACGACGATGCCTTCGAGCTGGTGATGGCGGTGGCCGAGGGGTCGCTCGACGTACCCGACATCGCCGCGCGGCTGCACGTCGGCGAGCGGTAGCCTCGCGCGGGTGAGCACCCAGGACGCAGAGCACCGCGGCAAGTCGGGGTTCGAGACCCGCGCCATCCACGCCGGCTACGAGCCCGACCCGACCACGGGGGCGGTGAACCCGCCGATCTACGCCACCAGCACCTACAAACAGGACGGGGTCGGCGGGCTGCGCGGCGGCTACGAGTACAGCCGCTCCGCCAACCCGACGCGAACCGCCCTGGAGGGCAACCTCGCGGCGCTGGAGGAGGGCGAGGCGGGCTTCGCCTTCGCCTCCGGCCTGGCCGCCGAGGACACCCTGGTCCGGGCGCTGTGCCGGCCGGGCGACCACGCGGTGATCCCCGACGACGCGTACGGCGGCACCTTCCGGCTCTTCGACAAGGTCGAGCGGCTGTGGGGCCTCGAGCACAGCCCGGCTCCGGTGTCCGATGCCGACGCCGTGCGGGCCGCGATCCGGCCGGGCCGGACGAAGCTGGTCTGGCTGGAGACGCCGACCAACCCGCTGCTCAACATCGGTGACATCGAGGCGCTGGCCGGGGTCGCGCACGACGCCGGGGCGTTGCTGGTCGTGGACAACACGTTCGCCTCGCCGTACCTGCAGCAGCCGCTGGCCCTGGGCGCCGACGTGGTGGTGCACTCCACCACGAAGTACTGCGGCGGCCACTCCGACGTCGTCGGGGGAGCCCTCGTGGTTCGCGACCACGGGCTGGCCGAGCGGCTCGGCTTCCACCAGAACTCCATGGGCGCCGTGGCCGGCCCGTTCGACTGCTACCTCACCCTGCGGGGGCTGAAGACGCTCGGGGTGCGGATGGACCGGCACTGCGACAACGCCGAGCGGGTCGTGCAGTTCCTCTCCGGACATCCTGCGGTGAGCCAGGTGATCTACCCCGGGCTGCCGGACCATCCCGGCCACGCGGTCGCCTCCCGGCAGATGAAGCGGTACGGCGGCATGCTCTCCTTCCGCGTCACCGGTGGCGAGCAGCAGGCGCTCCGCGTGTGCGAGCGCGCCGAGGTGTTCACCCTCGGGGAGTCGCTCGGTGGCGTGGAGTCGCTGATCGAGCACCCGGGCCGGATGACCCACGCCTCCGTCGCGGGCACCGACCTCGAGGGGCCCGCGGACCTGGTGCGGCTCAGCGTCGGCATCGAGACCGCCGACGATCTGGTCGCCGACCTCGACCGCGCCCTGGGATGAGCGGGGCCGCCGACACGGACCTGGCGCTCTGCGTCGACTTCGGCTCGACGTTCACGAAGGCGCTGCTCGTCGACGCCTCGGCCGGCACCCTGCTGGCGACCGCGAGTCACCGGACCACGACCGACACCGACCTGATGGACGGCTACCGGAGGTGCGTCGACGCGCTCGCGGTCGAACACCCCGGTGTCACCGGGGCCGAGCGGCTGGCGTGCTCCTCGGCCGGAGGCGGCCTGCGGATCGCCGTCCTGGGCCAGGAGGAGCTGGTCACCGCCGAGGCGGGCCGCCGGGTGGCCCTGTCCAGCGGCGGCGTCGTCGTCGGCGTGCTCGCCCATCCCCGGCCGGCGGGTGCCTGGGACGACCTGGCAGCGGCCGCACGGCCGGACGC
>JBOHDO010000080.1:0-1965 GCA_050699415.1 Marmoricola sp.
CGCCGTCGGCCGCACGCACCCGAAGCTCCTCGAAGATCTCCTCCTTGTCGGCGAAGTAGCGGTACAGCGACCCCACGCTGACGCCCGCCTCGGCGGCGACCTGGTTGGTGCTCATGCCGGCGTACCCAGCCTCGGTGAGGACACGAACGGCGGCCCCGAGGATGCGCTCCACCATCTCCCGTGACCGCTGCTGCCGCGGTCTGCGGCGGCGTGTCCCGGCGCTCACCGGCACCGGGCCGGAACGCGAGTAGAAGTCGAGCATTTGCTCACGTTATCGTTCAGGGCATGACGACCACAACCGATCCCCGCGCGGCCGAGGGAGCCGTGGCCACGGTCCCGGAGCGGTACCGCTCGGACCCGGCCTGGTCGGAACGGTTCGCGGCGCCGCTGCTGCTGCTCGCGGGGCCGGGCGCGCGGATGCGCGGGGCCGAGCTCGAGCGGCTGCGCGACGGCCTGCTGCGCCGCGACGAGGTCGCGACCGCGCTCGTGAGGGCGGTGCGCGAGGAGCACGTGGTGACCATGCCGCAGTTCCGCACCGCCCTGGCCGACGGGATCGACGCGGTGCCGGAGGCCCCCGAGCCGCTGCGGAGGTTCTTCGAGCACGTCGAGGCCCGGCCGGACTGGGTCGACGACGAGCTGCTCGAGCGCGGGGCGCGGGTGACCCGGCGGATCGGGCCGGATGGCTTCGACGTGCTCGCCTACGGCTCGCTGCTCGGCGGCTACCGCACCGGCGGCCCGCTGCAGCCACTGGTCCGCGAGGGCCGGCTGACCGGCACCGAGACCCTGCGCCGGGTCGGCGAGACCGGCCAGTGGTGGCTCGGTGTCACCTCCCGCGGCGGGATGCACCGGTACGGCGAGGGCTGGCGGCTCTCGGTGCACGTGCGGATGATGCACGCGTTCCTGAACTACCAGCTCGAGCGCGACCCGGACTGGGACTGGTCGTTTCGCGGGGTGCCCATCAACGCCTACGACCAGGCCGCCACGCTGGGCACGTTCAGCACCAGCTACCTGTTGCAGGCCCGCGCGCTCGGCGTCCGGATCTCCGCCCGCGACAGCGCGGCGATCATGCACCTGTGGTCCTACGTCGGCTGGCTGATGGGTGTCGAGGACGAGCTGCTCCCGCGCACCGAGCGGGTCGGTCGCCGGGTGCTGGGCAACATCGTCGCCACGCTGTCACCGCCGGAGGCGACCAGCCGGATGCTCGGCGAGGCCCTGGTCCGGATGCACGACCAGGCACCCGGGATCCGGCCGTGGCGACGGGTCTACGAACGCGAGCGCGCGCTGAGCGTGGCGACGTACCTGAACCTCGGGCTCGGGATGCGCGACGTCGGCCAGCCGGCCAGGCCGCCGTGGTACCCGGCCCTGCGAGTCCCGGTCAACCTGTTCTGGAGCCACCTGGTCGGCCGGCTGCCCGGCGGCCGGCGGCTGCTCGACCGCCGCGCCGAGCGGGGCCTGGCCCGGCTGGACGCGTTCCAGTACGCCGGCCGGCGGCCGCCGACCGCGGAGATCCGCGTCCCCGAGTGACCGCCCGGGGTCACACCTGGGGCGCGAACCAGCTGCTGCGCAGGCCGTAGATCGAGCGGAACTCGTCACCGGAGATCGCGACCCGGCCGCGGCCGCCCACGAGCACCATCCGCTCGACCCGGCCCTGCCACTGGCCGCCGCCCTCACGGTCAGTGACCACGATCCGCTTCAGGTCGCCGATCCGGGGGTACCGGTGCTCGATCCGGCCCTCGTTCACCCGGACCCGCCAGGAGTGCACCGGGTTGCCCGACCAGCCGTCGTACGGGTCCTGCTGGTGCGGCAGGTAGCCGACCCCGCCGTACGAGGTCCAGCCACCGCTGGAGGAGGAGAACTGCGTGAAGGCGGGCGCCCCACCGGAGGTCAGGTAGCGGCCGCGGGTGGCGGTGATCGCCCGGTCGGAGCTGGAGTACTGGCCCTTCATGCCCCGGTAGACCTGGCAGG
>JBOHDO010000081.1:0-2454 GCA_050699415.1 Marmoricola sp.
CGCCAGCGGGTGAAGGTCTTGCAGCGGTGGTGCCTGCGGCACAGCGGGGCCAGGTTGTCGGGTCGGGTCTGGCCGGGTGGCCCGCCTTCGTCGCTGGGCAGGTAGGCCTCGATGTGGTCGAGGTCGCAGGTGCGGGCGTCGCGGGCGCACCAGGGGAAGCAGCAGTGGCGGTCTCGCAGGATGACCAGCTCGCGCATCCATCCCGGTGGGTCGTGTACGTCGACGACGTCGGTGCGGCCCATGTCCAGGACGGGTTTGATCGTTAGGTCGGTCCGGGCCAGCCAGTCGGCCAGCAGTTCCAGGGTGGCCGGGCCAAGCTGCTCAACCGAGCCCAGCCGGGCCTGCCCGGCCCGGTGACCGCGCAGGTCCTCGGCGGTCAGGTGCAGGTACAGCGTGGCCGGCAGGCAGGACGGGCGGGGCATGGGGCCCGGCGGGTTTCCTGGGCCGCCTACGGCGGCCACCTCGACCTCCGCGGCCGGGCCGCCTGAGTCGACGTTAGGGTCGGGCAGGGCAAGGGTGCCGGTGAGCAGCTCATCGGCTATCAGCCCCAGGGCCCTGGCCCGGCGGATCGGCAGCGGGTCGGCGTCCCCGGCGCGGGCCAGATGGGTCGCCTTCTCGGCCACCAGCGCCTCGAACTTGACCGCATCGACCGTGTCCAGCACCCCGTGCAGGTCCGCAGTGGCGAGCCCACCCGCGGTATCGGTGACGGCCTGCTGGGCCAGGCCAGGGAAGCGGATCTCCACCGTGCGGGCGTCGCGGGCGGTGTGCTCGACCTGCGCGCATCGGTCGGGGTCCCAGTGCGCCCGGGCGTAGGCGATCCTGGCCTCGACCACCGGCCACCCCACCGCCCCCACAAGCGGGCCGACCCGGGCGTCCACCCACCCGGCGGCCTCGGCCGGCAGAGTGGTGCAGGCGCGGGCGACCTTCCGCCCCACCCAGGCCGGACACGCCCCGGCCAGCACCCGGGTCCACAGCACCGGGTGCCGGTGGGCCAGGTCGAGGGCGTCGGCGACCAGCTGCATCGCGTGTCCGGTCGAGACGCACAGCCTGCCGGCGAGGTGTTCGACGGCGAACTCGGCCACCGGCGGCGTTCCCTCCCCACCGAGGCGGTCCAGCCCGTCCTCGCAGCCCAGGTCTTCGGGCAACAGCCCCGGTTCCCACGACGCGCAGTCCCCTTCGACACCGGGATGGGCATGCGCCCAATCAGCCGCCAGCCGCAGCTTCTCAACGGCCGCGTGCCGCTCCAGATCCGCCACCGCGACGAGCCGGTCCAACACCAGCGCCGCACCGGAGTGCCGGGCGATGGGAGGAGTGGACGTCGTCGTCATGCCAACCACTCAACCACGAGCCGTCGACATTTTCGCTGGTGTGTTCCCATTCGTTCGGCGAATGACCGGATCGGTTCAGATCGACAGGACCACCTCATAGGTTGCCGTGATGAGCCTCACGTAACAGCACATGATCGAACTCGGGCGCGACCGGTATCTGCTCACCGCCCGCGCGGAACTGCAGGATTGAGCGCGTGCGCAGTTCAACGGCCTCGTGACCGAGGCCGTGCACGCCGACCCCACCGGCTGGCGGCTTCGACTGGCTCGATGGTCGCGCGACCGAGGAACGACCGCCGTAGGGATTCGCCGTCCTGGTCGCGGCACGCCTGCCGACCGTCGCCTCGGCGCTCGACCTGGACACCGGCGGGGGCAAGTCTCTCGCCGAGACGCCCGCGTACCCGTCGCGCATCTGTGCGATCGAGGGCTGGGCGCCAAACCTCGCGCGCGCCCGCGAACTTCTCCGGACCGCGAGGCCGCGGAGGCAGAGGCCGCCAAGCCGGGAGCGGGCTACGCTCGACCTCCCCGACCCGAGGAGCCCGGATGCCCGAGGGTGACACCGTCTGGCGCACCGCCCGGATGCTCGAGGGCGGGCTCAGCGGCCAGGTGCTCACCGGCAGCGACTTCCGGGTGCCCGGCCTGGCCACCACCGACCTCGGCGGCGCCACCGTGAGCGAGACCCGCAGCCGCGGCAAGCACCTGCTCACCCGCTTCGACAACGGCATGACCCTGCACACCCATCTGGGGATGGAGGGCAGCTGGGCGGTCCGACCCGTCGGCACGAGGTGGCGCAGGCCGGGCCACACCGCGAGGGTCGTGCTGGCGACCAGGAGCGCGGAGGCGGTCGGGTCCTCGGTGAGGCTGGACCTGGTGCCCACCGACCGCGAGGACGATCTGGTGGGCCACCTTGGTCCCGACCTGCTCGCTGAGGACTGGGACGCCGAGGAGGCGGTACGCCGCCTGGAACAAGACCCCGACGCACCCCTCGCCGACGCACTGCTCGACCAGCGCAACCTGGCCGGGATCGGCAACGTCTACCGGTGCGAGCTGTGCTTCCTGACCGGCACCGACCCGAGGACACCGGTCGCCCGGACGCGTGACCTCCACCGGGTCGTCTCCCTCGCCCGTC
>JBOHDO010000082.1:0-12950 GCA_050699415.1 Marmoricola sp.
GTCGTAGCCGGCACCTCCGGCAGGTCCGGGCCCGGCGATCACCTAGCCTGCGTGGGGCGCGGCCCCCTCAGCTCAGGCGACCAGGATGCAGAACGGGTGGCCTGAGGGGTCGGCGAGGACGGAGAGCGGCTCGGCCCGGTCCGACGTACGGTCGAGCAGGAGCTCGGCTCCCAACGACTCCGCCCGCTCGCAGTGCCGCTGCAGGGACTGGCTACCTCCGGTTTCGAGGCTCGCTCCGCTCGCACCTCAACCTCCGGCGCCGTGGGCCCCGAACATCGCCGGGTGCACGAGGCTTCAGCCGATCGGGCCACCCCGCCCGGGGCTGTCGCCGAGGTAGCGCTGGTGCGCTTCCGTTGCCCGGCCCACCCCCGGGTCACGGGAGAGGTCGACCCGCCGAAGCCGTCCGCGACGACCACGGTCGGCCAGCCAGCCCAGCGCCAAGAGGACCGCCACCACCACCAGCACGACCAGCCAGAACATCACGGTCCTCCTCACCAGGCCCCGCTTGGCAGCCTATCCGCAGCAGCGCGTCAGCGGGGCGAGCTCCGGTTGGTGAAGGGCACCGCGGGCCGGCAGGGCTCGTTGCGCAGGCTGGGGCAGGCCGGCTGCCCGGAGTCCACGCTCAGACCGGGCACGACCGGCAGCACCACGCGCGAGGGCATGGTCGGCGAGGAGGCCACGTCCACCCGGGACGTCGTCCCGGGTGGCTGGGTCTCGTCGAACGACCAGATCGGCTGGCCGCCGTTCGGCGCCGAGACCGTCACCCGGATCCGCGAGCCCGCGCGGTAGGCGTGGCCCTGGAAGTACAACGGGATCACGACCTTGGTGAACCTCCCCTGCGGCATCGGCTGCGCGTCGCTCGCCCGCATCGTCGGGATCGGCTGCAGCAGCGTGCTCGGCTGCTTGAAGATGTTGTCGTCGGTGGTGGCGAGCTTGCGCTCGCTGCCCCGCAGCCAGCCGCTCTGCACGAACGTCTCGTGACCGTCACGGACCTCGCTGACGGTGGCGTGCAGGTCCACGTCGGGGGTCGAGGACCGCACCCACAGCTGCACCGCCCCGGCACCGACCGTGGTCACGTCCTTGACCAGCGGCGGGGACACGTAGGACACCGCGGTGCCCGGCTTGTCCTGCCGCCAGTCCCAGCTCCACTGCGAGGCCTTGCCCCACAGGCCACCGGCGCCGGTGTTGCCGGTGTAGTCGTTCTTCGGCAGCGCCTTCGCGTCCGAGGTGTAGGTGTCGACCTGCCGCTTCGCCGGGGCGCTCGCGGCGAGCGAACCGCGCGGGCCGAGGTACCACGACCGCGCCTTGACCCCGGGCACCGGCAGGGTGGCGAAGGAGTGCTCGTACGCCGGATACGGGTTCCCCGCCGTCCGGTTGACGGTCGGGGCCCTCCCGGCGCCGTTGTCGAACAGCACCCGCACCGACGGCTGCCTGTCGTACGCCGCCTTCGCGCCGGCGTAGGTCAGCTTCAGCTGGACCGGGTCGAGCGGCAGCGTGATCGGGTCGGTCGCCGGGGTGCCGAGCGCGGTCTGGTAGATCAGCGGCGCGGCCGCGCGCAGCACCACCTGGTTGACGACCGGAGCCTGGTGGGCCACGTAGAGCTCGAGGAAGTCGAACCACCGGTTGAGCGTATCCGGGTCGAGCGAGTCCACATGGGCGCCGTTGGTGAACGTGAACCACTTCTTGTCCGTGCCGGTGAAGTGGGAGACCAGGGCCGGGCAGTGGCCACCGGTCTGCTCGTCCTCCCACTGGCAGGCCATGAAGGTCGGCACGTGGATCTTGTGGACGAACGTGATTGGGTCGAGCGGGTCGGCCACCGACGGCTTGTAGTGGCTGTTCGCCCGGATCTTGGCCATCAGGTCGGCGGCCTCGCCGTGCAGCGCCTGGTCGGCCTGGCAGGTCGCGTCGCCCTGGGCGACCCGCTGCTCGGCGTAGGTCTGGGTGCCCTTGTCGCCGACGCCGGCGGGTTGCGCCTGCTGCTGGCGCTGCCTGGCCCAGGCGACCGCGAAGCCGGTGTTCAGGTCGCCGCCGGGGTAGAGCGTCGTCGCGGTGGCGTCCAGCACCGACAGCGGCGAGATCGCCGCCAGGTGCGGCGGGTCGAGCTGGGCGGTGAACAGCTGGCTGATGCCGCCGTACGAGATGCCCATCATGCCGACCTTGTGGCCCTTCACCCACGGCTGCCGGGCGATGGTCTCGATGGCGTCGTAGCCGTCGAGGTTCTGCAGCGGCTCGAAGAAGTCGTAGGCACCACCGGAGCAGCCGGTGCCGCGCATGCTCACGTCGACCACCGCGAAGCCCATCAGGTTGGCGATCGCCGCGATCCCGTTGACCGGTCCCTTGGGGTCGGCATAGCCGTAGCCGGAGTACTCGATCAGCGTGGGGTACGGCGGCATGTAGTCGGGCCCGTTCGGCACGGGGAAGCCGGTCGGCAGCCCCCCGATGCCGGCCGGGTGCGTCGGCGGGTGCACGTCGATCGCCAGCTTCGTGCCGTCCCGGGTGGTCAGGTAGGAGTAGCCGTCGCGCGGGATCGACTGGTCGTAGACGCCCGGGTCCCACGGTGCGGCGGCGTCGGAGTGCACCGTCACCGGTCCCGAGGTCTGCCCGGTCGCGTCCTCGCGCACCCGGTAACCACGGCCGGGCGTGACGTTGCGGAACAGCATCCCGCCGAGGGAGTCGGCCCGCTGGGTGCTCACCGCCCGGCCCTGGTCGTCGAGCAGGGTGGCGCTCGCACCGGCCGGCAGGCCGACGACGTACACCTGGCGGGCGCTGCCGTGCGCGGTGAAGCCGGAGGCGGCCCGGGCGCTCGGCGTGGTCAGGGCGGTCGCGCCGAGGAGCACCAGGGCGAGGGCAGCCAGCAGGGCGGGGATCCGGATCCGTAGGCGTGCGGCCACGGCGTACCTCCTCGGCCGGCCCGTGACCCCGGTGGGTCCCACCGACGCCGGTCAGCCGGGATCAACGAGGATCCGGCCGGGGAGGTCACGCTGGCTGCCTCATCCCCGACTGCCCGAGGACAGCCTCAGGACAGGTCGAACCGGTCGAGGTTCATCACCTTGGTCCACGCCGCGACGAAGTCGCGCACGAACTTCTGCTGCGCGTCGTCGCTGCCGTACACCTCCGCGACGGCCCGCAGCTCGGCATTGGACGCGAAGACCAGGTCGACCCTGCTGCCGGTCCACCGCACGTTGCCGGAGCCGTCGCGGCCCTCGAAGGCGTCCCGGTCCGCCGACGTCGGCGTCCACGTCGTCCCCATGTCGAGCACGTTGCGGAAGAAGTCGTTCGTCAGCGACCCCGGCGTGTCGGTGAAGACCCCCAGCTCGGACTGGCCGTGGTTGGCGCCCAGCACCCGCATGCCTCCGACCAGCACGGTCATCTCCGGCGCGCTGAGGTTCAGCAGCGCGGCCCGGTCGACGAGGTGGTACTCCGCCGGCATCTTCGCGGCCTTGCCGACGTAATTGCGGAACCCGTCGGCGACCGGCTCGAGCAGCGCGAAGGACTCCACGTCGGTGTCCTCCTGCGAGGCGTCGGTGCGGCCGGGCGCGAAGGGTACGTCGACCGCGACCCCGGCATCCCTGGCTGCCTTCTCGACCGCGGCGCAGCCACCGAGCACGATCACGTCGGCCAGCGACACCTTCTTCCCACCCGACTGCGAGGAGTCGAAGTCGGACTGGATCCCTTCGAGGGCGCGCAGCACCTGGGCCAGCTCGTCCGGCTCGTTGACCTCCCACCCGAGCTGCGGCTGCAGCCGGATGCGTGCGCCGTTGGCACCGCCGCGCTTGTCGGTGCCACGGAACGACGACGCCGATGCCCATGCGGTGGTCAGCAGCTGCGACGGGCTCAGGCCGGAGTCGAGGATCCTGGCCTTGAGCGCAGCGACGTCGTCGGAGTCGACCAGCTCATGCTCGACCTCGGGGACCGGGTCCTGCCAGATCATCCGCTCGCCTGGCACCTCGGGGCCGAGATAGCGGGTGATCGGGCCCATGTCGCGGTGGGTCAGCTTGAACCAGGCGCGCGCGTACGCGTCCGCGAACTCGTCGGGGTGCTCGAGGAACCGCCGGGAGATGGGCCCGTAGATCGGGTCCTCGCGCAGCCCGATGTCGGTGGTGAGCATGGTCGGCTCGCGGTTGAGGGTGCCGTCCTCGGGGTCGGGGACCGTGTTGGCTCCCGCGCCGTCCTTCGGGTGCCACTGGTAGGCGCCGGCCGGGCTCTTGGTCAGCTCCCACTCGTAGCCGAACAGGATCTCGAAGAAGCTGTTGTCCCACGTGGTCGGGGTGTTGGTCCAGGTGACCTCCAGGCCGCTGCCGATGGCGTCGCGGCCCTTGCCGCTGCCGTAGCTGCCCTTCCAGCCCAGGCCCTGTTCCTCCAGCGGGGCGGACTCGGGCTCGGGGCCGACGTACTTGTCGGGGTCGGCGGCGCCATGGGTCTTGCCGAAGGTGTGCCCGCCGGCGATCAGCGCGACGGTCTCCTCGTCGTTCATCGCCATCCGGCTGAACGTCTCGCGGGTGTCCCGCGCGGCACCGAGCGGGTCGGGCTCGCCGTTGGGACCCTCGGGGTTGACGTTGATCAGGCCCATCTGGGTTGCGGCCAGCGGCTTCTCCAGGTCGCGTTCGCCGGTGTAGCGCTCGTCGCCGAGCCAGGTGGTCTCCGGCCCCCAGAACACGTCCTCGTCGGCCTCGTAGACGTCCTCGCGGCCAGCGCCGAACCCGAAGGTCTTGAATCCGCCGATCTCCATCGCGACGTTGCCGGCCAGCACCATCAGGTCACCCCAGGACAACGTGCGGCCGTACTGCTTCTTGACCGGCCACAGCACCCGCCGTGCCCGGTCGAGCAGCACGTTGTCGGGCCAGCTGTTCAGCGGCGCGAACCGCTGCTGGGCCGAGCCCGCTCCCCCGCGACCGTCGCCGATGCGGTAGGTGCCCGCGGCGTGCCAGGCCATCCGGACGATCAGCGGGCCGTAGTTGCCGAAGTCGGCGGGCCACCAGTCCTGCGACGTGGTCAGGCAGTCGGCGATGTCCTTCTTCAGCGTGGGGAAGTCGAGGCTCTCGAACTCCCTGGCGTACTCGAAGTCGGCGTCCATCGGGTTGGTCGCGGGCCCGTTGCGGCGCAGCATCCTCAGGTTCAGCCGGTGCGGCCACCAGGTCTCGTTCTCGCCGCCGCTCTCGGCCGGGTACGGCGCCCGGGAGGGCATCACCGGGCACTGGCCGCTGCCGGCCTCGCCCGCCTCGGTGTTCAGCTCGGCTTCGCGGGTCTCGTGCTCGGACATTGGGGTTCCTTCCAGGTCGGGATCGGGATGATCAGGTGGAGCAGGCGGGGCACAGGCCCCAGTAGACGACCTCGGCCTCGTCGACCGCGTAGCCGTTGTCGTCGGAGGGATCCAGGCAGGGAGCCTGGCCGACGGCGCAGTCGACGTCGGCGACGTCTCCGCACGACCGGCAGACCACGTGGTGGTGGTTGTCGCCCACTCGGGTCTCGTAGCGGGCGACGGATCCGGCCGGCTGGATCCGGCGTACCAGGCCCGCGGCCGTCATGGTGTGCAGCGAGTCGTACACAGCCTGGTGGGACACCTCGGGCAGGCCCCGGCGTACGGCGCCGATGACCGAGTCGGTGTCCGCGTGGGGATGGGCGTGCACCGCGGCCAGCACCGCCACCCGGGGGCGGGTCACGCGCAGACCGGCCCCTCGCAACAGCGCCGGGACGTCCAGGATGTTGGCCACGGGCCCAGTCTCGATCTCTTTTTGGAGAGAGTCAAGAAAAGCGGCAATCCCGTTCGGATGTCACGGGAACATTCGAGAACGCCCTGACGCCCATGCAGGTCTGGTCAGGGTCTGGTCAGGGCCGGGTCGGGGCCGGGGTTGCCGCGCTGGTCGGGACGGTGGGTCACCCGGGCTCCGGCCCGCGTCAGATGCACCCCGCGGCGGCGCCGACCCGGTGCAGACCCCGCCTGTCGCCGACCCCGAAGCCGGCCGGGGAGCCCGATCGGAGGTAGGGGTACATGATCTCTCGCCGGTCGTGCACGTGGCCGAGGCCGACGGCGTGGCCGAGCTCATGGGTGAGGAGGTTCGGCCGTGTGACGCCCCGACGGCTCAGCCGGTCCGGCCAGCGGAAGGTCTGCGGGTGGTCGATGACGACGTACGCCTTGGTGATCTCCATGCGCCAGGCACCCCTGGACCAGACGTAGCTGCCGCGCCAGCCGCCGAAGCCTGCAATGCGCCCCGACAGGTTGTAGTCGGTCTGGCCGGGCCGGACGAAGCCGATCAGCAGGTCGACCGGCTGGCGGCCCAGACCGCCCTTGCGCGGGATCACCCCGGAGCGGCCCCTGAAGACGAACCTGAGGCCGGAGACCGAACCGAACCGGTTGACCGTGGCCCTGGTGACCCGCACCGCACGGTTCTGCTCTCGACGCGTCCTGATCCCACGGACACTCACCTGGTAGGTGATGGTCTCGCAGGGGTTCCAGCGAGCCACCTGCCTGGACCCGTCCGGCAAGGTCACCGTCTCGATCCGGTAGGACGCCGCCGCTTCCACGGGCGATGCGACGAGGACCGCGAGGATGGTGGCGAGAAGCGTGATGAGGAGGAGGCGAACGCGTACGAGAGCTCCTGGGCCGTGCATGGTGATGGTGCCTTTCGTCCGAAACGCCCGGACGACCCTCGATGGGCCCCGGAGCGGCAGGCACCAGTGGGACACAGGAGCTGCCTGAATGTGCCCGGTTGTCGCCAGATTGGCCCGATCCGGCCAGTCCACTGCCGCCATTCGGGTGGCTACCCGCTGGTAGAGCATGGCTACAGCAGCACCGACCCCGTCCCCACCGACATGGTCAGGCCTCGTCGACGACACCCCGCGGCCGACGAGGAGAGGCCGGGGGTGACGCCGCTCTCCACCCCGGGTGGGGCCCGCGCGGAGGTTGACCGCCCGGCATCGGGCGGTGGGGATAGCCTCTGGCAATGCCGAGCTTCGAGATCAACCCGATAGGTACGGTCCGGAACGACCGGACGGACGTCCAGCACTCCGACAACTGGGGTGCCGTCCGCAGCACGATCACCGTCGACGAGCGCTTCGGCGAGGCGTGCCTCCAGGGTCTGGAGGGCTTCTCCCACGTGGAGGTTCTCTTCGTCTTCGACCAGCTCCCGGAGCTCGACGACTACCGCGAGCCCCGCCCCTACCGCGGCCGCTCCGACCTCCCGCCCGTCGGCATCTTCGCTGGTCGCGGCCCTCGTAGACCGAACCGGATCGGGTCAACGTGCTGTGCCATCGATTTCGTCGACGGCCGTGAACTGACGGTGGTGGGCCTCGACGCGGTTTCGGGCACACCGGTCATCGACCTGAAGCCGACCATGGTGGAGTTCTGCCCGGTGAACATCAAGCAGCCGGAGTGGGTCAGCGCCATGATGTCGGAGTACTTCCAACCATAAGCAACCCTGGTTTCGCAACGATCATGGAGATCGCCAGGGCGCTGGGCCTGCGGCTGGAGTTCCACGCGGTCGCGTAACGGGGGGCACTTCAGCTCAACACAGCACCTCAAGAGCCTTGAGCGGTGAGACTGGGCGGGTCACGGCGGCGGAATGCAGCACGCTCCGCGGCCCGTGACCGTCGGTGCGGAAGGCCATACTGAGGGCCATGACTCGCGATGCCGTCTTGGCGATCTGCCTCGATCTGCCGGCGGCTGAGGAGACATACCCGTTCGGAGATGAGGTCGCAGTGTTCAAGGTCGGCGAGAAGATGTTCGCGCTGGTGCCGCTGTCCGGGGAGTCCGAGTCCGTCAACCTCAAGTGCGACCCTGCGCGGGCGCTCGAACTGCGCGACGCGTACCCCGGGATCCGGCCCGCCTATCACCAGAACAAGCGGCACTGGAACACCGTGGACCTCGACGGCTCGGTCGAGGACGACGTCGTGCACGGCCTGATCGCGGACTCCTACGACCTGGTGGTTGCGGGGCTCCCGCGTTCGATCCGCGCGGAGGTGGCACCGGACTGAGCGTGGACGGTAGCGGTATGACGCGAGAAGGCATGACCCGGAGAGTCATGGCTGAAGCAACAGGCCTCGTGACTTCCTCATGAGGTCGTGGTCGAGTCCGCGGTGTCTTCGGCTACTCGAATCGCAGGCCGCGACGGGGGCGTCGAGCTCGCCGACCCCGTGGACCGATCGGCTTTCGGTGCTCGCGATGCGGTCTTGGAATCGTCGTCAGGTGACACGGCGATGGGCGCGTGTTCGCGGCTGGCGACCAGCTCAAACGCGCCGGTTCGTAGGTAGCGATGAGGGCGCCGGTGCTGGTCGGGGAGCAGTGACACAGCCGCAGTGTGGCTTGGGAGCCTTCGGCGAACAACCGGCGTCCGGTGCCGAGCACGACCGGGGCAACCATCAGCAGGTACTGGTCGATCAGGTCGGCGGCCATCAGCGCCCTGATCAGGACGCTGCTGCCCATGATCACCAGGTTCGCTGCGGAGTGCCGTCGCAGTTCGGCGACTGCGGTCGCAACGTCGCCGTGCAGCAATGTCGAGTTCGGCCAGTCGAGGGCAGCAGCGGAGTCGCTTGAGACGACGTACTTCTGAGTGTTGTTCAGCGCGCCCTTGAACGGACCACCCTGGGCGTTCCAGGACGCTAGGAGATCCTCATAGCTGCGGCGGCCGAAGAGCCATCGACTGGCGCGTTAGCACCGCCAAGCGGACCTGAGGAGGGGCCCCAACCGTCGAACGCGGCAAGGCAACCGTTGTCGTGTCGGGCAGTTCCCGTGGCCGTCAGTGGGCAGAACCCATGGCCACCAACGGGCAGTTTCGTGACCGCCTACGGGCAGTTTCTCGTGGCCGCCGACAATGGAGTGGATCGACTCGGGACTAGACGTTCGGTTCGACGCGGAGTTCACGACGCAGGTGGTCGGCTGCCTCGAGTCGGACGGCGACCTCGAGAAGTTGGTCGACGCGCACGCCTACCGGCAGGCGATGATCGACAACATGGACTACTAAGCCGCCATCAGGCTCCCGCACCCCCGGGCCGCCAACGGGACTCGTCGCAAGCGAGCAGGGGCGGTCTAGGTTCGACGGTTCTCGCGGGCACCACGGAAACCTGCGGTACCCCCGCCACTGAAGGGACGGTCATTCCGCGAATGCGCGATCAGGCACCCGGCCTTCGGCACCACGTGCCGTCGGACACAGCCTCATTCGCTACGGATCACTGCGCGGCGAAGGTGACTACGCCACGAGCTCGCCGGTGAGGCGGACGAGCAGACGCATGTGCATGCCCGCCTCGGGTGGGTTCACCCGATCGACAACGAGCTCGAATGGGCGCTCCATGATCCGGTGTACATAGTCGAGCAGTGGGTCCGGGACATATCCGAGACGGTCACCGGTTTGCCTCACCAGAAGGGCACGCTCGTTGAACTCGTTGTCTGGCTCGCAACGCAGTTCAAGACGATCGCCTGACTTCAGGTCGTCGATCGCGGCGCGCTCCTCGGACGTCAGGTGTCGGATGCCGTGAACAAGGAACGGCAGGCTGACAGGTCCCGGTTGGGGCAGTGGAGTCAACTCGTAGGTGTCGCCAGTGCGCCCCCCGCCCGACACCGCGAGCACTTCAAGCGGCTCAGCCTCTGCGCCCAAGCCCAGCTGCTCCAGCGTTTCGGCCCGCTCGGGCCGATGAGGGTCCATGACCCGCTCGGCGAAGATTGGGAAGAGCGACTCGCTCTCGTGCACTCGTCCGAGCGGAAGTCCCGGCAGAGCTCGCGTCACGCCGTCGTCGTACTTGAAGCGGAAAGTGTGCCCGTCGTGGCTCAAGACGCCCACGCGGCTGTAGCGACGGGTTGCGGGGTCCTGCCGACTGACAAGGAGTTCATCAGTCCTCAGCAGCGTCGCCATGGCACAACCTCCTCTGATTCTCGAGCATCACCTGCTCCATAAAGGTAGACGCGACCTCCGACATTCTCCCTTGAGGCGCTTCAAGTGTCTCCCGAATAGAGACCCCGTCCAAGGCAGCGACCCGCGCCACCCAGAGATCTGCACCACTGCGCCGAACGGCCTCAAGCGCCAGGTCCACGAGCAGCTGCTTTCGTGGCGAGAACGGATTCGCTCGCCCTCGACGCGCAAAGGCCACGGGATCCTTGTCCCGTCTGTTGTCGTCTGTCAGCCCGGCGCCCAACGCGCTGCCATGGTCGTAGGTCGGTGCGAGGAAGCGTGCGCCGTCGCTCTGACGCTCCAGGATCGCCCAGTTGCCCGGATGCCGGTCGCCGTTCCCGACCAGGGCGTCGAGGACCAGGCAGCCGGCGAACACGGCGAATCCTGATAGACCACTGACCCCCGGTGGGGCCTCGACGTGTTCGAGGACCTGCTCCATGGAGTCGAGCGTGTAGCCCTCGTCGAGTCGCATGCGACCACCATCGGAATCGGACCCGGCGGATGGCCGACGTTGGTAGCCCTCCACCTCGGGCAGATAGGTCGTGCCGGAGTTCAGGTTGAAGCCGTGGGGCGTGACGTTGCGGGAGATCAGCCCGGGTTCGCCATCGAGTATCGCGAACCTGCACTCCGCCGCGGGTAGGTCGATCGCGGCGGCGAGGCGCGAGGTGAAGACCTCGGCACAGTCCGTCAATGCCGCTTCGGAGACGTCGCCAGTCGTCTGGCGGTACTTCCACAGCCAGTGTTGATCGCGCGGCGCGTCGGCGTCCTCTGCGATCCACCGCTTGTTCTTGTCGCGCCCGCCCGGCTCGTCACGGATGACGGTCCAGGCCGACACGTCGATCTCCACTGCTCTCCTTCACCCGGGTGACTCTGACGGTAGTGATGATCTCCGATAACAGTGGTCAGGTCCGTCGGACTGCCGCGCGGGCGGTGGTCGCGACGGCGAGGTCGACGCCCGTGATCTCCCGCCAGCGGACGCGCCAAGCGCCGGCGAGTTGCTCGAGGACGTCGAGGGTCGCGCTGTTGGCAGGCGGCGGGGAGAACCGGTCGTGTCCGCTTCGCCACCCGAGCGCGAACAACAGGTCACTGATCTCGCTGCGCCACTCCTGGGCCGGTGCGCCGCTGCCGGCCACGGCGAGTGCCATCCAGCCCGCTTGGCGCTCGGCGTCCTTGGTGCCCAAGGGGAGTCGTCCGACGATGTGACGCCACAGTGCCTCCGTGCCGGCACATCGGATGGCGACGGCGGTCGGAGACAGTCGGCCCTTGCGGACACTGACCAGTCCGAGGGCGCGCGCGGTCATGCGGATGTCGGCGACGGGGAAGGTGAGGTTCTCGCGGTTGGCCTTACCGATCCACCATTCGCTGATGCCGCTACGCTCGGCGACCTGCTCGACCACCGCAGGCGGCAGGTAGCCGGCAGCGGTCAGCGCGACGCCTTCGCCGATGACGTCGAGGAAGGTCCGGTAGGTCTCGGTCAGGCGTGCAGCCTCGGCGTCGGTGACGTCGGCCGGGCCATGGGAGAACGGGCGACCCAGCACCTCGCGCAGCAGTCGGATGCCGCGGTGTTCGAGTTGCTCGGCCAGGTCGGCCAGCTCGTCAGTGACCGCGACGGGCTCGGCGACCGCGACTGCCAGGGCGGTGTTGGTCTCCTCGGCGTCGAAGTGGTCGGGGTGCCAGTCGATCGGCAGCCAGTCGCGCGCGTGCTCGGCGTCATCGAAGTTGGCGGGGAGAAGTGCGTCGTCGTGCCCGCTGCGCACCCAGGCGGCCAGCTCCTCGTGACCGCCGATGCCGCCGCAGTCCTCAGGCGGGCAGGCCATCCGACCGCCGGTGCAGCGCGCCGTCGGGGGTGGCTCGTCGAACACGTCCTCAACCACCAGCCTGTGGTCCCAGCCGTCGCCGAAGTCGTACTCATACCAGAGCTCGTCGCCCTTCTGGGCGAGGAGCTGATCGATCCGTACGTCGTCCTCGAGCGTTCCGTCCTCGCCCTCGTCGAGGTCGAAGCTCGTGACGAAGTACGGCGAGCGGTGGTCGCGGCCGGTGCGGAACCGGTGCAGATGGCTGTTGGTCCACCCCATCGCGGACTGGATCACGTCGTGCACCCGGGGCAGGGTGAGATCGCCCGGAAGCTCGAGCCGGCGCCAGACCGGCGGCCTCGCGCCGTGCAGATCCAGACGCACCCGGAACCCACGGACCTCCCTCGGGGCCGGGAGCAGCGTCGGTGTCTCGTCGCGCTGCAGTCTGTCGAGGATGCTGGTCACCTGCCCACTCATCAGCGCATCGAGCAGCGCCTTGTTCTCCTCGGGGCTGGCTCCGGCCATCAGCTGCTTCACCAGGTGTTGGACGTCGGTCGGTTCGGCCATGATCGCAAGTCAATCACCGCGCCGTGCTCGCCAGGTGTTGACGGGGTGCGCGTCGATCAGCCGATCGAGGGACTCAGTCTTGACCCGAATGGTGCGCCGGCCGAGGCGGACGGCGTCGAGGTCGCCGGCGGCGATGTAACGGCGCACGGTCTTGGGCGAGACGGCGAGGATCTCCGCTGCCTCGGGCAGTGAGACGAGGCGGCGGACGAGTGTAACGGTCGGGGCCATGGGTCCTCCTGGGTCAGGGGCGGCCTGGTTGGTCACCTTCATCCCTCAAGGCCGCCGGATGTCCGCCAGTGGCCACCCCACTTTCACCACCCGCCCGCATCCTTCCCCTCCACCCTTTCCCTTCCACGCACCCCTGCCCCTCATCCGCCTCTCCTCCCTTCCGCTCCTTCTCCTTCCTCATCGGCCTGGGCCGCGAGCACGCCGGCACCCGAGTCCTCGCTCTGATCGCCGACCGTTACATCCGCGTCGTCGACACCGAGACCGGCGAACTGCTCCGCGAACTCACCCTCGACCCCACCCGTGACTACCAGCCACTCGGCCGCAAACCAGGCGCTCCCAAAAAGAAGCCCTGAATGCAACGATGTCCCGCGACACCTGTCAACGGTGTCGCGGGACATCTCACTTCGTGGAGCCAGGGGGACTCGAACCCCCAACCCCCTGCTTGCAAAGCAGGTGCGCGACCAGTTGCGCCATGGCCCCGGGT
>JBOHDO010000083.1:0-7205 GCA_050699415.1 Marmoricola sp.
CGTCTGGGCCCACAACCCTCGTTTTTGTGCTGCCCGATGACGGTCGTCCCCAAGGCCAGTGCGGATCGGGTCAGCCCCGGCGGCCGGCCCGACGATGCGCGGCCTCGGTGGTCTCGTGCCCCATGGCCAGACCGAGCTGGAATCGCGTGGTCACGCCGTACTCCTGCTTCAGGGCGGCCACGTAGCCGGCGTACGTCCGGGTGCTGACGCCCATCCGCTTGGCGCTGGCATGGTCGCTGTGACCCTCGCTCAGCATCCGTACGGTCATGTTGTGCACGTCGTCGGCGACGGCACGGCGGGTGGGCTCCTCCTGGTCGGCGAACTCCCGTGCCCTTTCCCAGTACCGCTCGAAGATGTCGGTCAGGTAGGCGACCAGGTTCGACTCCTGGATGGCGATCGCCGTCTGGGTCCCGCCGGAGCCGGGCAGCAGGGCCAGCCGGCGGTCCACGATGATGAGCCGGTTGAAGAACTCGTCGAGCGTGCGGACCTGGGCGCCGTGCTCGGTGACCCGGCCGACGTACCGGCGGGTGGCCACGCTGCGTCGCGCGGAGTGCTGGTACAGCGTGCGCATCGACACCCCACGCTGCAGCGCCCGGACGTCACGCTCGATGGCGATGTCGAGGGTCGACTCCGCCCGGGCACCGGCCGGCTGCGCGGTCAGCAGCTCCTCCTGGGCGTCCCCGACGTTGGCCTGCAGGAAGCGGTTGATGTTGGCGAGGCCACGGATCTCGGTCAACGGCAGGGCCGCGCCGCTCTCGCGCCGGTAGACCTGCCCGAGCTCGGCGAAGGAGCTGGCCCACCCCGAGGACTCGGTGAGCAGGTCCGCTGCCCGTTGGCCCAGCGGCGCCACCACCCGCGCCTGCACCAGGGACGGGTCGACCGGGTGCAGCCGGCCCTCCTCCTCGTCGAGCAGGCCCAGCTCGAGCAGGAGGTCGCGCGCCGCCTGCGTCTCGGCGCGACGGAACCGGCTGTCGCGGACCGCGACGGAGCCGGCGGCCACCACGTCCCGGTACAGGTCACCGGCCCGCGTCTGCAGCAGCTCCCGGTCGTCGGGGCCGAAGTCGCCGGAGTTGTCTCCGTTCGCGCTCGCGCTGGTTCGTGGGCTCACCCCGGCATTGTGCCTGCTTCGAGCCGGATCGGCTCGGGGCAACGCCCGAGCCGGACGTGGTGGGCAGGATGCAGCCTCAGCCGTCGGCGGAGTCGAGGCTGTCGGCAACGCGGCGGTGGGCGACCCAGATCTCCTCGGGCAGGTTCTCGAACTGCTCGAGGTGCTCGGCCCGGTTGGCCATCTCCTGCTTCCAGCGCGGCACGTCGATCGAGAGGATCCGCTGCAGGTCCTCGGCGGGGATGTCGAGTCCCTCGAGGTTCAGCTCGTCCTCGGTGGGAATGATGCCGACCGGCGTCTCGGCGCCCTTGACCTCGCCGTTCTTCAGCTGCAGCAGCCAGAGCAGCGGTCGCAGGTTCTCCCGGTATCCGGGCCAGACGAAGTGGCCGTCCTCGGGGTCACGCTGGAACCAGTTGACGTGGGCGAAGATCGGCTGCTCCTTGGCGGCCCCGACCACGTCCAGGTAGTGGCGGGCGTAGTCGCCCTCGCCGTACGCCATGAACGGCCGGTTCGACATCGGGTCGTAGCGCAGCACGCCCTCGGTGCCCTCGGCGGCGAAGGTGGCCTCCGCGCCGAGCGTGAGGCCGTCGTACACGCCCTCGGCGAGGTCGGTGATGGCCCGGACCAGCGGCTCCCGGTCACGGGTGCGGCCGCCGAAGATGATCGCGTCGATCGGCACGCCCGCGGCCTTGTTGTAGTCCGTGGCCATGTTCGGGACGTTGTCGAGCGTGGTGGTGAACCGACTGTTCGGGTGCGCCCAGGGATCGTTCTTCTGCTCCCCGGTGCGCTCCGAGATCGGGTTGCCCTTCCAGTCCAGCCAGCCGGTGGTGTCAGCCGGCGGCTCCGGCGTCTTGCCCTCCCACCAGACTTCGTGGGTGCCGGGGTTGTAGGCGATGTTGGTGAAGATCGCGCGGGTGCCCTCGTCGACGGAGTGCAGCGCGGTCGGGTTGGTGGACTCGTTGGTGTCCTTCGCGACTCCGAACACGCCGTACTCGGGGTTCATGCCGTACAGGCGGCCGCTGTCCTCGTCGACCCACAGCCAGGTGATGTCGTCGCCGTAGAACGAGACGTGGTAGCGGTCACCGAGGCCGTCGGGCGGCAACATCATGGCCAGGTTGGTCTTGCCCGAGGCGCTCGGGAAGCCGCCGGTGATGTGGTAGTCCTTGCCGGTCTCCTTGTCGTGGATCCCGATCAGCATGTACTGCTCGCCGAGGAACTTCTTCGACTTCCAGCCGTCGTAGGCCGCCTGCCGCAGGCCGTGGGCGATCTTGCCGAGCAGTGCGTTGCCGCCGTACGACGACCCGAAGTGCAGGATCGTGCGCTCGTCGGCGACGGTGACGAAGTAGCGCTGGTCGTCGGGCGTGCCGTGGCCGAGGCTCTCCAGGTCACCGGTGACATGCACGGCGCGCACGAAGTGGTCGGGATCGGCCAGCTCGTTGAGGAACTCCACGCCCACCCGGGCCATCCGGATCATGTGCAGCACCACGGTGCGGGCGTCGGTCAGCTCCACACCGGCCGCCCACGGGGCGAGCGTGTTGCCCGGAGGGGACATCAGGTACGGGATGACGTACATGGTCTTGCCGGACGAGGCGCCCCGCATCTTGTCCTCGACGAGCGGCTTCATCTCCGAGGACGGTCGCCAGTTGTTGTAGACACCCTTGTCCGCCGGGTCGCCGGTCGCGACGATGGTGCGCTCCTCCGAGCGCGCGGTGTCCTTGGAGAAGCTGCGGGAGAAGTAGCGTCCGTCGCCGGCCGGCTCGAGCTCTCCGGCTTCGAGAGCCTCCTGGACGAGCCGGGCGTCATCGGCCGCGCCGGCCACCTCGACCCGCTCTGCGCCGGTGACCCCGGCCCAGTGCCGCACGTACTCGCGCACGTGCGGGTTAGTCAGGCCCGCCTCGTCGAGCGCCTTGTCCACTTCCTGGGGGTCTGCCATCGCGATTCGCGTCCTCTCGGATCCAATGTGCCGTGCGGCTTGTGCCTGAAAGCACAAGGCGGCGATGACCGAACTCTAGGCCACCGGGCGCGCGCTCCGGATCGAGGTGTGGTGACCGCGACCCGCCGCCTTCTGTGCGCGTTGTCATGGCCGCTCGCAGCCCCATTGCTGACGATCGTGCTGACAACCTATGCCCGCAGACGGCGCTGCTCGCAACCGAAGCCACGGCCGAACCACGCTGCCACCCGATTGGATCGATCAACGTGAGCGGCCTCACGGCACGGCGCCGATTTCCTCGGGATCCGGGCCCGCGTTAGACTCGCCCGAGCCCTCGACGCAGCAAGGCATCGAGCGGCGAGCGCCCGTAGCTCAACGGATAGAGCATCTGACTACGGATCAGAAGGTTGGGGTTTCGAATACCTCCGGGCGCGCCGAAGAGAGCGCGGTTCAGAGGCCGCTTCCCGGTCACGGGGAAGCGGCCTCGATCGTTCCTGGAACCGTGTCCCTCAGAGGGGCGCGACCGCCCGCCACGCCCTGGCAACGCCGGGGTTCTGGCCTCGCCCCGGCTCGTGTGGGAAGTCCGAGATGCACTCCACGCGGTACCGGAACCGTGGCCCCGATAGAAGCATCTGTTCGACCGGGCGGTCCGGGTCAGGTCATTCGGCTCGATGGCGGCCCGGCCGGCTGCGGCCGGTACGGCGAGCCTGCGGACCCGGTTCCTCGGAGTCCTGCCCGGCGTCGGTTCGCGGGTGTTCGTCCTGGGTTCCGGCGCCGTACCGTCTCCCGACGACCGCCGCGGGCAGCAGCACCATCGCGTCCGGGTCGTCCTCACTGATGGATACGTAGAACTCATCGCCGGGTTGCACCCCCAGGTCGCGAACCAACTTGATGGGCAGTCTGATCTGGAGGTTGGCGCTGACGGTGATCGGGCCGTGGAGGGCTGCCATGGCACCCAAACTACTCATTTTTAGATCTTTTAGAAACTCAAGCGCGCTGGTCATGACGCATTTCTGGACCGAATTCGGCTCCGACGGGGGGTGTCGGGGGGTCGAGCTCGTCACGCCGCAGGATGTCGCGCGGCGGTACGGCCGGCGTTCGCGAATTCCCCAGAGCCCGCCTGTGCCAAGGGGATTCGCGGCAGCTCCACCAGGAGGGCTGGAGGGTGTCTCATTCCTGCCGCCCGCCGGAAAGGGAGCATTTGCAGGAAAATGCAAATGCATGAAGCAGAAGTAGTTGCGGTCTCGTAAACGTGTTCGGGTCGAACTAACCTCTTGAGGACAGGGAGTTGTCTTTCTCGGGGGCTTCATGTCGGAGCAGCGGATTCTCACGGAGGCGGATCACCGCCTCGAGGCGTTGCTGCGCCCCGCGTACATGCGTGCGCTGGTGGTGATCTCCGGGTTGTTCCTGTTCTTCTTCCTGCTGTCCGCGACTGCTCACGCCGACGCCCGCGGCCACGACGCCCACAGTGGCGCCGAAGCCTCCCACGGCGCCGCTGCCGCGATCGGGCACGCTGCGTCGGGCGCGAAGCCACAGGGTTCGTCGGGGTCCAAGAGCACGTCGGGTTCCTCGGACGGCTCCACCGCCGACCAGTCCACCGCAGGGAGCAGCGCGTCACAGCCCAGCAACGGAGGCGGCAGCAGCGCCTCCGGCAACGAATCTGGCTCAACGCAGGGGAATTCGATGACGCCGGCATCGACCGCCCCCTCGTCCGGCGGCGGGGCGGCCGACTCTGGATCCGCGACGAGCCAGGCCCCGAGCAAGACAGCGTCGACGCCCTCGTCGTCGAGCTCCGCCGGCGGGTCGAGCTCCGACAGCACCTCCCACAACTCGCCGTCCGCTTCCAGCGCAGCGCCGCGGCCGAGCTCGACACCGGGTCACGACTCCGCCCCCGGCGATGTGGGGAGCTCGTTGGGAAGGCACCTCTCGAAGGCCACCGACCAGGGACGGGCGCAGCTCGAGAAGGCAAGGCACGCAACGGACTCCGGTGTCCACGAAGCAGCAGCGGGGCTGTCCCCGAAGCCCCATCACGCCGTGCACGGGAGCTCGCCGAGCACGAGCCAGCGAGCCGGGGCACAGGTCCACTCGTCCGGCGCGGGTACGCGCAGTGCCAAGGATGCCGGCGCCGCGCCGCAGCAGGCGAGCCCGGGAAGCGGGCAGGAGCTCGGCGCCACGCTGTCGTCGGCTCCCGAACAGGTGGTGGAGAGCTCCTCGAAGCAGGGGAGTCTGGCCGCCGAGCGTGTGCAGGAAGCGACCCGGTCGTTGAGCGGGACCACGGAGTCGCTCCGCCGTGAGGTGGTGGCGCGCGTTCATGACCACGTCATCGCGCCCGTTCTCGATCAGACGACAGGTTCGGTTCAGCGACTGGACGCTGCCGTGGGGATGCTCGTCGGCGGTGTCAGGGGCAGACTCACCGGGCAGCTGCAGCACCCGTTGTTCGGGCCATCCAGCGGTTCCGCCACGGCGCCCGCCGTGACCGCGCAGCACCGTGCGGTCCGCGCCGCGGAAGCGGCCGTCCCGACGACCGCGGTTGTCCCGGTCGGGTCGAGCCCCCGCTCGGTCGCGTCGATGACGGGCCGTGTGGCACCGGCGGCCACGACGCCGGCGGCGGCCTGGTACGGCGGGGTCGACGACGTTGCGGTCACCCCTCACACATCGAAGTCCGGCGGAACCGACGAACAACCGGCCCAGTCGCCGTCGCCGTCGCCGTCGTACCCGGTCCCCAGCGCGCCGACCGCGACCAGTGTTGGTCAGGGCGGCGGACTGGCGAGCCCGGCGATGTTCGCTCCCCGCGTGGTTGAGCGGATCGCCTCAATCACCCAGAGCCAGCGTTCGGTCTTCAGCATGACCGGATGCGATCTCCCACGTCCTGGTTCCAGGCCTGACTGAATCCCCGCAGTGAATCACGCCCCGGGCAAGGAAGGGTGCCCGGGTGCGGACCACCACCAAGCGGGGAGAAGCAATGAACAAATGGCTCGACTGGCCTGTCAAGGCCGGATTCCTGGCGGCCGGATTCGTCGTGTTGGGGGCTGCAGCAGCTCACGCAGACGATGGACCGTCACACGCGACAAACCTCCACCAGCAGCTGGATGGAGTCACGAGTGTCTCGCAGCACGCGATTCAGGGACACTCCCACGATCAGTGCACCTCGGACTGCGGGCAGGGGGTCGGCCTGCAGCACACGATCAGCGGCGCGCGGCATGCCCTGAACCGCGGTGCCGACCAGGTCCAGAAGTCCGGGGACATGGTGCGGCACTCGGTGACGGGAGCTCGCCCCGACCAGGGGTCGGGCGCGAGCTCTGCTCCCACCGGGTCGAACGGGAAGCATGTCGGTCCCTCGCTGTCTCCGGGGACGACACCCGATCATCCATGTGGTCCAGGCGGGTCGGGCGCGAGCGGCGACCAGCAGCAGCCTGGAGTCGGGCATGGTCGTCACAACGGTGGCCTCGGCCAGGGCTCGTCCCCGGTCGGTCATCGAGGTGAGACCCCCGGCACCCACACGGAGCCCAACGTCAGCAGCTCCTCCCCGGGTGGGGTGAGCGCCGGGGGCGACGTCCCCGGTGCGGGCGCCGGGCACGTCAGTGTCCAGGTGGTGCCGAACCACCTGGCGCGACCCGTCACCCCGGGTCACAGCCCGGAGCCGGGGCGGGCGCCGGAGTTCCGCCAGCCGACGCCCTCATCGCTCGTGGCGATGCCGGTGCCCGGAGTCGGCACGGTCGTCGCCCAGTACGCCATCACCGGTACGTCGGAGCAGGGCCTGATTCCGGGGGAGCCCGCACCGGGCGTCGGCCCGCAGTGGCAGGGCTCCGGGGTCCAGCTCGGTGGACAGCTCGATCCGTCGAGCGGTGTCCTGGGCGCTCAGGTAATGGTGCCGGGTGTCGCCGGCTTCGGTGGCCAGGCAGTGATGCCACGGCAGCTGAGCCCGGAGCCTCCCTACGGCGTTCCTGGTCAGCCCCATGGTGAGCAGCCGGGTGTGCAGCCTGGGCATCAGCCGAATGGGAACCAGGGCCAGCCGGGCAACCAGCCGGGTGTGCAGCCTGGGCATCAGCCCAATGGGAACCAGGGCAGCCAGGGCAACCAGCCTGGGCACCAGCCGCACGGCATCCTGCCGGGGCATGGGCACGGCACGCAGCCGGGCACCCAGCCTGGTGGGCAGCCGGGCACGCAGCC
>JBOHDO010000084.1:0-23609 GCA_050699415.1 Marmoricola sp.
CGCCTGGGGCCTGGCGTACGCCGGCCTGATGAGCGGGGCGTCGCTGTGCATGCCGGACCGGTGGCTGCAGGCCGAGCCGCTGGTCCGCTTCATCGAGGACACCCGGCCGACGGTCTCGGGCGCCGTACCCACGGTGTGGAACGACGTGATCGACTACCTCGACCAGCATCCCGACCAGAAGATCGACAGCCTCCACCTGATCCTGTGCGGTGGCTCCGCCGTGCCGGTCAGTCTGCAGAAGGCGCTGCAGGACAAGCACGGCATCGAGGTCCGGCAGGCCTGGGGGATGACCGAGACCTCGCCGGTCGCGAGCGCGGCCGGGGTGCCGCTGGGAGTCACAGGCGAGGAGGCCTGGCGCTACCGCGGCGGCCAGGGACGGCTGGTGTGCGGCGTGGCCGGCCGCATCGTCGGCGACGACTTGTCCGTGCTGCCCGCGGACGGCGAGGCGGTGGGGGAGCTGGAGGTGCGCGGCCCCTGGGTCACCGCGTCCTACTACCGGCCCGATGACAAGGAGGCCGCCGAGAAGTTCCACGACGGCTGGCTGCGCACCGGGGACGTCGGCACCCTCGACGAGCTGGGCTACATCACGCTCACCGACCGCGCCAAGGACGTGATCAAGTCCGGTGGCGAGTGGATCTCCTCGGTCGACCTGGAGAACGCGCTGATGGCCCACCCGGACGTGCTCGAGGCGGCCGTGGTGGGGATACCTGACGAGAAGTGGCAGGAGCGGCCGCTGGCCAGCGTGGTGCTGCGCGAGGGGGCGACCGTGACGCCGGCGGAGCTGCGTGACCACCTGGCGAAGGACTTCGCGAAGTGGCAGCTGCCGGACGCGTTCACGTTCATCGACGCGGTGCCGCGGACCTCGGTGGGCAAGTTCGACAAGAAGGTGCTGCGCAGGCGTTACGGCGACGGCGAGCTCGAGGTCAAGCAGTGAGTCAGCCCGCCAACGCCTGAGCGATCTCCGAGGGCAGCACTGCGGAGTCGAGCACGGATCCGCGCAGCGGCGAGAGCAGGTCCGACAGCCGGCGTGTCCCCTCCAGCCCGAGGTGCTGCCAGCCCCCGATACCGGCCGCGTCGGTACGCCGCTCCAAGCCGTCCCGGGCAGCGCGGCCCCCTTCGGTGAGATCGCCCGAGGCGTCGAGCCAGTCACGATCGGTGAGCCGCTGTCGTGCTGCGTCGTACTGCGCGTCGGACCAGCCCCGGGACCTCGTCAGGAACCCTGCCCGGCCGGACCAGGCGCCGTCGAGCACAGTCGCCTCCACCGGGTCGAGCCCATCGGTGGTGAGCAACGCCACGTGACCGTCGCCCCGGTGCTCCCGGACGAGCGTGGCCGCGTGCCACAGCGCCATCAGGTCGTCCTCGGGCCACTCCAGCCCTGCGTGGCCGGCGTACAACGGGCGCCCGGGCGCGGCCAGGCCCTCGCAGACCCGTCGGGCCAGGTCCAGCGCCTCGGCGACGTCCGGCGTGCCGAGGACGCGGCGCAGCGCCCTGGAGACACCGTCCCGCCGGGCTCGCACAAGCCGCTCGGGCGTGGTCTTCTCCCACGCCGCCGGCAGGGCTCTGCGGTGCAGCCACGGCGCGAAGACGTAGAAGGTCGCCTCGGTCACCTCCGGCCCGACGGCTCCCATCGCGGCCCCGCGGGAGGAGAAGTAGGACAACGACGGGTGCAGTCCCAGGGCGACGTACTCCGCGGTCGGCTCCTCGGCGAAGTAGCCGACCACGTGCAGCGCCTCCAGACTCTTCCACGCGCTCCGTGAGGCTGCCAGGAGGTCGAGGTCCATGGTGTCTCCCGTCAGATCGGAGCGGAATCAGAAGCAGGGTCAGAGGAGGTGGCGCAGCGGGCTCAGGAACGTCTCGGTGAACCGCCGGTAGATGTCGCGGGAGCGCCACTCCGCGATGCCGAGCTCGTGGCAGCTGGACAGGTCGGTGATGAAGATCCGCTCCATCTCGGCGGCGAGGTTGGCGTCGATGATCTCCACGTTGATCTCGTAGTTGCCGGTCATGCTGAGCCGGTCGACGTTCGCGGTCCCGATCGTCGACCACGATCCGTCGACCGTGGCCGTCTTCGCGTGCACCATGGCGTCGTTGAACCGGTAGATCCGGATGCCGGCGTCGAGCATCACGGAGAAGTAGCCGCGCGAGATCCAGTCCACCACGATGTGGTTCGACTTCGCCGGCAGCAGCAGCCGCACGTCCACCCCGCGCTCGGCCGCGTCGGTGAGCGTCTGCACGAAGTTCTCGTCGGGGATGAAGTAGGCGTGGGTGAGCCACACGTTGCGCTCGGCCTTGTTGATCGCCTCGATGTACATCGCGCGGATCGGGAACATCCACAGCCGCGGCACGTTCCGCTGGATCCGGATCCGCGGCTCCCAGGTGGGCGCCGTTCCGGTGAGCAGGGGCTGGACCCGGTGCCGTGGCATCTGGAACCGCTTGGTCCGGTTGAGGTTCCAGAAGTCGGCGAAGGCCCGCTTGAGGTCGAACACCGCCGGTCCGGTGATCCGGCAGTGCGTGTCGCGCCACTCCGTGGCGTACGGCGTGCCGATGTTGTAGCCGCCGACGAAGGCCACCTCGTCGTCGACCACCAGGATCTTGCGGTGGTCGCGGCCGTAGCGGCGCAGGTCCAGGAACCGCCATCCGGCGGTGTAGACCGGGTAGGCGAGCACCTTGACGTTGCGCGGGAAGCGCTTGAACCGCGGCGAGACCACCAGGTTGGCGAAGGCGTCGTGGATGACGTGCACGTCGACCCCGCGGTCGGCCGCGTCGCACACGGCGCGCTTGAACTGCTCGCCGACCTCGTCGCCCTTCCAGATGTAGGACTCCAGCAGCACCTGCTTCCGTGCCCCCGCGATCGCGGTGAGCATGTCGGCGTACAGGTCCGAGCCGAAGGTGTAGGTGGTGACTGTGCCGCTGCCCACTTCGGTCTCCATCGGCGGCCGGGTGGGGAACGGCTTGGGCTTCTTGCCGCGCCGCCGGTAGGAGTCCACCAGCGTCAGGCCGGCTGCGACCGCCAGCTGCACGCCGAGCACGGCCAGCAGCACCCGGCGTACGACGGTCAGCAGCTTCATCCCGACAACCTACCGGCTGGTGCCGGTGACCGCCTCGTGCACCTCGGCGAGCTGCTGCTGCATCGCGGGGAGCTGCCTGAGCAGGTCCAGCTCCGACTCCAGCGCGGTGAGCAGGTCCTTGACCTGGCCCAGGACCTGCCGGGTCTCGGCCAGCGTGGAGTCGACGGTCGCGAGCTTGCCGTCGACGCCGGTCAGGGTGCGGTCGACGTCGCTGAGCGTGCCCTCGACGGTGGACAGCGTCTGGTCCGCGTTCGTCAGGGTCCTGCTCGCCCTCTTCAGGGTGTCCGCCACGGGGTTGAGTGCCATGGGGACTCACCGTAGATGAGAGTGTCGGTGGTCCGCCGTACGCTCGTGTCCATGCGTCCCGTCACCGACCTCGAGCGCCGGGTGGCGCCGTTCGAGGTGATCTCCGAGTTCCAGCCGTCCGGCGACCAGCCCGCCGCGATCGCCGAGATCGCCCGACGTGTCGATGCCGGTGTCTCCGACGTGGTGCTGCTGGGTGCGACCGGCACCGGCAAGACCGCCACGATCGCGTGGGTGGCCGAGAAGCTGCAGCGACCGGTCCTGGTGATGCAGCCGAACAAGACGCTCGCCGCCCAGTTCGCCAACGAGCTGCGCCAGTTGTTCCCGAACAACGCGGTCGAGTACTTCGTCTCGTACTACGACTACTATCAGCCCGAGGCCTACGTGCCGCAGACCGACACCTACATCGAGAAGGACTCCTCGATCAACGACGAGGTGGAGCGGCTGCGTCACTCCGCGACGAACTCGCTGCTGACCCGGCGCGACGTGATCGTGGTCTCGACGGTCTCGTGCATCTACGGCCTGGGCACCCCCCAGGAGTACGTCGACCGGATGGTGCGGCTGCGGGTCGGCATGGAGATCGAGCGCGACGAGCTGCTGCGCCGGCTGGTGCAGATCCAGTACGCCCGCAACGACCTGTCGTTCACCCGTGGCACGTTCCGGGTGCGCGGGGACACCCTGGAGATCTTCCCGATGTACGAGGAGCACGCCGTCCGGGTGGAGTTCTTCGGCGACGAGATCGAGCGGCTGCAGACCCTGCACGCGGTGACGGGCGAGGTGCTCACCGAGGACAAGGAGCTCTACGTCTTCCCGGCCAGCCACTACATCGCCGGCCCCGAGCGCATGGAGCGGGCCATCGGGGGCATCGAGGCGGAGCTGGAGGAGCAGGTCGGGACGTTCGAGCGGCAGGGCAAGCTGCTGGAGGCCCAGCGGTTGCGGATGCGCACGACGTACGACGTCGAGATGATGCGGCAGGTCGGGTCGTGCTCGGGGATCGAGAACTACTCGATGCACATCGACGGCCGTGGCCGTGGCTCGGCGCCGAACTGCCTGCTCGACTACTTCCCCGAGGACTTCCTGCTTGTGCTCGACGAGTCCCACGTCTCGGTCCCCCAGATCGGCGGGATGTACGAGGGCGACATGTCGCGCAAGCGCAACCTGGTCGAGTTCGGCTTCCGGCTGCCCAGCGCGATGGACAACCGGCCGCTGAGGTGGGAGGAGTTCCTGGACCGGATCGGCCAGGCCGTCTACCTGTCGGCCACCCCCGGCGACTACGAGCTCGCCAAGGTCGGCACCAACACCGAGGACCGGCCCGACGTGGTGGAGCAGATCATCCGGCCCACCGGGCTGGTCGACCCCCAGGTCGTTGTCAAGCCCACCAAGGGCCAGATCGACGACCTGATCGACGAGATCAACGCCCGCGTCGAGCGCAACGAGCGCACGCTGGTCACCACGCTGACCAAGAAGATGGCCGAGGACCTCACCGACTACCTGCTGGAGCACGGGGTGCGGTGCCGCTACCTGCACTCGGAGGTGGACACCCTCAAGCGGATCGAGCTGCTGCGCGACCTGCGGCTGGGGGAGTACGACGTCCTGGTCGGCATCAACCTGCTCCGCGAGGGCCTCGACCTGCCGGAGGTGTCGCTGGTCGCGATCCTCGATGCTGACAAGGAGGGCTTCCTCCGCTCGGACAAGTCACTGATCCAGACCATCGGCCGCGCCGCGCGCAACGTGTCCGGCCAGGTGATGATGTACGCCGACCAGGTCACCCCCTCCATGGAGGCCGCGATCGACGAGACCAACCGGCGCCGGGCGAAGCAGGTGGCCTACAACCGTGAGCACGGGATCGACCCGACCCCGCTGCGCAAGAAGATCGCCGACATCACCGACATGCTCGCTCGCGAGGACGAGACCACCGAGGAGCTGCTGGCCACCTGGCAGGGCACCGGCGCCCGCGGTGACCGTTCGAAGAAGGCACCCGTCCCCGGCCTGTCGAAGATGCAGGAGCAGGCCGGCCCCGACGTCGCGGGGCTGCCCTCCAGCGACCTCGCCGACCTGGTCCAGCAGCTCACCGGGCAGATGCACACCGCGGCCGCCGAGCTGCAGTTCGAGGTGGCCGCCCGGCTGCGGGACGAGATCAGCGAGCTGAAGAAGGAGCTTCGCCAGATGCTGGAGGCGGGGGCGCGGTGACGCGTGCCGGGGACGACGAGGAGGTTCGGTCGCTCCGGCGCCGGTTCCTGGCGGACCTCCGGCAGTTGATGGACCAGCGACGTGCGACCGAGAGCCTGTCCCTGCCCGACCCCGGGCCCGCCTCGGCCCCGCGGCCAGCGCCCCTCCCGGTGGAGCAGCAGGTGAACGTGGTCCAGGAGCAGCGCGGCCTGTTGTTGTCCCGCCTGTTCGGCCGCCGCCCCTGAGCGGCATTCCGACGTCCGGGCCTCGGGCGTGACCATGCGCGCCCGGTGTCGTTGTCCCACCCGTCGGGAAGAGCCGGGGACCGCTTGCCGAAAACAAGAACATGTTCTAGATTTTGCGGGTTCCGGATCTGCGTCACTGTGGGAGGTGAGCGATGGCGGTGTCGGCTGCCTCGGTGGTTCGTGGCCCGGGCGAGGTCGCGGCCATGGTGGTCGATGTCACACGGGCCGCCTTCACCACGAAGTTCCAGACCCGGGAGTTCATCGAGCAGGCGTGGTTCATCACCAGCGTGACGCTGATGCCGACCATCCTGGTCTCGATCCCCTTCGGCGCGGTGATCTCGCTGCAGGTGGGCAACCTCACCGGACAGCTGGGGGCACAGTCGTTCGCCGGGGCGACCGCCGTTCTCGCCGTGGTGCGCGAGGCGGCACCGATCGCCGCGGCACTGATCATCGCGGGCGCGGCGGGGTCGGCGATCTGCTCCGACATGGGCGCCCGCAAGATCCGGGAGGAGATCGACGCCCTCGAGGTGCTCGGGGTCGACCCGATCGAGCGGCTCATCGTCCCCCGGGTGCTGGCGACCCTGTTCGTCGCGATCATGATCAACGGCCTGGTGATCGCGGCGGGCATCGGCGGTGGCTACTTCTTCACCGTGATCATCCAGGGCGGCTCCGCCGGCGCCTTCCTGTCCTCGTTCACCGCCCTGGCCTCGCTGTCCGACCTGTACATCAGCATGGTCAAGGCCGGGCTCTTCGGCTTCCTCGCGGCGATCGTGGGCGCCTACAAGGGCCTCAACGCCGGCGGTGGGCCCAGCGGGGTCGGCCGCGCCGTGAACGAGTCGGTGATCCTCGCGTTCATGCTGCTGTTCCTGCTCAACTCGATCCTCACGGCGATCTACTTCCAGGTCGTGCCGCAGAACGGGTTGTGAGCCGATGTCCGCACTGGGCCAGCTCGGCGGCCAGCTCGTCAAGGAGCAGCGCTACCGCCTCGAGGAGTACGGCGACCAGCTGCTGTTCTACGCCAAGGCGCTCGCGTGGACCCCGCGGGCGATCAGCCGCTACAAGCGGGAGATCGGCAGCACCCTGGCCGAGGTGGCCTTCGGGGTGGGCGGGCTGTCGGTGATCGCCGGCACCGTGGGCGTGATCGCGTTCCTGGCCTTCTTCGCCGGCACCGAGGTGGGGATCCAGGGCTACGCCTCCCTGAGCCAGATCGGGGTCGCCAAGTTCACCGCCTTCATCTCGGCGTACTTCAACACCCGCGAGGTCGCCCCGCTGGTCTCCTCGATCGCGCTGGCCGCGACGGTCGGCTGCGGCTACACCGCGCGCCTCGGCGCGATGCGGATCAACGAGGAGATCGACGCCCTCGAGGTGATGGGGATCCCGTCGCTGCCGTTCCTGGTCACCACCCGGATGGTCGCCGGGTTCCTGGCCGTGATCCCGCTCTACATCGTGGCGCTGTGTGCGTCGTACCTGTCCCCCCGGCTGATCACGACGCTGATCTACCACCAGGCGCCCGGCACCTACGACCACTACTTCATCCAGTTCCTGCCACCCGCCGACGTGCTCTGGTCGTTCGGGAAGCTGATCTTCCTGGCCGTGATGATCATCCTGATCCACTGCTACTACGGCTACACCGCCTCCGGCGGCCCCGCCGGTGTGGGCATGGCGGTCGGCCGGGCGATCCGGACCTCGATCGTCACGGTGGTGGTGGCCGACTTCTTCCTGAGCTTCGCGATCTGGGGATCCACCACGACCGTGCGGATCACGGGGTAGGCGCGTGGTCCGATGTTGGTGAACATCACCCACGACACGCCCCGGGAGCACGGACGCCTGCTGCTCGCGGGGGTCGCCTACCTGACCGCGATGGCGGTGCTCATCGCGCTGTCGGTCGCGGTCTACCAGAAGGTCTTCACGCCGGTCACCATGGTGACGGTCAAGGCGAGCCGGGCGGGGCTGCAGCTGTCGAAGTTCGGCGACGTACGGCGCCACGGCGTGCTGGTCGGACACGTCCGCTCGATCGGTCAGGACGGGCACCACGCCGTGATCGAGCTGGCGCTGCAGCCCGGTGCCGCGAAGGCGATCCCGGACAACGTGTCGGTGAAGATCCTCCCCACCACGCTGTTCGGGCAGAAGTACGTCGACCTGGTCAACCCGCGGTACCCCGAGCCCACGGCGCTGCAGGACGGCACCGTGATCCCGGCGTCCCGGGTGACCACGAGCGTGGAGCTGCAGTCGATCCTGGCCCACCTGTTCCCGTTGCTGCGCAGCGTCCGTCCCGCTGACCTCGACTCCACCCTGCACGCGCTCGCCACCGCCCTGACCGGGCGCGGGGAGGAGCTCGGGCAGACCATGCAGCAGCTGAACACCTACCTGACCACGATGAACGTCCACCTGCCGCAGATGCGCGCGGACATCCACCGGCTCGCACAGGTGTCTCACACCTACGACCTGGCGGCCCCCGACCTGATGCGGCTGCTGCGCAACGCGACCACGACCGCCCGGACCGTGACCGCGAAGTCCCACCAGCTGTCGGGCTTCTTCCACGAGATGACCGGGGTGTCGAACAAGGCCACCGACGTGCTGGCGGAGAACGAGCACGGACTGGTCACCGAGGGGCGGCTGGCGGTTCCCCTGCTGCGCCTGCTGGACACCTACTCCCCGGAGTTCCCCTGCCTGCTGAAGGGCCTGGACCGCTACAGCGGCCGGCTCAACGCGATCTTCCGGCACAGCCGGGTCAACCAGACCATGGTCCTCAACGGCACCCAGCGGCCGTCGTACGGCCGCTCGGACCGTCCGGTGTACGGCGACATCGGCCACGGCCCCTGGTGCCTGGGGCTGCCCCACCCGCGCCAGGGTGCGCCGCTGCCGTACCACCCGCTCAATGACGGCACCCCGCAGGACGACCCACCGGCAGGTGGCCGATGAGGGCCTCGCGCAACACCGTGACCACGGTCGCGGGCGTCAAGCTGGGCATCTTCACGGTGGTCTCGCTGCTCGTGACCGGCCTGCTGGCCGTGATCATGGGCCACTTCGGCTTCGGGAGCCAGGCCGAGTACCAGGCGGTGTTCAGCAACGCCAGCGAGCTCAAGAGCGGTGACGACGTCCGCGTGGCAGGGGTGTCGGTCGGGCAGGTCCAGGACGTGAAGCTGTACCACCGCACCCGGGCGCTGGTCACCTTCAAGATCTCCTCCGACGTTCCCATGACCACCGCTTCGGGGGCCGAGGTCCGGTTCCTCAACCTGGTCGGCGACCGCTACCTGGCGCTCACCCAGGGCAAGCCGGGCGCATCGCGGCTGACGAGCGGAACCACCATCCCGATGTCGCGGACCACCCCCGCGCTGAACCTCACCGAGCTGTTCAACGGGTTCCAGCCGCTGTTCCAGGCGCTGACCCCGAAGGACGTCAACAAGCTGTCGATGAACATCGTGCGGGTGCTGCAGGGGGAGGGCGGCACCATCCAGGGCCTGCTGGCGCGTACGGCGTCCCTGACCAACGGGCTGGCCGACCGTGACCGGCTGGTCGGCCAGGTCGTGGACAACCTGTCGGCGACCCTGAAGACGGTGGACGACCGGCACCGGCAGCTCGCGCAGACCCTCACCCGGCTGAAGGGCTTCATGACCCACCTGGCCGACGACCGGCAGGCGATCGGTGCGTCGCTGCACAACATCTCCGGCCTGACCCGGCAGGTTGCCGACCTGGTGCTGCACGCCCGGCCGTACGCGAAGCAGGACATCGCCCAGCTGCGCCGGGTGATGGCGATCCTGAACCGGCCCCAGAACCAGAAGATCATGTCCGACACCCTGAGCCGGCTGCCCACCGAGCTGCGCCGGCAGGCCAGGATCGGCACCTTCGGCTCCTGGTACAACTACTACCTCTGCGACTTCACCGGTCACGTGATCCTGCCCAGGCTGGGCACGCTGCTGCACGTTGGTGGCGCGGCCGGTGACCAGCTCGATGCGCTGATGCAGCAGCTGCAGGGCCAGGTCAACAAGCACATGTCGCTGTACAGCACCGCGAAGAGGTGCGACTACTGATGGCGCGGCGTTCGAGGGCGAAGCTGATGAGGATGGGCACGATCGCCATCCTCGTGCTGGCGCTCGCGATGGCGGCGTCGTTCAACCTGCAGAAGTTCCCGGGCTTCCGGGGGACCGACTACCACGCGGCGCTGACCGATGCCAGCGGCCTGCACGAGGGCGACATCGTGCAGGTCGCCGGCATCAGGGTGGGCCGGGTCAACGGCCTTCGGATCGTCGGCAAGAAGGTGGTGGTGGACTTCGACGTCCACGGCGCCGAGCTGGGCCCCCGGACCCAGGCGTCGGTCCAGGTGCTCAACCTGCTGGGGCAGAAGTACCTCCGGCTGAAGCCGCGGGGGCCGGGGGAGCTACAGGCAGGGGCCACGATCCCGCTGTCGCGCACGTCGGCGGGCTACGACATCGTGGGCACCCTCGACGAGCTCACCAACACCACCCAGAAGATCGACACCCACCAGCTCGCCCATGCGCTCGACACGCTCGCCACCACGCTGCACAGCGCCTCGCCGGAGGTCCGTGGCAGCTTCACGGGGCTGTCCCGGCTGTCGAAGACGGTCGCCTCCCGGGACGACGAGATCTCCGCGCTGCTGGCCCGGGCACAGCGGGTCAGCAAGCTGCTCGACGCGCGCAAGGGCGACCTGGTCGGCCTGATGAAGAAGGGCGACCTGGTGTTCCGCGAGCTGATCAGGCGGCGCGACGCGATCCACTCGCTGCTGGTCAACTCCCGCACCCTCGCCGAGCAGCTGCGCGGGCTGGCGAAGGACAACCAGAAGCAGATCGGGCCGGCCCTGGCCGAGCTGCACACCGCCACCGTGTTCCTGAACAAGCGGCGGGTCGAGCTGCGCAACACGATCCGCAACTACGGTCCCTACGCGTCGATCCTGATCAACATCATCGGCACCGGGCCGTGGTTCGACGCCTACGTGCCCAACCTGGCCGGAATGTTCACCGGTGAGTTCAAGTCCGGGAAGCGACCGAAGTGATGCTGTCGAGGATCAACACCCGAGTGCTCGTGGCCGCGGCCTTGGTCGTGGTCCTGGTCGCGGCGTACCTGGCGTTCACGGGCGGGTCGAACGTGCGGACCGTGTCGGCCGACTTCCCGCAGGCGGTGAGCATCTACAAGGGCTCGGACGTGGACGTGATGGGCGTCAGGATCGGCCGGGTGACCGCGGTGGTCCCCGAGGGCGACCGGGTCCGGGTCGACATGGAGTACGACCCGCAGTACCACCTGCCCGCCAACGTCAAGGCGGCGATCATCACCCCGACCCTGGTCGCGGACCGGTTCGTGCAGCTGGCGCCGGCGTACGGCGGTGGGCCGGCCATGCGCGACGGTGGCACGATCCCGCTGGACCGGACCGCGGTGCCGGTCGAGCTCGACCAGATCTACAAGAGCCTGGCCGGCCTCACCAAGGCACTGGGGCCGAACGGCGCGAACCGCAACGGCGCGCTCGGGCACCTGCTCAAGGTGGCCGCCCACACCCTGCGCGGCAACGGGAAGCTCGGACACGACATGATCGCCAACCTGTCCCGGGCGGCACAGGTCCTGGGTGGGAACTCCGGCCGGCTCTTCGGGACCGTGGACCACCTGGCGAAGTTCTCGCAGACCCTGCGCGCGAACGACCGGTTCGTGGGCTCGTTCCTGAACCACCTCTCCGACGTCTCCACGGAGCTGTCCGGCGAGCGTGGCGACCTGCGCAGGGCGCTGGTCGCCCTGTCACGCGCCGTTGGCACCGTCCGGTCGTTCGTGCACGACAACCGCTCCGCCCTGGTCGGGGACGTCAGTCAGCTCACCCGGGTGCTGCAGGTGCTCTCCCAGCAGCGGCAGACCCTGGGCAAGGTGCTGCAGCTGGCGCCGCTGGGGATGACCAACCTCGCCGAGGCCGGCGACCCGCAGAGCGGAACCGTGGGCATCCGGCTGCAGCTGGGACCGATGGCGCAGAGCCTCGGCAACGTGTTGTGCGACACGTTGAAGAACGACGGCATGCAGGGGGCCTCGCTGACCACGGCGTGCAAGCTGTTCAAGGTGCTGCTGCCCGGGAACACCGACGTCGGAGCGGGCCAGCAGTCCACGTCCGGGCCCAGGCTGGGATCCTCCGCCCCGGCGGGGAACCTCGGCGGCCTGCTCGGCCCGACGACCGGGGGCCGGTCATGACCCGGCCGTTCGTGGACGTGCTGCGCCGGCCACGGCGGCTGGCTGCCCTCATCGCGGTCCTGCTGGCCGGCGCCGTGCTCCTGAGCGGCTGCCAGATCCACGGCGCCTACGACCTCCCGCTCCCGGGCAACGGCGTGAGCAGCGGCGACGGCTACCAGGTGACCGCGGACTTCCGCGACGTGGTCAACGTGGTCCCGCACAGCAAGGTGATGAAGGGAGACGTCCCGGTCGGGCAGGTCGACTCGGTCCGCCGGGTGGGCTGGCACGCCCGAGTGACCCTGACGGTGCGCAACGACATCGTGCTGCCTCGTGACGCGGTTGCGGACGTGCGGCAGACCAGCCTGCTCGGCGAGAAGTACATCGCCCTGCTCGCGCCGCCGGGCTCGTCCGTGGCCAAAGACGGCCGGCTCGGCAACGGGGACTTCATCCCGTTGTCCCGCACCAACCGCAACCCCGACGTGGAGGAGGTCCTCGGGGCGCTGTCGTTCCTGCTCTCCGGCGGCGGGGTCGGGCAGCTGAAGACGATCAGCTCCGAGCTGAACAAGATGATGGACGGCCGGCAGGCCGACATCCGGCACCTGCTCGGTCAGATCGACCGGATGGTGTCCTCGCTCGACCAGCAGAAGTCCGACATCATCCACGCGATGACCCAGGTCAACCGGCTCACCAGCACGCTGAACCGGGAGAAGCGCACGATCGACAACGCGCTGGACGCGTTCGGCCCGGCGCTGCGGGTGCTCAACAACCAGCACCGGTCGCTGATGCGGATGCTGCACGCGCTGGACCGGCTCGGCGTGGTCGGCACCCGGGTGATCAACGCCAGCAAGCACAACATGCTGGCCTCCCTGCGTCTGCTCGCTCCGGTGCTGCACAAGCTGGCCGACGCCGGCAACTCCCTGCCCCGCGGGCTGATGATGATGTCCAGCTTCCCCTTCCCGAAGTCCGCGGCGACGCTGGCGAAGGGTGACTACTCCAACGCGCTGTTCGACATGGACTTCGACCTCAACAAGGCGCTGAAGGGCGCCCTGCAGGGCGGCAACACCGGGCTGCCCAACGTCAGCCAGCTCTGTGCCATCTACGCCGGCACCGAGTCGTGCGGGAAGCTCATGACGACGCTGTGCTCGGCCCTGAAGACCAACCTGTTCTGCACACCGGCACCGCGCGGGCTGCACGGCTCCGGTAGCAATGCCTCCACCCGCTCCTCGAACCCGGGCGTGTCAGGCCTGCTGCAGCGCCTGGGCGCGGGCCGACGCTCGTCGGAGCCCGGCTCCGGCGGCGGTGGCGGGGGCGGGTCCTCCGGAGGCTCCGGCGGCCTCCGCGGGCTGCTGGGGGGTGGTGGCTGATGACGCACGGCGTCAAGACCCGGCTGATGATCTTCGTGGTCCTCGCCGCCGTGGGCGTGGTCTACGTCGCGGCGAACTACCTGGGCCTGGTCGACCGGGTCCTCGGCCGCGGCTACGAGCTGCACGTCGACCTGCCTCGCTCCGGCGGGCTGTACGTCGGCAGCGAGGTGGCCTACCGGGGCGTGAAGGTCGGCAAGGTGTCCGGGATGCAGGTGACCCGCGACGGCGTCCGGGTGAACCTGCAGATGCAGCAGGACACGAAGATCCCCGCGCACTCGCCGGTGCAGGTGGCCAACCTCTCGGCGGTCGGTGAGCAGTACCTCGACTTCACGCCGTCGACCAGCAGCGGGCCGTTTGCCGGGCCCGGCGCGACGATGCACGGCACCAAGGCCAGCCTGCCGGAGTCGACCGACGACCTGTTGATCTCGCTGAACGGGTTCGTGAACTCGGTCAACGGCTCCGACCTGCGCACCACGGTCAAGGAGCTCGGCACCATGTTCCGCGGCAACGCCGGGTCGCTGCAGCGGCTGCTGGACTCGGGCAGCCGGTTCATCCGGGCGGCGCGGGCCCACGAGGGCCAGACCATCAGCCTGCTGGACAACGGCGGCCAGGTGCTTCGGACCCAGCAGGCGCACGCCGGCGACATCTTGAACTTCGCCCACGGGCTCGCCGACCTCACCGGGACGCTGCGGACCTCCGACCCGCAGCTGCGCCGGCTGCTGCAGGGCGGCCCCCCCGCGCTCCACGAGGTGCACGCGCTGCTCAACGGGCTGCAGCCGGTGCTGCCGGTGTTCATCGGCAACCTGGTCACCGTGAACCAGGTGCTCACCGCACGGCTTCCGGCGCTCGAGGAGCTGCTCGTGGTGTTCCCGAAGATCGTCTCCACCGGGTTCACCGGCACCCCCGGTGACGGCTTCGGCCACCTGAGCATGCAGTTCAACTACAAGGTCCCGGTCTGCCAGAAGGGCTACCTGCCGCCCTCACGCTGGCCGAGGGGCACCGACACCCGTGACCTGCCGCTGTACCGCAAGGCCCACTGCGGCGACCCCCGGGCCCAGCGCGGCTACACCGGGGGGGATCCGATCAATCAGCGCGGCGTGAACATGATGCCCCCGGTGGGTTCCTCGGGGGGCAGTGCCTACCGGGTCGCCCCGTACGATGCCCGTACCGGCGAGGTCTCGTCGGGCGACGGCAGCCGGGTCAAGGTCGCGGCACAGGGAGGAACCCAGGGCGTGTTCGGGAACGATGCATGGCGGTGGATGCTGGTCGGACCGGTGAAGTCGGTTGAGTGATGCCACGCCGACCCGGGGACACAGGCCCTGGGCCAACCTCGTGCTGGGCGCCCTCGTGCTGGCCCTGCTCGCCTACCTGGTCGTGGTACTGGTCCGTGGGGCCGCGGCACTTCCCGGGACCAGCCCGGCCGAGCATGCGGAGGACAGCTACGGGAGCGTGCGTGCGGCCACGCGAGGCGCCGTGCTGGCGTTCCTGCACGTGGACTACCGGAACATGGACGCGGTCACGGGCACGGTGGTGCACGACTCGACCGGCAAGTTCCGCAAGCAGTACGCCGCGACCCGGGTCAACCTGAAGGCCGCTGCCCAGTCGGCCCGTGCCACCTCGCACGGCCGGATCCGGTACGTCGGCGTCTCCCAGCTCGCCGGCGACCAGGTGGGCGACCGGGCCACCACCTTCGTCGCCGCCGACAGCGTGGTCCGCAACAAGTCGAGCAAGAAGGCGAAGCCGACGAAGTCCTGCCCCCACCAAGGAGCGGTGTGCCGCTACTACCGGTTCCGGATCCAGCTGACCCGAACCGACGACGGCTGGAAGATGTCGGGTCTGGACTTCGTGTCGTGAGCGGCGACGAGGTTCCGGAGACGCCCCCGGCTCCCGACGAGAAGGTCTGCCCGTACTGTGCCGAGACGATCAAGGCCGCGGCGGTCAAGTGCCGCTACTGCGGCTCGGAGCTGGACGCGGAGACCACGCGGGAGCGCTCGTCGGGCCGCCGGTTCCGGATGCCCTCGCGTCCCCGCCTGCCGGGCACCGGGCTCACCGCGGTGCTCGCGGTGCTGCTGGTCCTCGTGGCGGTCGCGTTCTTCTTCGTGGCCCGGCACGCCTGGCGCAGCGACGTGGCCCCGGACGGACAGGTCACCTCGCCCGCCACGCGCGCCGTACTGCTGGACCAGGCCAGCAGGGCCACCGAGCGTGCGCTCTCCTACAGCTCGAGCACCTTCGACAAGGACACGAAGCAGGCGCGCGACCTGATGACCCCGGCCATGCAGCAGCAGTACCTGCACACCCTGGAGAGGGTGCGTCCGGACGTCCGGAAGCGGAAGCTGACCCTGAAGGCCGCGGTCAAGTCCAGCGCGCTGGTCTCCGCCACCCCCGACCAGGTGAAGGTCCTGGAGTTCATCGACCAGACCACCACGGCTGCCGGCAGCAAGAGCCGGCAGCTCAACCAGAACCGGGTCCTGGTCACCCTGGCACGGACCGCGGACGGCTGGCGGATCTCGCGCCTGCATGCCTTCTGATAGGTTTCTAGAACAGGTTCTAGTTTACCTGGCGGCACCGCCCGGGACTAGGCTCGAACCGCATGGCAGCCGAGACGTCGAAGGAGCGGGAGATGGCCGACACCGACCTGCTCATCGTGGGGGCGGGTCCGACCGGGCTCTTCGGGGCGTACTACGCCGGTTTCCGCGGCCTCCGGGTGATGCTGGTGGACTCGCTGCCCGAGCTGGGCGGCCAGGTGTCCGCGCTCTACCCCGAGAAGGAGATCCTAGACGTCGGCGGGTTCCCGATGGTCAAGGGCCGTGAGCTGGTCGAGCGGCTCGTCGAGCAGGCCGCCAGCGCCGACCCGAAGTACCTGCTCGACCGCACCGCGGTGGGGCTGGAGACCGACGCGGAGACGGGGGTCACGATGACCCTTGACGACGGCACCGTGATCACCGCCGGTGCGCTCATCATCACCGCAGGGATCGGCAAGTTCAGCCCCCGCCCGCTGCCGGCGGCCGACGGCTGGGAGGGCAAGGGCCTGGTCTTCTTCATCCCGTCGTTCGCGGAGTACGCCGGCCGCGAGGTCGTCATCGTCGGTGGCGGCGACAGTGCCTTCGACTGGGCCAAGGGGCTGCACTCGATCTCCGACTCGGTCACCCTGGTGCACCGCCGGGACAGGTTCCGCGCCCACCAGGCCACCGTGGATGCCGTCCTGGCCGGCGACACCGACGTGATCACCAACGCGGAGGTCACCGCGATCCTCGGCAACGGCCACGTCGAGGGGGTCGAGATCACCACCAAGGCCGGCGAGGTGTTCACCAAACCGGCGCAGGCGGTGGTCGCGGCCCTGGGCTTCATCGCCGACCTGTCCGCGATGGCGGACTGGGGGCTGGAGCTGGAGAAGCGGCACGTCCTGGTCGACTCCGCGATGCAGACCAACCTTCCGCGCGTGTTCGCCGCGGGCGACATCACCGAGTACTCCGGCAAGGTCAAGCTGATCGCCACTGGGTTCGGCGAGGTCGCGACTGCGGTCAACAACGCAGCGGTGGCGATCGACCCCGAGGCGCACGTGTTCCCCGGGCACTCCAGCGAGGGCTCCTAGATGGCAGCGTCAGCGGGCCGGGCCGCGATCGGCATGACCGAGCAGCAGACGGCGGCCTTCCTGGCCGACCACATGAAGGTGCAGGTCGGCACGGTCGGGCCGTCGGGAGCCCCGCACCTGACCACGCTCTACTACGTCATCTCGGACGGCAGGATCGCGTTCTGGACCTACGGGTCGTCGCAGAAGGTCGTCAACCTGCGTCGCGACCCGCGGATCACCTGCCTCGTCGAGGACGGCGAGGACTACGGCGACCTGCGCGGAGTCTCGGTCAGTGGCCGTGCCCGGCTGGTCGAGGACCATGACGCGGTGCGCGCCCTCGGGGCACGGGTCGCCTCCCGGATGGCCGGCGGTGCCGACCTCGGCGAGGCCGGCGAGCAGCTGGTCGACCGGCAGGCGGCGAAGCGCGTCGGCGTGGTGGTCGAGCCGGACAGGGTGGCCACCTGGGACCACCGGAAGCTGCAGGCAACGACCGGGCACGCAGGCCCGGGCTGAGAGGAGAGAACGAGCCGATGCCCAAGGTGAAGGTCGACTACGACCTGTGCGAGTCCAACGCCATGTGCGAGGCACTCGCCCCGGACGTGTTCCGGATCGACGACGACGACATGATGCAGGTCGACGACCCGACGGTGACCGCGGACAACCGCGACCGGGTCGAGCAGGCCGTGGCCGCCTGTCCCAAGTCGGCGCTGAGCATCTCTGAAGAAGCTGCGGACGAGTGAGCGAGCCAGCGGCCGACGGGTCCCTCGACGGCCGGGTCGCCGTCGTCACCGGTGCCGGAGCGGGTCTGGGCCGCGCCGAGGCGCTCGCGCTGGCAGGAGCGGGCGCCCGGGTGGTGCTCAACGACCTGCCCGGCGCCGCGGACGGGACGGCCGAGGACATCAGGGCGGCCGGGGGAGAGGCGACCGTGGCCGCCGGCGACGTCGGGGAGCGGGCCACGGCCGACGCCCTGGTCGACGCGGCGGTGCACGGCTTCGGCCGGCTGGACGTCGTGGTCAACAACGCCGGGCTGACCCGCGACCGCATGCTGTTCAACATGAGCGATGAGGAGTTCGACCTCGTGCTCCGGGTGCACCTGCGTGGCCACTTCCTGCTCTCCCGCAACGCCGCGGCGTACTGGCGGCAGCAGTCGAAGCAGAACGGCGCCCCGGTGGACGCCAGCGTGGTGAACACCGCCTCGGAGGCGTTCCTGACCGGGTCGCCCGGACAGCCCAACTACGCCGCCGCGAAGGCCGGCATCACCGCGCTCACGCTCTCCACCGCGCGCGGGCTGTCCCGCATCGGGGTGCGGGCCAACGCGATCTGTCCGCGGGCGCGCACCGCCATGACCGCCGGGGTCTTCGGCGCCGACGAGTCCGGTGCCGCCGTCGACCCGTACAGCCCCGAGCACGTGGCGCCGCTGGTCGCCTACCTGGCCTCGCCCGCCGCCGCGCGGATCACCGGCCAGGTGTTCGTCGTGTACGGCGGCATGGTCGCCCTGCTCGGCCCTCCCACCGTGGCCGCGCGGTTCGACCTCAGCGCGGGCGCGACCACCTGGGACCGGCCGGCCCTGGACGGGCAGCTCGGCGCCTGGTTCGCCGACCACGACCCCGGGCAGGGCTTCGCCGCCGACGACGTGATGGCGCTGCAACCCCTCCAACGACAGGACGCATGAGATGGGCAGACTCGAGGACAAGCACGCGATCGTCACCGGCGGCGCGCAGGGGCAGGGCGAGGCGATCGCCCGCGCCTTCGTCGCCGAGGGCGCCACGGTCGTGGTCGCCGACATCGCGGACGAGCCGGGCGAGCTGCTCGGCAAGGAGCTCGCCAGACAATACGGACACAGCCGGGCCAGCTTCCGGCACCACGACGTCAGCGACGAGGCCTCCTGGGCGGCGTTGGTCGAGGAGGCCAACCAGCTGTTCGGCCCGGTCAACGTGCTGGTCAACAACGCGGGCATCCTGCGCTTCGGCGAGGTCGAGCGGATGCCTGCCGCCGAGTACGAGCTGCTGTTCCGCATCAACCAGCTCGGCTGCTTCCTCGGGATGCAGGCGGTGGCGCGCACAATGCGCAAGAACGGCGGCGGCTCCATCGTCAACGCCTCCTCGATCGAGGGCCTGGCCGGTATGCCCGGATGCACCGGCTACACCGCGACCAAGTTCGCCATCCGGGGGATGACGAAGTCCGCCGCCCTCGAGCTCGGCCCGAAGGGGATCCGGGTGAACTCGGTGCACCCCGGCATGATCGACACCGGCATGACCCGGGCCCACGGGGACGACTCGATCATGGAGTACGGCGGCTCGAAGGTGGCGCTCAAACGTGTGGGACACCCCGCCGACGTGGCGCCGCTCTACGTCTACCTCGCCAGCGACGAGTCGGCCTACGTCACCGGGGCGGAGTTCGCCGTCGACGGCGGCGCGACCGCCACCCACGCGTTCGGCGGCTGAACCCGCCGGGCCGGTCAGCCGGGTTGTCAGCCGGGCCGGTCAGCCGGGTTTTCCGGGCCGGCGGTCAGCCGAGCAGCAGCCGGACCGCGGCGGTGAGGTGCTCGGCGACCTCGTCGGTGGTCATCCGGCCGGTCACCCACGACACCAGAGTGGACAGCCACACGTCGCTGATCACCCGGGTGACCGCGATGTCGTCGTCGGCCAGGGGCGCGCCCTCCACGTAGTCCGGGCCGTGGATCGCCTTGGCCAGCATGGTGGTCAGCTGCATGCCGACCACGTGGATCTCGTCCGCGGCCGAGGAGTCGGCGAACATGAAGGCCCGCGTCATGGCCTCGGTCAGGTGCGGCTCGCGCTGCATCCCCCGGGTGGCCCGGGTCAGCACGTAGGTGACCCGCTCCGCCGGGGTGGCGCCGGGGACCGGCCGGCGGTCCAGCTTCTCCTGGGTCTGCTCGAACTGCTGGGCCAGCGTGGAGACCAGCAGGTGGATCTTGGAGGGGAAGTACCGGTAGAGCGTGCCGAGGGCCACGTCGGCCCGCTCGGCCACGGTCCGCATCTGCACCGCGTCGAAGCCGCCGCGCGAGGCGGTGGCGATGGTGGCGTCGAGGATCCGGCGACGCCGGTTGCGCTGCGCCACAGAGCCGAGCTCGGCCGTGCCGGGGCTCACGCTGGACACCGATCCCACCTCCCCGGCCGCGCGCCTGTGCGCGCTGCCGTCACGTCGTACCCGGCGACCGGCGTTCGCGGACGGGGCCACCGGTGCGCAGGCTAACAGTCTCGTTCCCTAAGATAGAAACACGTTCCACCCGTTTCCAGTCGCAGCACACCCCGGAGGCCTCGTTGCGCGTCGCACTCGTGTCGTACCGCAGCAAGCCCCACTGTGGTGGCCAGGGCGTCTACGTGCGGCACCTGAGCCGGGAGCTGGTGGAGCTGGGTCACAGCGTGGAGGTGTTCTCCGGCCAGCCCTACCCCGAGCTGGACGAGGGGGTGGCGCTGACGCGGGTGCCCAGCCTCGACCTCTACCGGGAGCCGGACCCCTTCCGGATCCCCCGGCCGCGCGAGTTCCGCGACCTGGTCGACGTCGAGGAGTTCCTCACCATGTGCACCGCGGGCTTCCCCGAGCCGCGCACGTTCGGGAAGCGGCTGCTGCGCGTGCTCCGCGGCCGCGCCGGCGACTTCGACGTGGTCCACGACAACCAGGTGCTGTCCCCGGGGGTGGCGGCCCTCGAGCAGCTCGGGCTGCCCGTGCTCACCACGCTGCACCACCCGATCACCTTCGACCGGCGTACCGACCTCGCCGCGGCGACGACGCTGCGGCAGCGGCTGACGCTGCGGCGCTGGTACGGCTTCCTGGGGATGCAGGCGAAGGTGGCCCGCCGGGCCCGCTGGGTGCTGACCCCGTCGGAGTCCTCCCGGCGCGACATCGCCCGTGACTTCGGCGTCGACCCCACACGTATGCAGGTGGTGCCGCTGGGTGTGGACGACTGCTTCGTGCCGCCCACGCGGCCCCGGGTCCCGGGCCGGATCGTGGCGATGGCCAGCGCGGACGCGCCCATGAAGGGGATCGCCACGCTGCTCGAGGCGTTCGCGAAGCTGCGCACCGAGCGCACGGTGCAGCTGCTGCTGGTCACCCGGCCGACGCCGGGTGGGCGCACCGAACGCATCGTCGACCATCTGGGCATCGCCGAGCACGTCAGCTTCGTGCACGGGATCAGCGACGCCGAGCTGGTCGAGGTGATGGGCTCGGCGGAGGTCGCCTGTGTGCCGTCGCTGTACGAGGGGTTCTCGCTGCCGACGGCCGAGCTGATGGCGTGCGGCACCCCGCTGGTGGTGAGCCGTGCCGGCGCGATCCCCGAGGTGGTCGGCCCCGACGGGGTGTGTGCCGACCTGGTCGAGCCCGGGGACGTGGGCGAGCTCGCCGTCGCCCTCGAGGGCCTGCTCGACGACCCCGAGCGGCGCGAGCGGATGGGGCGGTCCGGCCGGGAGCGGGCACGCGAGCTGTTCAGCTGGCGGGCCGTCGCGCGGACCACCGCGGCGGCGTACCAACACGTGATCGACGACTACCGGAGGACCCCACGTGCTGACCGTTGACTTCGACCGGCTCGGGCTGCGCCCCGGGGACCGGGTGATCGACATGGGCTGCGGCGCGGGCCGCCACGCGTTCGAGATGTACCGGCGCGGTGCGAACGTGGTGGCGTTCGACCAGGACGCCGACGAGCTGGCGGACGTGCTCGAGCTCTTCGGCGCGATGAAGCAGGCCGGTGAGGTCCCCGAGGGGGCCGAGGCCGACATCAAGGAGGGCGACGCGCTGGCGCTGCCGTTCGCCGACGGCGAGTTCGACCGGGTGGTGGCGGCCGAGGTGCTCGAGCACGTGCCCGCCGACCACCAGGCCATCGCGGAGCTGGTACGGGTGCTGCGGCCGGGAGGCTCCATGGCGGTGACGGTGCCGCGCTGGTTGCCCGAGCTGGTGTGCTGGAAGCTCTCCGACGAGTACCACAACACCCCCGGTGGCCACGTCCGGATCTACACCGACCAGGAGCTGGTCTGGAAGATCGCCAACGCAGGGCTCGTGTTCGAGGGCAAGGACCACGCCCATGGGCTGCACGCGCCGTACTGGTGGCTCAAGTGCGCGGTCGGTGTGGACAACGACGACCACCCGCTGGTGCGGGCCTACCACCAGGTCCTGGTCTGGGACATCGTGCAGCAACCGAGACTGCTGGGGAGGGCCACGCGGCTGGCCGAGCGGGCGCTGAACCCGGTGCTCGGCAAGAGCATGGTGCTCTACTTCCGCAAGCCGCAGTGACCCGGCCGCGCGTGCGACCCTGCCTGCCGGCCGTGCCCGGCGTGCTCACCGGTGCCCAGGTCGAGCAGACCGCGGCCTCGATCGCGGCCATGCAGGAGCCCGACGGGGCGATCCCGTGGACGCCGGGTGACAGGACCGACGCCTGGAACCACGTCGAGGCGGCGATGGCGCTGCTGGCGGCCGGCCACCGTGGGGCTGCGGAGCGGGCCTACGCGTGGTGCCGCCGGAACCAGCGCGGGGACGGCTCGTGGCCGATGAAGGTCGTGTCCGGCCGAGTGGAGGACGCCAGCGGCGAGACCAACATGGCGGCGTACCTGGCCGTGGGCGTGTGGCACCACTGGCTGCTGTGCGCGGACCGCGGATTCGTGGACCGGATGTGGCCCGTGGTACGTCGGGGGCTGGACTTCGTCGCCGGTATGCAGCTGCCCTTCGGGGGTGTGTGCTGGTCGCAGGAGTGGGCCGACGGCGCCCCGGGCCGGGTGAACCGGGAGGCCCTGCTCGCCGGGTCATCGAGCATCTACCAGGCGCTGCGCGCCGGGGTGGCCCTCGCCGACCTGGTCGATGACCCGCAGCCGGAGTGGGAGCTCACCGGGGGCCGGCTGGGCCACGCGCTGCGGCGCCACCGCGACTGGTTCGCCGACAAGGCCAGCTACTCGATGGACTGGTACTACCCGGTGCTCGGCGGAGCGGTCCGGGGCGAGGACGCCGCCGAGCTGATCGCCTCGCGCTGGGACGATTTCGTGGTGCCCGGGCTCGGCATCCGCTGTGTGGACACCAACCCGTGGGTGACCGGTGCCGAGACCTGCGAGCTGGTGCTCGCGCTCGACGCCCTCGGCGACCCCCGTGCTCACGAGCTGTTCGCGCAGATGCAGCACCTGCGCGACACCGATGGGGCCTACTGGACCGGCTACGTCTACCCCGACGGCGTGCACTGGCCGGCGGAGCGGACGACCTACACGGCGGCTGCGGTGGTGCTGGCGGCCGATGCGCTGTCGGGAGCGACCCCGGGCGCCGGCATCATGCGGGACGAGACCCTGGGCCGCCACTTCGAGGAGCTCGTCCTGGAGTGCGGCTGCTCGGGGATCCCCTCAGCCGACCGGTTCGCCAGCATCCCCTGAGGTACGCCGCAACCAGCGCATCGAGCCGGTCGTCCGAACAGGCGCGAACGAACCGCTCGCGACCGCGCGCTGCCACACGTGGAAGGGCGCCTGCCCACCGTCCTCGGGCCGCTCGAACACGTCGTGGATCACCAGCGCCCCGCCCGCCATCAGCCACGGCGCAAACCCGGCGTAGTCGTTCTGCGCGTGCACCTCGGCGTGGCCACCGTCGATGAAGACCAGTGACAGCGGAGTGCGCCAGTGTGTCGAGACCGTGGTGGAGCGCCCCACGACCGCGACCACCTGCTCCTCCAGGCCCGCCCGCTCCAGGGCCCGGCGAAACGTGGGCAGGGTGTCCATCCGCCCGGACTCCGCGTCGACCAGGCTCGCGT
>JBOHDO010000085.1:0-39259 GCA_050699415.1 Marmoricola sp.
GAGTCCGTGCTGACCTACGAGGGCACCTCGGAGGTGCACCAGCTCGTGCTCGGCCAGGCCCTCACCGGCGAGTCCGCCTTCCGCTGAGCGGGCAGGCCAGCGGGTTTGCCCGACCTCTCAGCGGGTCATGGCCTGGCGGACCAGGGTCCGGGCGAAGCCCCACGCCACGCCGTTGCCGCGGTGGGCCTGGTCGAGCACGTCGGCGAACGCCTCGGCGAACAGGTCGGCCTCACCCATGCCGATGGTCAGCGGCGGCAGCAGCTTGATCACCTCCATGTTGTCGGCGGCGACCTGGGTGAGGATCCGGTGTCGCTGGTAGAGCATCCCGACGACCATCTGCGCGAACAGCCCGCGTCGTGCGGCCTGCAGCATCCTCCAGCGTCCCCGCAGCCGCAGCGACTGTGGCCGGGCGAACTCGAGGCCGATCATCAGCCCGCGCCCGCGGACGTCGGCGAGCAGCTCGTAGCGCTCGCACAGCGCGGTGAGCCGTTCGGTGAGGTAGGCGCCGGTCGTGCGGGCATTGGTCACCAGGGCCTCCTCGTCGAGCACCGCCAGGGTGGCCAGGCCCGCCGCCATCGCCAGCGCGTTGCCCGCGAACGTCGAGGCGTGCACGAAGGCGCGATCCATCGACCCGTAGACCTTGTCGAAGATCCATCCGCGGGCCAGCGTCGCACCCAGCGGCACGAACCCTCCGGAGATCGTCTTGGCCAGCGTCACGATGTCGGGCACGACGTCATCGTGTTCGTAGGCGAAGAACTGCCCGGTGCGTCCGACGCCGGTCTGCACCTCGTCGCAGATCAGCAGGGCGCCGTACCGGTGCAGCAGGTCTGCGGCGCCGGCAAGGTAGCCGGGCGGCACCACGTGCACGCCCTTGCCCTGGACCGGCTCCACCACCAGCGCGGCGACGCCGCCGCGACGCAGCTCGACCTCGAGTGCATCGAGGTCACCGAACTCGACCCTGGAGTCGGGCAGCAGGGGCCCGAAACCGTCCCGGAACTCCGCCCCTCCGTTGACCGAGAGCGACCCGACGGTCAACCCGTGGTAGCCGTGGGAGCAGTAGACGACCCGGGGAAGGCCCGTGGCTGCGCGGGCGAACTTCAACGCGGCCTCCACGGCCTCGGTGCCGCTGTTGCAGAAGAACGCCCGGTCCAGACCCGGCGCCCTGGCCAGCAGCTGCTCGGCAAGCAGGCCCGGCAGCAACGGTGTGTCCATCTGGACCATGTCGGCCAGCCCCTCGTCGAGGACCTGGTGGAGGGCCTGTCGCACCACCGGGTGGCTCCGACCCACGCCGAAGACACCGAAGCCGCTCAGGAAGTCCAGGTAGCGGGTGCCGTCCTCGTCCACGAGCCAGGCGCCCTCGCCCCGCTCGTAGACGGTGTCGAAGTCGATCGCGTGCAGCATCCGCGGCATCTGACGGTTGAGGTGCTCCGCATGCAGCCGCTGCCCCTCCCCGGCGCGCGCTGCCAGCAGTCCGGCCAGATCGAACGCCATCCTGGCGCCTCCTCCTCTTCCTGAGTGGAACGACCGGCGACGCCGGCTGCGCACCGCTACGGCCCCGAGCGGGTACGCCGTGCGGCTTCCTCAATTCTCCCACGCAGTCCATACCCGGACCACGAGCCCGGGCCCGGACCCGGGCAGCAGGTTCAGCCGGGCACCGTGAACCGGGCGAAGTAGCCGGCGGGGCCTCCCCACCGCCCTGCACCGGACAGGCCGGCGCTGAGGGCGCGACGGCGCAGGCCGGGGAAGAAGAGGCCGTGCGGGTCGTACGCCACGTCTCCCACCACCACCCGCCCGCCGGGACGCACGACGCGCCTCAGCTCGGCGAGCCCGGCTGTCGGATCCGGGACCTGGCCCAGCGCGGAGGCCATGTAGGCGCCGTCGAAGCTTGCCTCCGGGAACGGCAGCGCAGCCGCGTTCGCCCGGACCAGTGCCACGGGGGGTGCGCGTCGGCGCCGGACCCGTCGATGGGTGAGCTCGAGCATGTCGGCGTGCAGGTCGACGGCTGTCATCGCACCGGCGGGGCCGAGGTGGCCGGCGATCTCGACGGCGTACCGGCCGCTGCCGACGCCGACCTCGAGCAGGTGTTCACCCGGCTGCGGATCGAGCGCGGCTCGCAGCCGGCGCTGCGTGATGAAGGGCTGCGGGCAGTCGACCCACAGTCGCTGGGCGAACGGGCGGGACGTGGGGTGCAGCCGCCACCACCACCACAGCCCAATGCCCGCCCCGGTGGCGAGCGTCAACGCGGGCAGAAGACGACGCACGTGCGGCATGGTATCCGGTACCCCGCGAGCCCGGTGGCACCGACTGGTTCAGAAGCCGAGCCGGCGCAGCTGGCGGGGATCGCGCTGCCAGTTCTTGGCGATCTTGACGTGCAGGTCGAGGTAGACCGGGGTGCCCAGCATCACCTCGATCTGCTTCCGGGCGGAGGCACCGACCTCGCGCAGCCGCGAGCCCCGGTGACCGATGACGATGCCCTTCTGCGAGGAGCGCTCCACGAAGAGGTTGGCGTGGATGTCGAGCAGCGGCTTGCCCTCGGGCCGCCCCTCGCGCAGGCCCATCTCCTCCACCACGACCGCGATCGAGTGCGGCAGCTCGTCACGCACTCCCTCGAGGGCGGCCTCGCGCACCAGCTCGGCGACGATCGTCTCCTCGGGAGTGTCGGTGAGCTCGCCGTCGGGGTACAGCGGTGGCCCGTCCGGCAGCTGCGCGACCAGCAGGTCCGACAGCAGCGCCACCTGGTCGCCGGAGACCGCCGAGACCGGCACGATCTCGGCCCAGTCGACCCCGGCGGCGCGACCCAGCTCGGCGACGGCGAGCAGGTGCTCGGCGAGGCGCTCATGAGGGACCAGGTCGGTCTTGGTCGCCACCGCGAACTTCGTGGTACGCCGGACCTTCGCCAGCTGTTCGGCCAGGAACCGGTCCCCCGGTCCCGGCCGCTGGTCGACCGGGAAGCAGGCCGCGACCACGTCCACCTCCGACCAGGTGGACGTGACCAGGTCGTTGAGCCGCTCCCCCAGCAGCGTCCGGGGCCGGTGCAGACCGGGGGTGTCGACCAGCACCAGCTGTGCGTCCGGCCGGTGCACGATGCCCCGGACCACGGTCCGGGTGGTCTGCGGCCGGGAGGAGGTGATCGCGACCTTGGACCCCACCAGGGCGTTGGTCAGGGTCGACTTGCCCGCGTTCGGCCGGCCCACGAAGCAGGCGAACCCCGAGCGGAAGGGGTCAACCACGGCGCGCCTCGTCGTACTCGGCCCAGATCTCCTCGTCGGTCTTCCCCTCGGCCCTGCCACGCTCGTAGATCGGCCCGGGGTCGACCACCCGGGCACGCCGGCCGCGGGCGTTGCTCCAGTAGCCCATCAGGTCGTGGTGCCGGGTGTCCCAGCCCAGGTCCCGGCGGACGAAGCGGCGGATGCTGCGCATCTGCGCCGACTCCCCCGCCATCCAGAAGTAGCCCGGACCGCCGGGCCAGTCCAGCTGCTCCACCAGCTCGGCCAGGCGCGACTCCCCGTCCGCGGGGGACGGCAGCCAGGTCACCTCCGCCCGGCCGGCGACGTACGACGGCAGCTCACCGTCGGGGCTCTCCACCCAGGCACGGAGGGGCAGACCGGTGGCGTCCACGGACTCCGCGATCCGGGCGATCGCGGGCAGCGCGGTCAGGTCACCGACCAACTCCAGCCAGCCCGCGTCCCCGGGCATGGCGAACGAGCCCTTCGGGGCGCTGACCGTGACCCGCTGCCCGACGCAGTCGGTCTGCGCCCACTCGGTGACCAGGCCGTGCTGGTGCACGACCACGTCGAGCACCAGCTCGGCTCCGTCCCAGGACCGGACCGTGTAGTAGCGGTTCTGGTACTGCCCCGGAACCGTCAGCGCCACCCACTCGTCCGGGACGCCGGTCCCGGCGAACCGGCGCAGCCGGTCGCCGCCCAGCACCAGCCGGAGCAGGTGCGGCGACAGCCACTCCCGTCGCAGCACGTCGGCTTCGTGCGCACGCAGGGAACCGGCTCGTGAGCTCACCGCAGCAGGCTACCGAGAGCGGCTCAGACGCCGAACTGCGGCCGGAGCGGGTAGCCGCCGGCCCCCTCCGCGTCGGTCTTCGTGGCCAGCACGTGGTGCAGCTGCAGCTCGTTGCGCTCGAAGCCGAGCCGGGAGCCGGCCATGTACAGCCCCCACACCCGGCAGGTGGACTCGCCGACCTCGGCGACGCACTCGTCCCAGTGCTCCTGCAGGTTGTGGCACCAGCCGGCCAGCGTGCGCGCGTAGTGCAGCCGGATGTTCTCCTCGTGCTGCACCTCGAGGCCGGCATCCTGCACCTCGGTGATGATCCTGCCGGACCCGGTGACCTCGCCGTCGGGGAAGACGTAGCGGTCGATGAACAGCCCGGTCGCGGTGGGCCGGTTGTCGCGCCGGGTGATGCAGTGGTTCAGCAGCCGGCCGTGAGGCTTGAGCTTGTCGCGGATGAACCCGAAGTACGCCGGGTAGTTGGCCACCCCGATGTGCTCGGTCAGGCCGATCGAGCTGAGGGCGTCGAAGTCCCCCTCCTCGACGTGGCGGTAGTCCAGGTGACGCACCTCGGCGAGGTGGTCCAGGCCCTCCTTCTTGATCCGCTCCTGCGCCCAGGTGGCCTGTTCACGCGACAGCGTGACGCCGAGCGCCTGCACGCCGTACTCGCGGGCGGCGTGACGCACCATCCCGCCCCAGCCGCAGCCGATGTCGAGCAGCCGCTGGCCCGACTGCAGGTCGAGCTTGCGGGCGATCAGGTCGTACTTGTTGGCCTGCGCCTCCTCGAGGGTGGCGTCCTCGCGGGGGAAGACCGCGCAGGTGTAGGTCATCGACGGACCCAGAACCAGCTCGTAGAAGCGGTTGGACACGTCGTAGTGGCGGTGGATGGACTCGGCATCGCGCGTCTCGGTGTGCCGCAGCCCCTCCGCGAGCCGACGCCAGCGGGGCAGGTGCTCCTGGGCCGGGGGGGCGGGCGGGACGAAGTGCCTGAGGCCGACGCCCCGCAGCAGGGCCAGCGCCTCGGCGGGCGTCGGCGCCCGGAACTTCAGCCCCTTCTGCACCAGCTTGAGAGCCGGGTACGGGTCCGCGGGATGCGCGCCGGTGAGGTCGATGTCGCCGGAGACGTACGCCCTGCCGATGCCGAGGTCCTGGTCCTGCGGGGCCGTCAGGATGTAGGCCAGACCGCGCTCGTTCTTGAGGTGCAGGCCGACCGGGGCGTCCTCGGGGCCGCTGGCGCTGCCGTCGTACGCCGTGAACCGCAGCGGCAGCTCCTCAACCAGGAGCGAGGTGAACATCTCCGCGATCGGGATGTCCCCCGACCAGCTGATCGGAGGCTTCATCGTCGTCGTACCGCCTTGTCGTAGAGGGAAGTGAACCGCGAGTCGGGGTCGTAGCGCTTCTTGACCGTCGCGAGGTTTGAACCGTTGTAGAGCGCGTCGAAGGTGTCGGGGTCGTAGAAGGCCTCGGAGTAGAGCGACTTGTGCCCGTCGAGCTCGTGCACCCTGGCCTCGATCGCGCGGTTCTGGGGGGCGTCGACGGCCTCCGGCCCCACCGGTACGGCGCCCCAGAATCCCACGTTCACGTAGGTCTCGCGCGGCCGCAGCGGATAGGTCGGCCAGCGCTCCTGGGCCCGCAGCGGGCACAGCCACACCGGGCGCATCCCGACCGTGTCGTCGAACCACTCCAGGAACTCCGGGAGCCGGGCGACCGGGACCTCGATGTCCTGCACCACCATCTCGCGCTGCGGCCTGCCCGCCCGGCGGTCCAGCCGGTCCGCGATCCCGAACCGCTGGTCGAGGCCGACCAGCCGGTGGTAGACGTCGGAGCGCTTCCACCGCCGGGGCCACAACCGTCGCACCACCGGGTGCTGCACGCCGAAGGCCCGCGAGCACCAGAACCAGTCGGTGTCCCAGCGCCACAGGTAGTCGTGCATGGTGAGCAGGTCGCCGCCACTGCCGGACGCAGCGAGCTGCTGGATCGAGCGGTAGTAGATCGCGCTGCCGGTGTAGTCGCTGGGGTGCGGCTCCAGCAGCTGGGTGTGCCGGTCCGGGGCGTCGTCGAGCCCGGTGAACTCCGCGAGCGTGAGGTAGTACTCCCCGGGGGCGAAGGCCACGCCGTCGAGCCCGTCGACGCGGACGCCGTCCCACTCCCTGCCCTCCACGATCGTCGCGATCGTGTCGGCGAGCTCGCCGGGGTCGCCGAAGCGGAGGTGCCGCAGGGCGACGTACGCCGGCACCGGCTCCAGCGCGATCCGCAGCCGCGTGGCGTAGCCCAGGGAGCCGTAGGAGTTCGGAAAGGTGTGGAACAGGTCGGCGTGCTCCGGGTCGTCCGGACGGGCCGTGACGACCTCCCCGGAGCCGGTGAACACGTCCATCTCCAGCACCGACTCGTGCGGCAGGCCGTTGCGGAATGAGGTGGACTCGATGCCCAGCCCGGTGACCGCACCGCCGAGCGTGATCGTGCGCAGCTGCGGGACGACGTACGGGATCAGGCCGTGGGCCAAGGTGACGTCGACGAGGTCCTCGTAGGTGCACATGCCCTGCACGTCAGCGGTGCGTGCGGTGGTGTCGATGTCGATGACGCCGTCGAGCCCGGAGGCGTCGAGCCCCGGCGCGGTGCTCCGCTGCCGTAGCCGGAAGAGGTTCGAGGTCCGCTTCTGCAGCCGGACCGGGGCTCCGGGCGGGATCCCGGCGTAGGAGGAACGCAGCCGCTCGATAGCGTGCCGGTGGCGTGTCGGTCCCTGCAGCCCCACCCGAGCCCTCCTGCCGTCAATGGCGCGGGTGCCTCGCCCGCCCTGCTCACCCTAGGACCAGTCGGGGTCGCGGCGCCACGAGGGGTCAGGTGCTGACCGAGCAGTCGAGCCGACCACGCTGATCGCCGTGGTGCACGGGTATCCGGGACCCGGCCAGGTCGCGCACCGCCGCCAGGTCCTCGTCGCCGACCTCCGCACCGCCGAGGACCACCACGGCCTCGAGGCCCTTGGCGCCGCTGGCCACCGCCATGGCGAGGGCGGCTCCCACCGCGGAGATCCGCAGGTGGGGCAGGTCGACGGTTGCTGCGGCATACGTGCGGCCGTCGAGGTCGCGCAGCGCCGCTGCCTGGCCGGCACCCGTGCGTGCCCGGGTGGCGCGCGCGAGCACGACCAGCTTCTGGTCCTCCGCCTGCACACTCACGCCGGGGATTGTAGGTCCTGGCTCTCGGTGTGCTCGTCGTGGACGACGACCGGGGTGATCTCGACGGTGCCGATCCGCTTGCGCCGCCCGGTGGGCTCCTCGGCCCGGAACACCAGCCCGCCGACCTCCACGACCGAGCCCGGGATCGGCACCTTCCCCAGGTGCTTGGCCATGAGACCGGCCACGGTGTCCACGTCCTCGACCGCCTCCTCGTCGAGATCGACGCCGGTCACCTCCTCGAGATCGTCGACGGGGAACCGTGCGGACACCCGCACCGAGCCGTCGTCGAGGTGCTGGACCGGCGACTCCTCGGGGTCGAACTCGTCGGTGATCTCCCCGACGATCTCCTCGAGCACGTCCTCGATGGTCACCAGGCCCGCCGTGCCGCCGTACTCGTCCACGACGACGGCGATGTGGCGCCGCCTGGCCTGCATCTCCCGCAGCAGGTCGTCCACCGGCTTGGAGTCGGGCACGTGCAGGACCGGACGCATCAACGACTCGACGTGCTCGGTGGTCTGGGCGTCCTGCCGGTCGAAGACCCGTTTGGCCAGGTCCTTGAGGTAGGCGAAGCCGATGATGTCGTCGAGGTCCTCCCCCACCACCGGCAGCCGCGAGAAGCCGGTGCGCAGGAACAGCGACATGGCCTGGCGCAGGGTCTTGTGGCGCTCGATGAAGACCACATCGGTACGAGGCACCATCACCGCGCGCACCGGGGTGTCACCGAGCTCGAAGACCGAGTGGATCATCGCCCGCTCCCCGGACTCGATCACGCTGGAGGCCTCGGCCAGGTCGACCATCTCGCGCAGCTCGGCCTCGCTGGCGAACGGGCCCTCGGAGAAGCCCTTGCCGGGAGTGAGCGCGTTGCCGAGCATGATCAGCAGTCGTGGCACCGGGCCGAGCACGCTGGTCAGCGGGACCATGACGGCGGCGGAGACCAGCGCGACCGACTCCGAGTGCTGCCGGCCGATTGTCCGGGGGGCGACCCCGATCGCCACGAACGAGATCACCAGCATCACCGCGATCGTGGCCAGGATCGGGCCGGTGTGGCGGCCCCAGGAGCCGACGATCATGAGGGTGGCCAGGACGGTGGCGGAGACCTCGGCCAGCATCCGCAGGAACAGCGCAGTGTTGACGTACCGCGGCCGGTCGGCCAGCACCCGCAGCAGCTTTTTCGCGCCGGCTCGACCTTCGTCGACGAGCTCCTCGGCCCGGGCGTGGGACGACGAGGTCAGCGCCGCCTCCGAACCGCTGAGCAGCCCGGCGACGATGACGAGTCCGATGACCAGCAACAGCTGGCCCGGACTGTCAGCCCTCATTTGCGGTGACCCTGCCACTCCGCGAGGAGACGCGCCTGCAGGTCGAACATCTCCTTGTGCTCGTCGGGCTCGGCGTGGACGTAGCCGAGCAGGTGCAAGATGCCGTGCACGGTGAGCAGGTCGAGTTCATCGGTCACCGAATAGCCGGCGTGGCCGTCCTTGTTGCGCTCCGCGGCCGCCGCCGCCTGGCCGGCCGCGACGGCGGGGCACAGCACCAGGTCCCCGAGCACCCCCTCCTGCAGCTCCTCGTTCACCGCGCCCGGCCGCAGCTCGTCCATGGGGAAGGCGAGCACGTCGGTGGGTCCTTCCTTGTCCATCCACTTCGCGTTGAGCTCGGCGATGGTGTCCTCGTCGACCGCGGAGATGCACAGCTCGGCCAGCGGGTGCACCCGCATCCGCTCCATCACGAAGCGGGCAAGCTGCTGCGTGCGTCGCTCGTCGAGAACCTCGCCGGACTCGTTGAGCACCTCGACGCTCATCGCGGCCCCTCGGAGACGCCGGGCTCACGACCGCGGCGGGCGTCGAACTCCTCGTAGGCTGCGACGATCTCGCCGACCAGCCGGTGCCGGACCACGTCGTGCGCCGTGAGCCGGTTGAACGACAGGTCCTTGATGCCGTCGAGGATCCCCTCGACCACCCGCAGTCCGCTGTGCACGCCACCGGGGAGGTCGACCTGGGTGACGTCGCCGGTGACCACCATCCTCGAGCCGAAGCCCAGCCGGGTCAGGAACATCTTCATCTGCTCCGGCGAGGTGTTCTGCGCCTCGTCGAGGATGATGAAGGAGTCGTTCAGGGAGCGGCCCCGCATGAAGGCGAGCGGTGCGACCTCGATGGTGCCGGAGGCGAGCAGCTTGGGGATCGACTCCGGGTCGATCATGTCGTGCAGGGCGTCGTACAGCGGCCGCAGGTAGGGGTCGATCTTCTCGCTCAGGGTGCCGGGCAGGTAGCCCAGCCGTTCTCCCGCCTCGACCGCCGGCCGGGTCAGGATGATCCGGTTGACCGCCTTCTGCTGCAGCGCCTGGACCGCCTTCGCCATCGCCAGGTAGGTCTTGCCGGTTCCGGCGGGGCCGATAGCGAACACGATGGTGTGCTTGTCGATGGCGTCGACGTAGCGCTTCTGGTTCAGCGTCTTCGGGCGGATGGTGCGGCCGCGGTTCGACAGGATGTTCAGGCTGAGCACGTCGGCGGGCCGCTCGGTCGTCTCGGCCCGCAGCATCGCGATGGCGCGCTCGACGGTCTCCTCGCTGATGCCCTGGCCGGTGCGCAGGATCGTGACCAGTTCGTCGAGAAGGCGTTCGACCAGGGCCACCTCGGCGCGGTCACCGCGCAGGGTGACCTGGTTCCCCCGGACGTGTATGTCGGCCTCGAAGGCCTTCTCGATCAGCCGGAGGTGTGCATCGCCGGGGCCGAGCAGCGCCACCATGTTGATGCTGTTGGGCACGACGACGTCGTGCACCGGTTCGTCGGTCGTGGGTTCGCTCATGGATGCCCTGGTCAGGCTTCCCTTCTGCTGGGGTGGCGACTCCTGCCGTCCACCCTCCATGTTACTGAAACCGGGCCGTCGCGGCAGGTCCAACGCTGCCCCTCACCCCGGGGGCCAGGTCATCGCCCGGCCGCCGACCACGTGCAGGTGGGCGTGGAATACGGTCTGGTGCGCGTCGGCGCCGGTGTTGAACACCAGCCGGTACGAGTCCAGGCCGTCCGCCTCGGCCACGGCCTGCGCCGCCCGGATCAGGTCGACGGAGGTGTCGGGCTCGCCCGCAGCCAGCGCGGCGGCGTCGGCATAGTGGCTGCGCGGCACCACGAGCACGTGCGTGGGCGCGACCGGGTTGGCATCGCGGAAGGCGACGGTGGTCCCGGTCTCGTGCACCTTCGTCGACGGAATCTCCCCCGCGACGATCTTGCAGAACACGCAGTCCGGATCGGTCCTCTGGCGCTGGTCGGTCACATCCGGGGAGCATACGCGTGTAAACCGGGTGGTCTCCCCAGACGTGGAAGTAGCGTGAGCGCAGACTCGACTCAGCTGGCGCAGCCGGCCCCGCGGCTGCGCCGTACAGGGGTGGCCGTGGCCGGACCAAGCACCGCGGACGAGGCGGTGACCCAGCTCTACACCGGGCAGTACGCCCGGCTGGTGCGCGCTGCGGTGCTGCTGCTGCACGACCAGGAGGGCGCCGAGGACGTGGTGCAGGACGCCTTCTGCGACCTGCACCGTCGGTGGAGCCGGCTGCGCGAGCCCGAGCGGGCCGCGGCGTACCTCCACAAGGCCGTGCTGAACCGGTCTCGCTCTGCGCTGCGACACCGCGGTGTGGCCGGCCGCCACCAGCAGCAGCCCAGCGGCGCGACCCCCGGCGCCGACATCGCGCTGCTCGAGGCGGAACGGCGGGAGGCGGTGCTGGATGCGCTCGCCGCGCTGCCGCGACGGCAGCGTGAGGTGCTGGTGCTGCGCCACTACCTCGACCTGTCCGAAGATCAGATCGCGCACACGCTTGGGATCAGCCGGGGCGCGGTCAAGTCCCACGCCGCCCGCGCCGCGACGGCCCTGCGCGGCAGACTGGCGGACCAACGATGACTCACCCCACGGACCACCACGACGACGACCCGGACATGCGCGACCTGTTGCACGGCGCCGTGGACGACATGCGCCCGACCGAGGGGCTCTCCTCGATCCGTCGCCGCCTCGAGGAGCCGGCACCGCGGGGACGCGGCTGGGTCCTGGTCGTGCTGGCCACCGTGGCTACCGCCCTGGTCATCGGTGGGGTCGCCTGGCTCAACCGCAGCCAGGTCGGCGGAGCGGACAACTCCCCGGCCACCCGGAACCATGGGCTCACGGTGTCGACGTACTACCTGGGCAGCACCGCCGTCGGGCCGCGACTGTTCCAGGAGAACCGGCACCTCTCCGGGGTGACCTCGAGCAACCTGGACGCGGCCGTGAACCAGGCGCTCGGCCAGCCCCGGGACGCCGACTACGCCTCGGGGTTCCCGGCCACGACCCGGGCCATCGACGACGACCACGGCGACTTCGTCGACGTGGACCTCACCGGCCCCGACCTGACCGCGGCTCCACCGGGCGGCAGGGCCGCCGGCCGAATGGCCCTGCAGGCCATCGTGTGGACGGTCGACGACACGCTGCAGCGGACGGTGCCGGTGCGCTTCACGGTCGAGGGAACCCCCGCGGGGCACCTGCTAGGCGTCCGCCTCGACGGCCCGGTCCGCAAGCAGCCCGCGAGCTCGGTGCTGTCACCGGTCTCGCTGTCCCTCGACGAGGGCCAGGTGGTGCAGAGCGGGACCGAGGTGTACGGGCAGGCGTCGGCGTACGAGGGCACCGTGGTGTGGCAGCTCGAGCAGCACGGTCACGTGGTCAGGCACGGCTTCACCACGGCGGGCAGCTGCTGCGCCCTGTCGAAGTTCGCGTTCCGGCTGAACGCACCCCCGGGCCAGTACGTCCTCACCGTGCGCGACACCACCGGGTCGGCCGGCGAGGGCAGGGGCACCACCACGGACAGCAAGAACATCGTGGTCCACTGACCCGGGTCGAGGCCCGGGTCAGGCCCAGCGCGGGGTGCCGGCCAGCAACGCCGCGACCGCGGCCACGCCCGCGGTCGACGTGCGCAGCACCGTGCCCCCCATGCGTACGGCGCGGCCGCCGGCGGCGCCCAGCAGCTCCAGCTCCTCCGGGCTGATGCCGCCCTCGGGGCCGACCACCACCACGACCGAGCCGGAATCCGCCGAGGGGACCGCGCCGAGGGGCCGGTCGGCCCGCTCGTGGAGCACCACCGCCAGGTCGGCGGCACGCAGCAGCTCGGCGACCTCGCCGGACCCGGCCCGGGGGGCCACCTCGGGGAACCAGCGCCGCCGGGACTGCTTGGCCGCCTCGCGCGCCGTGCTGCGCCACCGTCGCAGCGACTTCTCCGTGCGCTCCCCCCGCCACACCGCGACGCAGCGTTCCGCGGCCCAGGGCACGATCCGGTCGGCGCCGACCTCGGTCAGCGCCTCGACGGCGAGATCGGCCCGGTCGCCCTTGGGGATTGCCTGCACGACGGTCACCTGCGGTCGTGACCGGACGGTCTGCTCGACCGCGAGCACCCGGGCCGTCAGCGAGTCCTTCATGACCGCAGTCACCACGCAGGTGGCCGCACGCCCCCCGCCGTCGGTGAGCACCAGCTGCTCGCCGGTGCGGGTCCGTCGTACGACGACGGCGTGCCGGCCCTCGTCGCCGTCCAGCGTCGTCTCGGCTCCAACAGCTGCCGTGTCCAGGCCCGGCGACCAGAACACCGGAAGAGTCACGGGGCGATCACTTGAACGCGTCGCGCAACCGGCCGAACACGGAGCGGTGGTTGGGCAGGATCTTGCCGTCCGGGGCCTCCTCGTCGCGCAGCCGGGCGAGCTCGGTGAGCAGCTCGCGCTGCCGGTCGTCGAGCCGGCCCGGGGTCTCCACGTCGACGGTGACGATCACGTCACCGCGCGCACCGCTGCGAAGCCCCGGGACTCCGCGCCCCCGGATCACCAGCTCGGTCCCGGACTGGGTGGCGGGCTTGACCTCGAGGTCCAGCGAGCGCTCGGTGTCGCCACCGTCCTCGGTCAGGTCGGCCTCCAGCAGTGGCATCTTCAGCGTGGTGCCCAGCGCGGCCGCGGTCATCGGGATGGTGACGTGGCTGCGCAGGTGCTGACCGTCGCGGGTGAACAGCGGGTGCGGGCGCACGTGCACCTCGACGTAGAGGTCGCCGGCCGGCCCGCCGCCGGGCCCGACCTCGCCCTGGCCCGAGAGCTGCACCCGGGTGCCGGTGTCCACGCCGGCGGGAATGCGCACCGTGAGGGAGCGACGCTGCCGGACCCGGCCGTCGCCCGCGCACTCACGGCAGGGGTCGGGGATGGTCTCGCCGTAGCCGCGGCAGGCGGCGCAGGGCCGCACGGTGCGGATCTCGCCGAGGAACGAGCGCTGGACGTGCTGCACCTCACCCTGACCGTGGCAGGTCTCGCAACGGACCGGACGAGTGCCGGGCGTGGCGCCGCTGCCGTGGCAGGTGCCACACATCACCGCGGTGTCGACCTTGAGCTCCTGCTCGGTGCCGAAGGCGGCCTCGGCCAGCTCCACCTCGAGCCTGACCAGGGCGTCCTGGCCCCGCCGCGACCGCGGCCGGGGCCCACGACCGGCGGGGCCGGCCTGGCCGCCGAAGAACGCGTCCATGATGTCGGTGAAGGAGAAGCCGGCCCCCTGTCCGCCACCGAAGCCCGCCTGCGCGAACGGGTCACCGCCGAGGTCGTACATGCGGCGCTTCTCGGGGTCGGACAGCACCTCGTAGGCGGCCGACACCTCCTTGAACCGCTCCTGCGTGGCGGGGTCCGGGTTCACGTCGGGGTGCAGCTTGCGGGCGAGCCGGCGGTAGGCCTTCTTGATGGTCTCGGCGTCGGCCTCGCGGTCCACACCGAGGGTCTCGTACGGGTCGTGCTGGGTCACGGAATGCTTTCTGGGGTCTGGGTCAGGGTCAGGTCTCGTCGAGGATCGAGGAGACGTAGCGCGCCACCGCGGCCACCGCGGCCATGCTGCCGGGGTAGTCCATCCGCGTGGGACCGACGACGCCGAGGGCGCCGACGGGCTCCCGGCCCGGGCCGTAGCCGCTGGCCACGACCGACGTGGCCGCCAGCTCCTGGTAGGGGCCCTCGTGGCCGATCCGCACGGTGAGGGTGGCGTTGGAGGTGGCCTCGCCGAGCAGCTTGAGCAGGACGACGTGCTCCTCGAGCGCCTCGAGCATCGGTTTGATCGCGGTCTCGAAGCTGTCGCCGAACCGGGCCAGGTGTGAGGTGCCGCCGACGATCACGCGCTCGTCCGAGCTGTGGTTCGACATCGCCTCGACCAGGCTCGCGACCACCAGGGACCACTGCGTCCGCTCGGCCGGTTCCACCTGGTCGGGCAGGTCGACCAGCGCGGCGACCGCGTCGGCGATGGACTCTCCCACAGCGGCGCCGTTGAGCCGGGCGCGCAGCTGGGCGAGGATGTCCTCGTCCAGCTCGGACGGCAGCTCGACCAGGCGCTGCTCGACCCGGCCGGTCGACAAGATCAGCACCAGCAGCACCCGCGAGGTCGTCAGTGCGACCACCTCGATGTGCCGGACCGTGGAATGGGCGAGCGTCGGGTACTGCACGATCGCGACCTGCTGGGTCAGCTGCGCCAGCAACCGGACGCTGCGCTGCACCACGTCGTCGAGGTCGTGGGCACCGTCGAGGAAGCTGGCGATCGCGCGCCGCTCGGCCCCGCTCATCGGCTTGAGCGTGGTGAGCCGGTCGACGAACAGGCGGTACCCCTTGTCGGTGGGGATGCGCCCCGCGCTCGTGTGCGGCTGGGCGATCAGCCCCTCCTCCTCGAGCGCCGCCATGTCGTTGCGTACCGTTGCGGGTGAGACGCCGAGCCCATGCCGTTCGACCAGCGCCTTCGAGCCCACCGGCTCCCGGGTGTCGACGTAGTCCTGCACGATGGCACGGAGCACGGCAAGCCTGCGGTCATCCTGCACTGCCCACCTCCGCACCTCGGTCCGGACACGACGGGCGCCCGAGGGCGCCCGAGGGCGCCCGACTGACTCTCTCTGACTGGCACTCCCTCACACCGAGTGCCAGCAACAAGCCTACGCCAAGGCGCCAGCCCGACCGGGTCGAGGCGCCGGCCGTAGGCTCGCCGGGTGAGCGACTTCACCGAGGTGGGCGACCGCTGCTGGACGGCCCGGCAGGACTGGTTCGACGTCAACGTGTCCGTGGTGGCGGGAGCGGCCGGGCTGCTGGTGGTGGACACGTTCGCGTCCGCGGCGGGAGCCCGCCGGGTGCTCGAGGAGGTACGCCGGCTGGCCGACCGCCTCGGTGGCCTCCCGCTGCTCGCGGCTGCGAACACCCACGTCCACTTCGACCACACCTTCGGCAACGACACGTTCGCGGCCGCCGGTGCCGATCTGCTCTGTCACGAGGACGCCGCCGCAGCGCTCCCGCAGCACGCGGACGAGATCCGCCGCCAGGCCGCGGACGAGATCGACGACGACCCCCGGCACGCGGAGCTGGTGTCGACCGACCCGGTGGTCCCCGGGCGCACGTTCTCCTCGGCGCTGGTGCTCGACCTAGGCGACCGCCCGGTCGAGCTGGTGCACCCGGGCCGGGGCCACACCGGGGGCGACGCGGTGGTCCGTGTTCCCGACGCCGACGTGGTCTTCGCCGGTGACCTGGTCGAGGAGGGGGCCAGGTCGGGAGCACCGGGCGCCGTGCCGGGCCTCGGCGACGACTGCTTCCCCCTGGAGTGGCCGGGCACCCTGGACACCCTGGTCGGGATGCTGACCGGCCGGACCGTGGTGGTCCCCGGCCACGGCAGCCCGGTCGACCGGGACTTCGTGGCGCTGCAGCGGCTCGAGCTCGGCCAGGTCGCCCAGACCATCGCCGACCTCGCCGGCCGGGGCGTCCCGGAGGAGCAGGCGCTGCGGGCCACGGACTGGCCCTACCCGCGCGAGCAGCTCGCGTCGGCCGTACGCCGTGGCTACGCGCAGCTGCCGAGCGGCGGTCGGCGGCTGCCGATGGCCTGACCGGGCTCCCACCCTCGGGACAGGACCATGTGCGCTCGCGTCACCGGCGCGTGGCGCCGCCCCAGTGGTCGTTCCAGTGGTCGGCCCGGTGGCCGCCCCATGGGCCGGCCCAGTCGTCGCTGCGGCGCCACCATCCGCGCCGCCTCAGCAGCAGCCAGGCGAGCAGTCCGAGCAGGATGAACGGAACGTGCGTGACCGCGGTGAGCACGACCAGCCCGACCAACACAGGCACCAGCGGGAACGCCGGGACGCGGCGCCGCGATTGCGTACCAGGACGCTGCGACGCACGGTCGGCCCGCGGCAGGTCGGTGAAGAGGGTCTCGAGGTCCCCGCGGGTGCACGCGGTCCACACGGCGTCGTTGCGCTCGGCATACTCCTCCTGGGTGAGGCGGCCGGCCGCGAAGTGCTCGCCGAGGGCCGTCGAGGCAGCCTCCCGCTCGGCGTCACCGATCCGGAGGTTCCAGTCGGCCATCACGCCTCCTCGTCGGCATCGTCGGGCCCGTCGGCCAGCACACCGTAGAGCCGGCGCCGGGTGTCGGCGAGGATCTCGGCCGCGCGGCGCTGCTGCTCGTGGGTCCCGGTGGCGGCCACCTGCCAGACGGCCGCCATGCTCTGCCCGATCACCTGGCGCAGGTTGGCCGGGTCGCCGTCGTCGTCGGGGTGGTCGAACGGCTCCCACACCGCGGCCAGCTCCTCGGTGTGCTCGGCGACGTACGTCGAGCCGGAGTCGGTCAGCCGCAGCAGCTTGCGCTCGGCCCCCGCGACCTCCTCCACCAGCCCCTCGTCCTGCAGCTGGGAGATGGTCGGGTACACCGATCCCGGGCTCGGCCGCCAGGCACCGTCGGTGCGCTCGGCGATCTGCTGGATCACCTGGTAGCCGTTGAGCTGCCCCCCGCCGAGCACGTCGAGGATCGCGAAGCGTACGTCGCCCCGCCGCACCCGCGGGCCGCGCCCGCCGGCTCCCCGGCCGCCCGGGCCCCGCCCCCCGGGACCGAAGAAGGCGCCCACCCACGGCGGTGGGCCGCCGAAGGACTGCCCCGCCCTGCCGTGGTGCCCCCCGTGATGGTGGTGGCGCTGCCGCCACGCCGCCTGGAGCTCGTCGACGAGCTCCGGGTTGTCCCGCAGCTGCTCCCACATCTGCCTGCGCCCCATGACGCCCTCCCTCTCCGGCGCCGTGCGCCCGAACAGTCTCGATGTGTTGACGATATATCGCAGAACAGTCGCGCACAAGCGGTTTCAGGCGCGCCGATCCCCGATGTCGCGCGCCCGGGGCCGTAGCGTGCTCGGGTGCGCTCCTTCCCCGACCGCTACGGCTCCGACGTCCTGAGCACTGCTGCGCCCGTCTCCGGAGGACGCACACCCCGGCGCGGCCGCACCACCGAGGTACCTGCCGAGCGCGGCCTGGTGGTCGAGGAGGTCGACACCGACTGGTGCGGCGAGGTCGTCCGGGTCGAGCGCGACCTGGGCACCCTGACGCTCGAGGACCGGCACGGCAACCGCCGTACCTTCCCACTGGGCCCGGGATTCCTGCTCGAGGGCCGCCCGGTGGTGCTGAAGGCGCCGACGCGCAGCGGCCCGAGCCGGCCGACCCGAACGGCCTCCGGCTCGGTCGCGGTCGAGAGCGCCCGGGCGCGGGTGGCCCGTGCGAGCCGGATCTTCGTGGAGGGACGCCACGACGCCGAGCTGGTGGAGAAGGTCTGGGGCGACGACCTGCGCATCGAGGGGGTCGTGGTCGAGTACCTCGAGGGGGTGGACGACCTGCCCGAGCACCTGCGCGACTTCCGGCCCGGCCCGGAGCGCAGGGTGGGGGTGCTGGTGGACCACCTCGTCGCCGGCTCCAAGGAGAGCCGCATCGCCCGGTCGGTCGCGCGCTCGCCGGTGGGCGCGCACGTGCTCGTGGTCGGCCACCCGTTCGTGGACATCTGGCAGGCGGTCAAGCCCGGACGCCTCGACCTGTCCGCGTGGCCGAGCATCCCCCGCAGCGTGGAGTGGAAGAAGGGAATCTGCCAGCACCTCGGCTGGCCGCACCGCAACCAGGCCGACATCGCCCGTGCCTGGAAGCACATCCTGGGCCGCGTGCGCGGCTACCAGGACCTCGAGCCCGCCCTGCTCGGCAGGGTCGAGGAGCTCATCGACTTCGTGACCGGCTGACCCCCCGCTGCCGGGCGGGCGAGGTGTCGCAGGGTCTCAGCCGAGCAGCTGCCGCACCACCCGGTCGGCGAGCAGGCGGCCACGTCGGGTGAGCACCGCACGGTCCCCCGCCGGCTCGAGCAGCCCGTCGGCGACCGGGTCGTCGAGCAGCGACCGATCCGGAAGCACGGAGACCGCCAGGCCCTCGCGCAGCCGCAGCTCGAGCATCACGCGCTCGGTCCGGCGGGCCTCGTCGTCGAGGGTCTCGCCATCCTCCGCGGGGGACTCCCCGTCGGCCAGGCGCGCGGCGTACGCGCGGGGATGCTTGAGGTTCCACCACCGCTCGCCCGCCACGTGCGAGTGGGCGCCCGGCCCGACGCCCCACCAGTCGTCGCTGCGCCAGTACCCGAGGTTGTGTCGACAGCGCGCCGCGTCGTCCCGGGCCCAGTTGGACAGCTCGTACCAGCCCAGCCCCGCATCCCCGAGCAGCTCGTCGGCGATGACGTACTTCTCGGCCAGGTCGTCGTCGTCGGGCATCGGCAGCTCCCCGCGCCGTACCCGGCGGCCCAGTGCGGTACCCGGCTCCACGATCAGCGAGTACGCCGAGACGTGGTCGGGCCCGCAGGCCAGGGCCGCCTCGACCGAGCGTCGCCAGTCGGCCATGGACTCCCCCGGCGTGCCGTAGATCAGGTCCAGGCTCACCTGCCCGAAGCCCGCCTCCCGGGCCCAGCGAACCGCCCGCGGCACCCGCTCGGGGTCGTGGGTGCGGTCGAGCACCCGCAGCACGTGGGGGACCGCGGACTGCATGCCGAAGGAGATCCGGGTGAAGCCGTCCTCGTGCAGCCGGGCCAGCGAGTCCGCGGTGACGCTGTCGGGGTTGGCCTCGGTGGTGACCTCCGCGTCGGACGCGAGACCGAACCACTGGTCGATCGCGGCCAGCATCGCGACCAGGTCGTCCGCGGGCAGCAGGGTGGGGGTGCCGCCGCCGAAGAAGACCGTGTCGACGCGCCGGTCCCCGAGCCGTGTCCGGGCACGGCTGAGCTCATCCACCGCGGTCGCAGAGTACGACGCCTGCGACCCGCCACCACCGAGCTCGGTCGCGGTGTAGGTGTTGAAGTCGCAGTACCCGCACCGCACCGAGCAGAACGGCACGTGCACGTAGATCCCCAGCGGCATGGCACCCATCCTGCTCCGGCGTCCCGCGGCCGGTCACTCACCCCCGGACGACGGCGCCCTTCTGCACCGAGGCGGGCCGCAGTCCGTCCATGAGCAGGCCCACGTTCTCCCCGGTCGAGGCGCTCCGCAAGATGCGGCGGAACGCCTCGATGCCGACCACGCGGGCCGGCATCGGCACGCCGCCGGGGTTGATCACGTCCACCGGGAGGCCGACCCGGACGGTGCCGTCCTGGATGGTCCCGGCCAGGACGATGCCCCGCCCGCGGATCTCGTAGACGCCGTCGGCGACCATGCTGAACGCCCCGCCGGGTGCCGCGGGCAGGTCACCGGGCAGGTCACCGGGCAGGTCACCGGGCGGCTCACGCCGGGTCGGCTGCGCCGAGGCCGTGCCCGCGACCGGAGGCGTCGCGGCCCTGCCCGTGCTCGTGCCGCCCATGTCGCGCTGCAGCCGCTCCTGCTCCAGCTGGGCCTCGGTCTTGTCGGGCTTCCAGAACTTCCAGGGCATCGTCGCTCCCCCGGTGTCCGCTCGAAGTCAACGGTAGAAGCCGTCGATCGTCTCACCGTACTTGTCCTCGACGACGTTGCGCTTGACCTTCAACGACGGCGTGAGCTCCCCGGAGTCGATGCTCAGGTCGTGGTCGAGGATCTCGAACTTCTTGATCGTCTCCCAGCGGTTCAGCGTCGCGTTGAGCTCGTCCACGTAGCCGGCGACCATGTCCCGGCAGGCCGGCGAGGCGACCACCTCGGAGTACGGGCGGCCCGCCATGCCGTTCTCGGCCGCCCAGCCGGCGATCTCGTCGGGGTCGAGGGCGACCAGGGCGACGCAGAAGTTGCGGGCGTCGCCGAAGACGATGAACTGGCTGGCGTAGGGGCACAGCGCCTTGAAGCTGGCCTCGACCGCGGACGGGGCGACGTACTTGCCGCCGGAGGTCTTGAACAGGTCCTTGATCCGGCCGGTCACCCGGAGGAAGCCGTCGGGGTCGAGGGTGCCCTTGTCACCGGTGCGGAAGAACCCGTCCTCGGTGAAGGCGGCAGCCGTCTCGTCGGGACGGTTGTGGTAGCCCGCCATCACGTGGGGGCCCCTGATCAGGATCTCGCCGTCCTCGCCGATCCGGACCTCCGAGCCCGGTACGGCGGGCCCGACCGTGCCGATCCGGTAGTCGTCGGGGTGGTTCACGAAGGCACCGGCGGAGGTCTCGGTCAGCCCGTAGCCCTCGAGGATCACGATGCCGGCGGCGTCGAACCACTCGGCGATCTCGGGGTTGAGCGGGGCCGCTCCGGAGATGAAGAAGCGCACCCGGCCGCCGAACCGTTCCCGCACCTTGGAGAACACCAGCCGGTCGAACAGCCGCTGCTGCAGCTTCAGCCCCACGGGCACGTCCCTGCCGGCGTGCTCCAGCGCGCGCACCCGTCGGCCCACCGAGAAGGCACGCTCGAACAGCTGCGCCTTCACCCCGCCCTCGGCCGCCATCGTCGTCTGGATCCGCGCGTGCGCCTTCTCGAAGATCCGCGGCGCGGCCCCCATGAACGTGGGCCGTACCACGGCCAGGTTGTCGATGATCTTGTCGACCCGGCCGTCCACCGCGGTGGCGAAGCCGCAGCCCAGCTGGGCCGAGAGCAGCACCTTGCCGAAAGAGTGGGCCATGGGCAGCCAGAGGTACTGCATGTCGCGCTCGTCGAGGATGTGCTGCGCCTCGATGGTGGCGCCCTCGTAGGTCCACGAGGAGTGCAGCAGCCGGACGCCCTTGGGCCTCCCGGTGGTGCCCGAGGTGTAGATCAGCGTGGCCAGCTGGTCGGCCGGGATCTGCTCGGCGATCCGGTCGATGGCACCCGGGTGCTCGGCGAGGTACGCCGCACCACGCTTGCCGAGGTCCTCCAGTCCGATCACCCAGTCGCCGTCCGGCGTGCCGTCGAAGGTCACCACGGTCTCGACGTTCGCGAGGTCGCCGCGGTGCTCGCGCAGCTTGACGATCTGCTCGTCGTCCTCGGCGAACACGACCCGACAACCGGAGTCGGACAGGATGTACGCCACGTCGGAGCCGATCGTGGACGGGTACACCGTGGTGGTCGCGGCTCCCGCGCACATCACCGCGAGGTCGGCGGCGATCCACTCGTAACGGGTGCCGGCGGCGATCCCGACCCGCTCCTCCCGCTCGATCCCGAGCGCGAGCAGCCCCGCGGCCAGCTGCTCGACCTGGTCCCTGACCTGCTGCCAGGTCACCGACTCCCAGGAGTCGCCGACGGGGAACCGGAACGCCTCGATGTGGGGGCTTCGGCGCACTCGCTGCAGGAACTGCAGCGCCACGTTCGCGGGCCGGTTCTCGATCACGTCGGGGTCGTACTGGACCGGGCTGGACGCGGGCACGGAGGTTGCCATGCGGCCAACCTAGATCACCTCACCTACCCGTGGGTAGCGAGCCCAGATACCGCTCGGCGCTGCGTCGTGCCTCCTCGACCAGCCCGTCGACCCACAGCAGCTCCGGGAGCAGGTCGCGTCGGTCGGTGAGCGTGCACGACGCCCTGGCCGATGTGGAGTGGGAGACGCTGGCGTCCTTCATGGGCCTGTTCATCATGGTCGGCGCCCTGGTCAGGAGCGGCCTGATCGGGTCCCTGGCGGACAGCCTCGGTCCGTCGTTGCTGGACAACTTCCCCGGCGGCGTGGTGGTGCTCCTGCTGGTGTCGATGATGCTTTCCGGACTGATCGACAACATTCCGTACGTCGCCACGCTGGCCCCGGTGGTCGCGCAGCTCGCCCGGCACCAGCCCGCGGGCCATGGCGACGTGCTGTGGTGGGCGCTGGCGCTCGGTGCCGACCTGGGCGGCAACCTGACCGCGGTCGGAGCGAGCGCCGACGTGGTCGTGCTCGGCCTGGCCAGGCGCTACGACAACCCGATCTCGTTCTGGCAGTTCACCCGGTACGGCGTCGTGGTCACGCTGGCGTCCGCGGCACTGGCGGTGCCGTACCTGTTGCTGCGCTACTTCTGACCGGTCACTCCTGAACCGCCTTCGCGATCGCGATGCCCTCGGTGATCCCGCACCGCTCCTCCTCGGTCAGCACACGGTCCTGCCGCGCGGCGTCCTCGACCGCCCAGTGAGCGTTCAACACCATCCGCACCACCACCCAGTCGCGGGCACGGTCCTCGTCGAGCCCGGCAGCGTCGACGAGGGCGTGGAACCTGCGTCGCACACCGTTGCGCACGCTCCGCCCGCTCCGGGGGGCGGCCAGCTCCTCGAAGCGGTTCCACAGCATCGGTGCCGGCTCGTAGTGCGGGTCCCCGGCCATCGGCTTGGGGTCGATCGCCAGCCACGGCTCGCGGTCGGCGGCCAGCACGTTGAAGTAGTGCAGGTCACCGTGCACGATCCGCAGGTCCTGCTGGTCGGCCAGCAGGTCGGGGGCGAGCGACAGGGCCTGCTCGACCAGCCGGCGCGGTATCGGCGCATCGCGTGGCAGTCCCGCCAGCGCGGCCGTCCAGCGTTCGACGTACGACGCGACGGTGCGCAGCTGCGGCAGGGCGGGCGCGTGCAGCCGCCGGTAGAGCCCGGCCACCACCTCGCACGCCTCGACGTCCCGCAGGTCTCGCAGGTCCGCGTGGTGCAACCGCTCGAGCAGCAACGCGCGCCGGTGCGGCTCGGCACGCAGCAGCCGGACGGCGCCGCGGCCGCCCCAGCGTTGCAGGGCCAGGTGCTCGTGCTCGGACTCGTCGTCGGGGAACCCGATCTTGAGCACGGCGGGTCGGCCCCGGGCCGTGCGGACGGGCACCACCAGCGAGGTGTAGCCGTGCATCGCCCAGCCATCGGCGGTCAGCTCCCACTCGCCATGCAGGTCGTCGACCATCCGGGGCAGCCGGTCCACCCAGACCGCCCAGTCGGCGTCCCGCCCGGCCATGCCGAGTACGCCGTCGGGCAACCGCATGGTCATCGGGGTGCTCGCCCGGGGAGCCACGATGCTGGACGTCCCGACCGGTGTCCCTGACCCGGGTCGTCGCGGGGCCCGCCCGACGGGGTGCTCACTTCTTCCTGTCCGCCGGACCGCTGGTGCTCAGCGCCGCGATGAACGCCTCCTGGGGGACCTCGACGCGGCCGACCATCTTCATCCGCTTCTTGCCCTCCTTCTGCCGCTCCAGCAGCTTGCGCTTGCGGGAGATGTCGCCGCCGTAGCACTTGGCGAGCACGTCCTTGCGGATCGCCCGGATCGTCTCCCGGGCGATCACCCGGGAGCCGATGGCGGCCTGGATCGGCACCTCGAACTGCTGCCGCGGGATCAGCTCCTTGAGCCGTCCGGCCAGCGCGACTCCGTAGGAGTAGGCCTCGTCTCGGTGCACGATCGCGCTGAACGCGTCGACGGCCTCCCCCTGCAGCATGATGTCCACCTTGACCAGGTCCGCGGCCTGCTCGCCGGTGGGCTCGTAGTCGAGGGAGGCGTACCCCCTGGTCCGGGACTTCAGCTGGTCGAAGAAGTCGAACACGATCTCTGCCAGCGGCAGCATGTAGCGCACCTCGACCCGCTCGGTGGACAGGTAGTCCATCCCCTGCAACTGCCCCCGCCGGGCCTGGCACAGCTCCATCACCGGGCCGATGAACTCCGAGGGCATCAGGATCGTGGCGCGCACGACCGGCTCGCGGACCTCGGCGATCTTGCCGCTGGGGAACTCCGAGGGGTTGGTGACCTCGTGCTGGTCACCGTCCTCCATGGTCACCTCGTAGACCACGTTCGGCGCGGTGCTGATCAGGTCGAGCCCGAACTCCCGCTCCAGCCGGTCACGGGTGATCTCCAGGTGCAGCAGGCCCAGGAAGCCGCAGCGGAACCCGAAGCCGAGCGCTCCCGAGGTCTCCGGCTCGTAGGCCAGCGCGGCGTCGTTGAGCTGCAGCCGGTCCAGCGCATCACGCAACGTCGGGTAGTCGTCACCGTTGAGCGGATACAGCCCGGCGAACACCATCGGGCTGGGGCGCTGGTACCCCCCGAGCGGCGAGTCCGCGCCGTCGTGCTGGCTGGTCACGGTGTCGCCGACGCGGGACTGGCGCACGTCCTTCACGCCGGTGATCAGGTACCCGACCTCACCGACGGCGAGGTGGGCCGTCTTGCTGGGCTCGGGGCTGATCACGCCGACCTCGAGCATCTCGTGCACGGCACCGGTGGACATCATCCTGATCCGCATCCGGTGGTCGAGCCGGCCGTCGACCACCCGGACGTAGGTGACCACGCCGCGGTAGGTGTCGTAGACCGAGTCGAAGATCAGCGCCCGCGCCGGCGCGTCGGCCCGGCCCACGGGTGGAGGGGTCTGCGCCACGATCTCATCGAGCAGCCGGCGTACGCCCTCCCCGGTCTTGGCGCTGACGTGGAGCACGTCGGACACCTCGCAACCGATGATCCCGGCCAGCTCCTCGGCGTACTTCTCCGGCTGGGCGCTGGGCAGGTCGATCTTGTTCAGCACCGGGATGACGTGCAGGTCCGCGTCGAGGGCGAGGTAGAGGTTGGCCAGCGTCTGCGCCTCGATCCCCTGAGCCGCGTCGACCAGCAGGACCGCGGCTTCACAGGCCGCCAGGGAGCGCGAGACCTCGTAGGTGAAGTCGACGTGGCCGGGGGTGTCGATCATGTTCAGCACGTACGCCGTGCCGCCGCGCTCCCACGGCATCCGCACGGCCTGGCTCTTGATCGTGATGCCGCGCTCGCGCTCGATGTCCATGCGGTCGAGGTACTGCGCGCGGGCACTGCGCTCGTCGACCACCCCGGTCAGTTGCAGCATTCGGTCGGCGAGGGTGGACTTGCCGTGGTCGATGTGCGCGATGATGCAGAAGTTCCGGATCACCGCGGGGTCGGTGCCGCCGGGTGTGGGCGCGTTCTTCTGGGTCACGTGCAGCTTTCAGGAGGGTGCGGCGGTCGGGTCGGGCCATTCTTCCACGCGTCCGGAGCTGCGCCCGCACCGGCGAAATCAGGCCGTCGCGACCCAGTAGCGCCGCTTGTGACCACGCCGGTCCTCCAGCACTCCGCCGGCGCCCTCGATCACCCGGATCGAGGCGAGGTTGTCGTCGTCGCAGGTGACCAGCGCGGGGTCGATGCCCAGCCCGTGGGCAATCGGCAGCGCGGCGCGCAGCATCGCGGTCGCGTGGCCCTGCCGGCGCCGCGACCGGCGTACGTCGTAGCCGATGTGGCCACCGACCTCGCGCAGCTGGTCGGTGAGCCCGTGCCGGATCGACATCCGCCCGATGTACTCCTCGCCCTCGACCCACCACAGGTTGGTGTTGTGCACCCAGCCGTCGGCGACCGGGCCGTCCCGCTCGGCGAGCCGGGCGGCGACGAACGCCGCGAACCACTCCCGCGTGTGCCAGCAGGGGCCGTACTTCTGCAGGTCGTGGCCGATCCCGGAGTCGTCGCCGCAGCGGCCCTCGTCGGCGAACTCCGCCATCGCGGCCAGGAACGGGGCCTGGAAGCGGACGTCGGGGTCGACCAGCTCTGCCATTCCCCCAGCCTGCCCGAGCACGCCCTTCCGGTCGAACGGGTTTTGCGGCAGGTGCCGACCGGCTCAGTCCGTGTCCGGGCCCTGCCGGAACCGCCGGCGGGCCAGGGCGAACAGCCCCAGCGTGAGCGCACTGCCCGCGGCGAATCCGGTGCCCGCCGCGCCCTTGGCGCGCTCCCGCTGCCGCTGCTCGAGCCGGGCCTCGCGCCGTGCCAGCCGCGCCTCACGCTGCCGGCGGCGCGTCTCGGCGGCCTCGCGGGGCGCCCGGGCCGAGGGCGCGGTGTAGGCCCACGCGGCGGCGTACATCACCACCCGGGAGAAGTAGTAGATCCACACCACCAGGATCAGCGCGATGCCGAAGGCCTGGAAGGCCGGGCTGTGGGAGGTGGACTTCAGCAGGAAGCTGGACAGCTGCTTGAGGACCTCGAACCCCAGCGCGCCGAGCAGGGCGCCGGACCACAGTGCCCGGTGCGGGGCCTCGGGCTGGCCCAGCAGCTGGAAGATCGCGAAGAACAGCACCATGTTCGCCCCGATGCCGACCAGCACGGCGATCGTGGCCAGCAGCCAGCTCAGCGAGTCACCGAGCCCGAACCAGCCCAGGATCGTCGCGGACAGGTTCCTGACGATCCCGGAGACCGCCACGCTGACCAGCAGCACCACGCCGATGACGACCAGGGCGACCAGGTCGCGGAGCTTGCCGACGAAGAAGTTCGGCCGCTCGCGCGGCGGCTTGTTGAACATCGCGACCACGGCGCTGCGCATGCCGGAGATCCAGCCCAGGCCGGAGTAGAGCACCACCACGATGCCGATGCCGGCCGCGGCCCCGGCCGCGCCCTGCATGCTCGCCATCGAGATCTGGCCCTTGCCGCTGCCGATCATGCCCGGCAGCACCTGCTGCAGGGCCTTCACCAGCGCCACCTGAGCCTGCGGGAAGTAGCGCGCGACGAATCCGACCACGGCGAAGGCGAGCGCCAGGATCGGGAAGAACGACAGGAACGCGAAGTAGGTCACCGCTCCCGCGAGCGTGGAGCCCTGCTGCTTGCCGTAGTGGTCCAGCGTCCGGATCAGGTGGTCGAAGGGGCCGACTCGCTGCCGGGCCGTGTCGAGCCAGGAGGTGACCCGCCCCTTGAGGGAAGGAGCGTGGTCCGCTTCCGAGCCAGCCCGATCTGTGCTCATTCCGGTGAGTCTACGAACTCCTTGCTCTTCGCGATCGCGAAGCCCCACCCCTGCTCGAGCGTCGGCTTCGGCGGGAGGGCGATCTCGTCGGGGTTCGTCACGATGTCCAGCAGCACCGGGCCCTGGTGGGCGAAGGCATCGGTGACCGCTGCCTCGACGTCGCCCGCCTTCTCCACCCGGATGCCCTTCATCCCGATCGCCTCGGCGACCTTGGCGAGGTCCGGGTTGTGCAGCACGGTGCCGAACTCGGGCAGGCCGACCTGCTCCATCTCCAGCTTCACCATGCCCAGCCGGCCGTTGTCGAAGACGACCAGCTTGACCGGGAGCTCGTGGCTGACCGCGGTGATCAGGTCCCCCAGCAGCATGGTCACGCCACCGTCGCCGCAGAACGCCACGGTGGCGCGGTTGCGGTCCAGTGCCTGGGCGCCGAGGGCCTGCGGCATCGCGTTGGCCATCGAGCCCAGGTTGTAGGAACCGACCAGCCGGCGCCCACCGGTGATGCGCACGAAGCGGGAGAGCCACACGGTGGACATGCCCGTGTCGGTGGTGAAGACGGCATCGTCCGGGGCAAGCCGGCCGACCACCTCGCCGACCAGCTCCGGGCGGATCCGCCCGCTCCGGTTGTCGAAGGCCGAGCGGACCTTGCCGGCAAGCCTGCGGCCGTGCTTCGGGTCGGTGAGGCGGGCCTGCAGCTTGCCCCAGGCGGCGTACTCCTTCAGGCAGTGCTCAAGGTGAGTGCGCTTCTTGCCTCCCTCCAGCAGCGGAAGCAGGGCCTGCAGGGTCAGCTGGGTGTCCCCCACCAGGGCGTGGTGGACCGCGGTACGCCGGCCGATGTGCTCGCCCCGCAGGTCCAGCTGCACCACCGTCTTGTCCTCGGGGTAGAAGTTCCGGTACGGGAAGTCGGTGCCGAGCATCAGCAGCACGTCCCCGCCCTGGAACGCCGCCTGGGCGGCCGGGTTGCCGATAAGGCCGGACTGTCCCACCTCGTAGTCCCCGGCCTCGTCGAAGCCGTCCTTGGCCTTGAGCGTGAGCACCATCGGGGCGGCCACCTTGTCTGCGAGCTGCAGCACCTCGTCGTGCGCATGGCGTGCTCCCTGCCCGACCAGCAGCGTCACCGAGGCCGCGTCGTTGAGCACGCTCGCCACGGCGCGTACGTCGTCCGGGGACGCCGCCGACGGCGGCGCCGGCTCGACGAAGCGGGGCGAGCGGACCTCCCGGGGCAGCTCCAGCGCACCGACGTCCCCGGGGATCGACAGCACCGCCACGCCGCGCTGCGCCAGGGCGGTGTTCACCGCCTGCTCCAGCAGCCCGGGCAGCTGGCCGGTGTCGGTGAGCGTCTGGTTGAACACCGACACGTCCGCGAACAGCACGTCGTTGTTGACCTCCTGGAAGAAGTCGGTGCCGCGGTCCTCGCGCGGGACCTGGCCGACGATGGCTAGCACCGGGGCACGCGACTTCTTCGCGTCGTACAGGCCGTTGAGCAGGTGGATGGCGCCTGGGCCCACGGTGCCCATGCAGACCGCGAGCCGCCCGGTCAGCTGGGCCTGGGCGCTGGCGGCGAACGCGCCGGCCTCCTCGTGCCGGGTGCCGACCCACTCGACCCGCTCCTCACGGCGGATGGCGTCGGTGACCGGGTTCAGTGCGTCGCCGACGACGCCCCAGACCGAGGTGACGCCGTAGTCGGCGAGGGAGTCGATCAGCAGCTCGGCAACGGTGGTCATGCGCACTCCTCAGGGTGGGACGCCATGGGCGACCCGGGTTCGTGGCTTGGTCAGGGATGGAAGCTGTCCGGGTCCGCCAGGCCCCAGTCTCGCTCCCACTCCCCCTCGGGCGGAGCGTCGAGCAGCTCTCCGGGCTGCAGGTGACGGTAGAGCTCGGCGTAGCTGTACACGCGGACGTGATCGACCCGGCGGCGCAGCATGTGGGGGCGCAGCCCCTCCGGCCCGCGCAGGCCCATGGAGGCCATCACCTGCACGGCCTGGGCGACGGCGTTGCGCTGGTAGTGGTAGACCCGCTCGGTCTTGTCGGGCACGTACAGCGCCCGCGCCCGCTTCGGGTCCTGGGTCGCAACTCCGACCGGGCAGGTGTTGGTGTGGCAGGTCTGCGCCTGGATGCACCCGACCGCCATCATCATCGAGCGCGCGGAGTTGGTGTAGTCCGCGCCCTGGACCAGTCGCTTCACCACGTCGACCCCGGTGGCCACCTTGCCGCTCGCGCCGATCCTGACCCGGTCGCGCAGGCCGACGCCGACCAGGGAGTTGTGCACCGACACCAGGGCGTCGGTCAGCGGCGTACCGACATGGTCCTCGTACTCCAGCGGCGCCGCACCGGTGCCGCCCTCGGCGCCGTCGACGATGATGAAGTCCGGGGTGATCTGCTCGGCGAGCATCGCCTTGCAGATCGCGAGGAAGTCCGATCTCGAGCCCATGCAGAGCTTGAAGCCGGTGGGCTTGCCGCCGGAGAGCTCGCGCATCCTGGCGACGAAGTGCACCAGCTCGCGCGGGGTGGAGAACACCTTGTGGTACGCCGGCGACACGCACTTCTCGCCCTCCGGGACCCCGCGCGTCTCGGCGATCTCCCTGCTCACCTTGGGCCCGGGGAGCACTCCGCCCAGCCCGGGCTTGGCGCCCTGGCTGAGCTTCAGCGAGACCATCTTCACCTGGTCGTCGGCCGCGGTGTCACGGAACTGCTCGGGGTCGAAGTCGCCGTCGTCGGTGCGGCAGCCGAAGTAGCCGCTGCCGATCTCCCAGACCAGGTCCCCGCCCTGCCGGTGGTGGGGGCTCAGCCCGCCCTCCCCGGTGTCGTGGGCGAAGCCACCCTTGGCAGCTCCCGCGTTCAGCGCCCTGATCGCGCGCGCCGACAGCGCCCCGAAACTCATGGCAGAGACGTTCATCAGCGACATCTCATAGGGGTGCCGGCAGTCCGGGCCCCCGACGGTGACCCGCGGCGGCTCCGGCGCCGGCGGCACCGGAGCCGAGGAGTGCACCAGATACTCGTAGCCGGGCAGGTTCACGTTCAGCTCGGTGCCGAAGGGCTGCTCGGACTTGGTGTTCTTGGCGCGCTGGTAGATCGACGACCGGGTGTCGCGGTCGTAGGGGCGGCCATCGTAGTTGCGCTCGATGAAGTACTGCTGCAGCTCCGGGCGGATGCTCTCCAGCAGATAGCGCATGTGCCCCATCACCGGGTAGTTGCGCAGGATCGAGTGCCGGCGCTGCAGCAGGTCGTGGACCGCGACCAGCAGGAAGGCCGCGACGACGCCGACGAGGATCCACCAGCCCCAGCCACCGATCGCCGCCGCCAGGATCGCCACCGCCCCCAGGAAGAGCAGGACGCCGATCACGAAGAAACGCAGCATGCTTCACCTCCGAGGCGGGGCAGATCCCCCTCGGTTCTATCGCGCCACGACGGCTCGTGTCGGTGGGGCGCGCCCGTCCGGGACTCCGGATGCGTCAGGATCGGGTCATGTCGTTCCGTCCGGTACCTCACGGCAGGACCGCGCACCGGCTGACCTGGGAGCACCTGCCGGCCCATGTCCGGGCGATGGTCGAGGACCGGCTGGGCTCCCCGGTGGCCCGCGCGGTCTCGCAGACGGGCGGCTTCACCCCGGGCTTCGCGTCCGTGCTCACGGGGACCGATGGTGCCACGGTGTTCGTCAAGGCGGCCAGCCGCAAGGCCCAGGCACCGGTCGCCTCGGCGTACGCCGAGGAGGCTCGCAAGCTGCAGATCCTGGGCGGCGCCATCCCGGCCCCCGGGCTGCGCTGGGTGCACGACGACGACTGGCTGGTGCTGGGGTTCGAGGCGGTCGACGGCACCGCCCCGGAGCGACCGTGGCAACCTGCCGAGCTCGAGCGGGCGCTCGACCTGGCCGAGGAGGTGGCCGCCTCGACCATCCGGGTGCCCACGGCCCTCGGCCTGCAGCCGGTCGTCACGGACCTGCCCGACCTGCTGGTCGGCTGGGACCACGTCGACCTGCTCCACCCCGACTGGCCGCACCTGAGCGAGGCGGCGGTGCTGGCACACGCGTTCGCCGACCTGCCTGCCGAGCGGTTCGCCCACTCCGACCTGCGCGACGACAACGTGCTGCTGTGCGCCGACGGCCGCGCCCTCGCCTGTGACTGGAACTGGCCGGTGCTGGCGCCGGCCTGGATCGACCTGGTCGTGCTGCTGGTCTCGGCGTACGGCGACGGCGTCGCCGTGGAGCCGCAGCTGGCCGGCCGGGAGCTGACGCGCGACGTCGACCCGGGCGCCATCGACTCGTGGCTGGCCGCCCTCACCGGCTTCATGCTGCGCGCCCGCGACCAGCCGCTGCGGCCGAACTCGCCCCACCTTCAGTCGCATGCGAACGCCTACGCCGAGGCGGCGTGGGGCTGGCTGTGCGAGCGCCGCGGGTGGGACCGACCCGACCTCCGCGGTGATTTGGGCGGCCGACAGCGGTCCTGATATCGTGAGCGGTCGCGTCCGGACCGTGTCCGGCCCCCCGAGATCACAGCCCAACCGACAGCAGAAGGCGTACCCGTGGCGAACATCAAGTCGCAGATCAAGCGCAACCGGCAGAACGACGCTGCGCACGAGCGCAACAAGTCCGTCAAGTCCGGGCTGAAGACCGTGGCGCGCCGCTTCCACGAGGCTGCCGACGCCGGCCGGACCGACGAGGCCACCGCCCTGGCGGCCGAGGCCGGCAAGCGGCTGGACAAGGCCGCGTCGAAGGGTGTCATCCACAAGAACCAGGCCGCGAACCGCAAGTCGGCCATCCAGCGCCGGGCCGCCTCGCTCTGACCCGGGCCTGAGAACGTCTGCCGGAGGGCGTCGGACCGCAGGGTCCGGCGCCCTCCGTCGTCCCACTACTTGAAGGTCTCCGTGACCGGGTTCCCGTGGCGCCCCATCAGCGTCTTGGCACCGGCGAGGACGCCGTTGAACGCAGCAAGTGAGCCCAGGTGCCCGTGCCGGATGTCGGAACCGAGGCTCGACACCTTGTTGGACAGCTTCGCCAGGGGCTTGTACAGCGCCTTGCACAACGTCGGGCTGGCCTTCACGTTGGAGACCGCGTTCTTGAGCATGTGACCGATGAAGGCCGCCGTCGCCACCGCCTTCGCCGTCGTGAAGAACCGGTGGTCCGCCCCCTTCTTGAACTTGCCCTCCTTGTAGGGCTTCCAGATCCAGTGGTGGAACGACCCGGCGATCAGGCCGACGTCGGCGACGAAGCGCGTCTTGGGGAACGCCTTGGTCGTGTCCGTGGGGCACGACTGCGCCGCACTGGTGTTGAGGTTCGACGAGCCGTCGGAGCCACTCGAGCTGCCACATCCTGCGAGCCCGAGAGACACGACCATCGAAACCACGAGACCGATCGCAATTCTTCGCATCTGGCTCTCCCTGTGGTGAACAGTGATGCCGCAGTCAACCGCAATCGCCGGTCGAAATCACGCACCACGACCCTTCGGCGCGCGGACCCTCACCACGTCGAGCACCATCCGCTCCAGGGCGTACGACGCATCGCCGGCCTGTCCCTTGACGTCGGCGTCGGCTCGCGCGACGACCCGGATCGCCCGGCCCACGCCCTCCGCGTCCCAACCACGAGCCTGCCGGCGCAGGTCGCCCAGCTTCCACCCGGGCACGCCCACCTCCCGGATCAGGTCGGCATCCCGCAGCCCGCGTCGAGCAGACATGAACCGGGCGAGGCTGCGCAGCGAGCTGGACATCGCACCGGTCACGAGCACCGCCGCGGTGCCGCGCTCCAGGGCCCAGCGCAGCTCCTCCAGCGCGGCGGCCGCACGGCCGTCGAGGGCTGCGTCGGCGATCGCGAACGACTTCGCCTCGGCCCGCCCCCCGAAGTACAGCTTCACCATCTCGGCCGTCATCGGGCGGCCCGCCGCGTCCCCGGTCAGCTGGTCGGCCGCAGAAGCCAGCGCCCGGAGGTCCTGGCCCACCGCGCGCACCAGATGGCCGGCCGCCTCTCCGTCGATCCGCACCCGGTGGGCGCGGAACTCCTCGACCACGAAGCCAGTGAGGTCCCGGCCCTTCGGGGTGGCGGTCTTCACCTCCGCCACCGCCGACAGCTTGCGTAGCCGGGTGAGCAGCCCGGACCCCTTCTGGCCGCCGGAGTGGACCAGCACCAGCGCGACGTCCTCGGCCGGTGCCCCGGCGTAGTCGAGCAGCCCTGCCGCGGACTCCTCCGGGAGGTTCTCCAGGGTCCTGACCACCACGCACCGGGTCGAGGAGAACAGCGACGGCGCCGCCAGCTCGCCCAGCGTGGCCATGCTCAGCTGGTCGGCGCTGGTGTCGCTGAGCTCAGCCTCGGGGTCCTGGCCACGCACCGCGGTGCGCACCGACGCCACCACCCGCTCGGCGAGGAACTCCTCGGGGCCGGTGACCAGGGTGACCCGGCCCAACACCTGCTGCGGCGACATGGCTGCACCTTCTCACGGCCGGGTGACCACCCGCAGACCGTGCCGGACCACGACCGCCACGTCGCCGTCGAGGTCGGTGCGCTCCACCCGCATCCCGGCGTCATGCAGCAGTCCCAGCGTGCTCGGGGCCGGGTGGCCGTAGTCGTTGTGCTTCCCCACCGAGATCACGGCCAACCGTGCGTCCAGCCGCCGGACCAGCTCCGGGTCCTGCTTGGCGCTGCCGTGGTGAGCGACCTTCAACACCGCCGCGTGCAGCCGCGGGAACCGCGCGGCGAGCCGTTGCTGGGTGCCGGTCTCCTCGTCGCCCATGAGCAGGATCCGGATGCCCCGCGTCTGCACCAGCATCACGATGCTGGCGTCGTTGGGCGGCGAGTCGGAGTCGGCCGGCGGAGCACCACTCGGGGCGAGCACCTGCCAGCGCAAGGCACCGACGGTGCGGACCTCGCCGAGCCTGACCGTGCTGACCGGCACGTGGGCCCGGGCCGCGACCTCCCGCACGTTGCGGGCGCCGTACGCCGGCTCGGGCAGCGTGGTCACCTCGATGCCGCCGACACGGCGACCACGCAGCACGCCCGCGAGCCCGTCGACGTGGTCCGCGTGGTCGTGGGTGAGCACGACCAGTGGCACCCGCTGCACCCCCAGCCGGCGCAGACAGGCCGCCATGGCGGTCGGGGCGGGACCGCTGTCGACCACGACCGCCGTGTGCCGACCGGCGTGCAACACCAGGCCGTCGCCCTGCCCGACGTCGCAGGCGACCATGACCCAGCCGCGCGGGGGCCAGCCCGGGGTGGGCAGTGGCACCAGCACGGCCAGGGCCAGCAGGCCGCACAGGCACAACGTCGTCGTACGGCGCGCCAGCGCCGCGCCCAGGACCGCGGCGGTGGTCAGGCAGACCAACGTGAGCAGCAGCAGGCCGGCGGGCGAGGTCGGGACCTGCCCGGCCGCGACCGGGAGGCCGGCGCCGTGCGCGGCGACGGTGACGATCCACTCGGCGCACCAGGCCGCGGGGGTGGCGAGCAGCCGGCCGAGCGCGGGCACCGCCACCGCCACCACGCCCCCGGACAGACCGAGCACGGTCGCGGGGCCCACCACGGGCGCCGCGGCCATGTTGCACGCCACCGCGACCAGGCTGACCCTGCCCGACAGCGCCGCGATCAGGGGGGTGCAGGCCAGCTGCGCCGCGAGCGGTACCGCGATCGCCTCGGCCAGCCACCGCGGCAGCCATCGGCACAGCGAGTCACGCCAGGGCGGCCCGAGCCAGAGAATGCCGGCCGTCGCGGCGGCCGACAGCGCGAACCCGGCCGAGGTCGCCAGCCACGGGTCGAGCAGCATCAGGCAGAACACGGCAACACCCCATGCCCGCACCCCCTTGTCACGGCCGCCGCGGCCGAGGCCCAGCAACGCCACCGAACCCATCATCGCCGCACGCAGCACGCTGGGCTCGGCACGCGCCAGCAGCACGAACCCGCCGACGCCGAGGAAGCCAACCACGGTGAGCCCGCGAGCGCGTACGCCCAGGGCACGTGCCAGCACGACCAGGAAGCCGACCACCAGCGTCAGGTTCGTCCCCGAGACCGCGAGCAGGTGCGTCAACCCGGTGGTGCGAAACTGCTCCTGGACCCGGTCGGGCAACCGGGTGTCGTCACCGTCGACGAGGGCCGGCACCAGCGCTCGCGGCACCGGTCGTTGGTCGGCCACGGCGTCCCGGATACCGGTGCGGACCCCGCCGGACAGCCGCTGCAGCACTCCGGGCCCCGCGAGCAGGTGCGGCGGGCCGCGAGCAGACAGCACCCCGGCCAGGTCGGAGGTGCGTGCCGGGGACAACCGTCCCGGCACCCGCAGCCGGGCGCCGTACGTCACCGACCGCCAGCGAGGGTCGGCGAACACCAGGATCGGAGCGCGCGCGGCGAACCGGCGGCCGCGTCCGACCACCTCGCGGGTCTCGGCCCGCAGCATCACGGTCGTGCCGAACCGGCCCCGCACGACACGAGGGTCGGAGCGCACCTGCACCTCCACCGAGACCTCCGCCCGCTGTCGGGCGAGCGCGGCGACCGGCGACCGGTGTACGCCGTCGAGCCGCAGCGTGGTGCCGGCGGCGACCGCGAGGCCGGCAACCACCCAGCCCACGCGCGTCCAGGACAGCCGGCCGCGCCACCAGGCGAACACCAGCCATCCCCCACACCCGGCCACGAGGGCGACCAGCAACCGGCCCGGGACCTCCATCGCCGCCAGTGCCGAGCCCCAGGCAACCGCACCGAGCACCGGCATCCGCAGGTCCGGGACACGCCGCTCTTCGCTCACAAGGTGACGTACGGCCGGAGGTCGGCCAGGGTCTTGTCGCCGATCCCGTCGATCTCGAGCAGCTCGTCGACGCTGCTGAACGAGCCGTGGGCGCTGCGCCAGGCCATGATCTTCTGGGCCGTGACGGGGCCCACCCCGGGCAGGGACTCCAGCTGCTCCATGGTGGCGGAGTTGATGGCCACGGACGGGGCGGCACCGGGGGCCGCAGTGGCCCCGGGGACGGCCGTCGTGGGTGGGCCGGCACCGGCAGCCGCCTTCACCCCGACCAGGATCTGCTGACCGTCGGTGAGGACCTGGGCGAGGTTCAGCGAGGTGAGATCGACCCGGTGGCGGGTGCCGCCGGCCTTGCGGAGCGCGTCGATGACCCGCGACCCGGCCGGTAGCCGCACCACGCCGGGGTGTCGCACCTTGCCGGCCACGTCGACCACCACGCGCCGGTGCTCACGACGCGGCCCTTCCTCGCTCGCGGGCGAGGTCGACGGCGTGACCAGGGGCTTCGCCGGGTGCAGCCGCGGCCGTGGGACCGCGACCGGCCCCCCCGGGCCGGTGGACCGCAGCACCAGCACCGCGGCCAGCCCCAGCCCGAGGGCCGCAGCCACAAGGACGACCAGCACCTCCCGGGTGTCGAGGGACACGCGCCCCCTGAGGGTGTCCGGCAACCGGTCCTCGAGCCATCCCACGCACCGTCGTGCGCCGGGCTCGCCGGCGCGGGCGTGGCGCCCGGTCGCGGCCACCGGTCCCGGCGGCCGCTCGGCGGGCGGGTCGGACCCGGCCGGCTCCTCACCCAGCTGTTCGAGGCGCCGACGGGCGGTCTCGGCGAGCTGGTCACGTGTCTGCCTGCGCATGCCCGGACGGTAGGGCGGGGTCGCGACACCGGCAGCCCAACGGCAGCGAGGCTGTGGAGAACTCGGGGCGTGACGGGGCCTGTGGACGCGATCAGGATCGCCGTGCCACGCAGGCCGCAACCATGCCCGGACCCACATGGGCGCCGAGCACCGCGCCGATCTCGCCGACCTGGACGCTGCGGCCCTCGAGCTGCCCGGCCAGCCGCTCGTCGAGCTGCTCGGCCAGCCGTGCAGCGCGCTCCTCGCTGGCCAGGTGTGCCACCGCGACCTCGACCGGCCCGGCATCGGCGGCCTCCACGGCGAGGTCGGCCAGGCGCGCCAGCGCCTTGGCCGCGGTCCGGACCCGCTCCCGCGGCCCGACCACGCCCTCGTCGAGCTCCAGGATCGGCTTGACCGCGAGGGCCGAGCCCAGCAGCGCGGCGGCGGCGCCGACCCGGCCGCCGCGGCGCAGGTACTCCAGGGTGTCGACGTAGAACAGCGAGGTGGTCGCCCGGGCACGTTGCCGGGCCGCCTCCGCCGCTTCCGCAGCGTCGGCCCCGGCGGCCAGCGCCTCCGCGGCCGCGATCACGGCGAACCCGGTCCCCATCCCGACCTGGCGCGAGTCCACCACGTGCACGGGCACGGGCGACCGCTCCGCCGCGATCCGCGCGGACTCGTAGGTGCCGCTGAGCTCACCGGACAGGTGGACCGCGACCATCTCGTCGGCCCCGTCCCCGGCCAGCCGTCGATAGGCCTGCAGCATCTCCTCGGGGTTCGGGCGGGAGGTGCTGACCGGCGTCCACGCGCGCAACGCCTCGGCCAGCATCTCCGGCGCTGCTCCGCCCGGCACGCCCTCGTCGTACGACGTCGCCCCGATCACCACCTGCAGCGGCACCACGGTGACGCCGAGACGCTCCACCACCTCGGCGGGCAGCGACGCGGTCGAGTCGGTGACGACGGCGACGGTCATCGACTCATCACACGACCACGTTGACGAGCTTGGGCGCCCGCACGATCACCTGGCGGATGGCACGTCCGTCGACGGCACGCTGCACCGCATCCTCGGCCAGCGCCGCAGCCTCCAGGTCGGCCTCGGCGATGTCGGGCGCGACCTCCAGCCGCGCCCTGACCTTCCCCTGCACCTGCACCACCGCGGTCACCGCGTCACGGACCAGCAGTGCCTCCTCGACCTCCGGCCAGCCCACCCGGGCGACCGTCGGCTCGTGGCCCAGCCGCTGCCACATCTCCTCGGCGGTGTACGGCGCCACCAGCGACAGCAGGATCGCCACGGTCTCGGCCGCCTCCCGCACCGCCGGGTCGGCAGGCCCGCACCCGGAGTCGATCGCCTTGCGGGTGGCGTTCACCAGCTCCATCACCCGCGCGACCATGACGTTGAAGCGGTAGCGCTCGATCAGGTCAGCAGCGTCGGCGACGGTGCGGTGCGTCTGCTTGCGCAACCCGGTGTCGCCGGTGGCGGCATCGGTGCCCGGCGCCGACCTGACGTCGCCCGCCAGCCGCCAGGCCCGCTGCAGGAAGCGCACCGAGCCGGACGGAGACATGTCCGCCCAGTCGATGTTGTCCTCCGGTGGGCCGGCGAACACCAGGGTCAGCCGCACCGCGTCCACGCCGTACGCCGATAGTTGGTCCCCCAGACTGACGCCGTTGCCGCGCGACTTGCTCATCTTCTTGCCGTGGTTGATCACCTTGCCCTGGCTCATGTACGCCGAGAACGGCTCCACGAAGTCGACCAGGCCGATGTCGTGCAGCACCTTGGTGAAGAACCGGCTGTACAGCAGGTGCAGGATCGCGTGCTCGACGCCGCCGACATAGAGGTCGACCGGGGCCCACCGGCGCGCCGCGGCGACCTCGAACGGCCCGTGCTCGTAGCGGGGAGAGCAGTACCGCAGGAAGTACCAGGACGAGTCGACGAACGTATCCATGGTGTCGGTGTCCCGCCGGGCGGGCCCCGCGCACTTGGGACACCGGGTGGCCATCCAGCCGGCGGCTCCGGCCAGCGGCGAAACTCCCTTCGGTGCCAGATCGGCGCCGTGCAGGTCAGGCAGCAGCACCGGCAGCTGCTCATCGGGCACCGGCACCTCGCCGCAGGACTCGCAGTACACGATCGGGATCGGGGTGCCCCAGAACCGCTGCCGCGATACCAGCCAGTCACGCAGCCGGTAGCTGACCGCGGCGCGGCCAAGCCCTCGCTCCGCCAGCAGCGCGATGATCGAGGGAATCGCCTCGGACTTCGGCATGCCGTCCAGCGGCCCGGAGTTGACCATCGTCCCCTCACCGGGCGTGGCGACGCCCGTCTCCGCCGGATCGGGCCTGCCGGTCTGCACCACGACCCGGACCGGCAGCCCGAACGCCCTGGCGAAGTCCAGGTCGCGCTGATCATGCGCGGGCACGGCCATGATCGCGCCGGTGCCGTAGTCCGGCAGCACGTAGTCGGCCGCCCACACCGGTATCTGCTCGCCGTTGACCGGGTTCACGGCAGGCCGGCCCAGGAACACCCCCGTCTTCGGCCGCCCGGTCGCCTGCCGTTCGATGTCGGTCAGCTTCCGCACGGTGGCGACGTAACTGGCCAGCTCGGCGCGGCATTCCGGCAGGCACAGCTCATCGGCCAGCGGGGAGTCGGCCGCGATCACGAAGAACGTCGCCCCGTACAGCGTGTCCGGCCGGGTCGTGAACACCGTGACCGGCTCATCCCGGCCCTCGATCGTGAACTGGACCTCGGCGCCCTCGCTGCGCC
>JBOHDO010000086.1:0-10758 GCA_050699415.1 Marmoricola sp.
GACGTGCACACCGCGCGTCCCGGCATCGTCATCGGCCGCCGCGGTGCGGAGGCCGACCGGCTCCGGGGCAACCTGGAGAAGCTGACCGGCAAGCAGGTCCAGCTGAACATCCTCGAGGTCAAGAACCCCGAGGTGGACGCTCAGCTGGTGGCCCAGGCCGTCGCCGAGCAGCTGTCCTCGCGTGTCTCCTTCCGTCGCGCCATGCGTAAGAGCATGCAGTCGACGATGAAGGCCGGCGCCAAGGGCATCAAGATCCAGTGCGGCGGCCGTCTCGGCGGCGCCGAGATGTCCCGCTCGGAGTTCTACCGCGAGGGCCGCGTGCCCCTGCACACGCTCCGCGCGCGTGCCCGCGACCTCACCCTTGTAGATCCAGACCTTCACACCGATCCGGCCGAAGGTGGTGCGGGCCTCGTAGAACCCGTAGTCGACGTCCGCGCGCAGCGTGTGCAGCGGCACCCGGCCCTCGCGGTAGAACTCCGAGCGGGACATCTCGGCGCCGTTGAGCCGACCGCCGCACTGGACCCGGATGCCCTTGGCTCCGGAGCGCATCGCGGTCTGCATGGCCTTCTTCATGGCGCGACGGAACTGCACCCGGCCGGACAGCTGCTCGGCGACACCCTGGGCCACCAGCTGCGCATCGATCTCGGGGTTCTTCACCTCGAGGATGTTCAGCTGCACCTGCTTGCCGGTGAGCTTCTCCAGCTCCCCGCGGATGCGGTCGGCCTCCGCGCCGCGCCTGCCGATCACGATGCCGGGGCGCGCGGTGTGGATGTCCACGCGTACGCGGTCACGGGTCCGCTCGATCTCCACGCGGGAGATGCCGGCGCGCTCCATGCCGCGAGAGAGCAGCTTGCGGATCGCGACGTCCTCGCCGACGTAGGACTTGTACAGCTTGTCGGCGTACCACCGGCTCCTGTGGTCGGTGGAGACACCGAGGCGGAACCCGTTCGGGTTTATCTTCTGACCCATCAGGCGGTCCGTCCCTTCCCGGTCGTGTCGTCGGCGAGCTCGGAGCTCGGCTGGACCACGAGTGTGATGTGGCTGGTGCGCTTGTTGATCCGGGTGGCCCGGCCCTGCGCGCGCGGCCGCCAGCGCTTCATGGTGGGGCCCTCGTCGACCAGCGCCTTGCTCACCACCAGGCCGCCGCGGTCCAGGCCCTCGCCCGACTCGGCGTTCGCCACGGCCGACTCCAGCACCTTGTGGACGGTCTCGCTGGCCGCCTGGGGCGCGAACTTCAGCAGGGCCAGCGCCTCGTCGGCAGGGAGGCCGCGCACCAGGTCCACGACCCGACGCGCCTTCATCGGCGTGATCCGGGTGAAGCGCGCGGTGGCGAACGCTCCAGGCGCGTCACCCAGCAGCGACGCGCGGCGGGCGCTGGTGCGCCTGCGCTCAACTGTGCTCATGGTCAAATCCTCTTCTCGCCGCCGCGTGCTCAGCGACGGCGGCTCTTCCGGTCGTCCTTGACGTGCCCGCGGAAGGTGCGGGTCGGCGCGAACTCCCCCAGCTTGTGGCCCACCATCGAGTCGGTCACGAACACCGGCACGTGCTTGCGCCCGTCGTGCACGGCGAGCGTGTGGCCGATCATGGCCGGCACGATCATCGACCGTCGCGACCACGTCTTGATCACGTTGTGCGACCCGGCTTCGTTCTGGGCTTCCACCTTCTTGATGAGGTGGTCGTCGACGAAGGGGCCCTTCTTCAGGCTGCGAGGCATCTTCTGCGGTCCTTCCCTACCCTGCGCCGACTCAGCGCTTCTTGCCGGACTTGCGGCGACGGACGATGAGGGCATCGCTGGACTTCCGCCTGCGGGTGCGGCCCTCGGGCTGGCCCCAGGGGCTCACCGGGTGGCGGCCGCCGGAGGTCCGGCCCTCGCCGCCACCGTGGGGGTGGTCCACCGGGTTCATCACGACGCCCCGCACGCTCGGGCGACGGCCCTTCCAGCGCATCCGGCCGGCCTTGCCCCAGCTGATGTTGCCCTGCTCGGCGTTGCCGACCTCACCCACCGTGGCGCGGCAGCGGACGTCGACGTAGCGCATCTCGCCCGACGGCATCCGCAGCTGGGCCCGGGAGCCCTCCTTCGCGACCAGCTGGGCGGCGTTTCCGGCCGAACGGGCGATCTTCGCGCCGCCGCCCGGTCGCAGCTCGACGCAGTGGATCGTGGTTCCGACGGGGACGTTGCGCAGGGGCAGGTTGTTGCCCGGCTTGATGTCCGCGTTGGCGCCGGACTCCACAGTCGTCCCCTGCTCCACGCCCACGGGGGCGACGATGTAGCGCTTCTCGCCGTCCGCGTAGTGCAGCAGCGCGAGCCGCGCGGTGCGGTTCGGGTCGTACTCGATGTGTGCCACCCGGGCCGGAACGCCGTCCTTGTCGTAGCGCCGGAAGTCGACCACGCGGTAGGCACGCTTGTGCCCACCACCCTGGTGGCGGGTGGTGATCCTGCCCTGGTTGTTGCGGCCGCCCTTCTTCGACAGCGGCCTGACCAGCGACTTCTCCGGCTCGGCGCGGGTGACCTCGACGAAGTCGGCCACCGACGAGGCGCGGCGGCCCTGGGTCGTGGGCTTGTACTTGCGGATAGCCATGTCAGTTCCTTTTCACCCCGGTCAGGTGACCGGGCCTCCGAAGATGTCGATGCGGTCGCCCTCGGCCAGGCTGACGATCGCGCGCTTGGTGTCGACGCGCCGACCCACGCCGGTGCGGGTCCGCCGGGTCTTCCCGGAGCGGTTGAGCGTGTTCACCGCGGTGACCTTGACGTCGAAGACCTTCTCCACCGCGATCTTGATCTCGGTCTTGTTCGCGTCGGGGTGCACCAGAAAGGTGTACTTGTTCGCATCGAGCAGGCCATAGCTCTTCTCGCTGACCACGGGCGCGATCAGGACGTCGCGGTGGTCCTTGTGCAACGTGCTCACTTCGCCTCCTCCTCGTCGGCTCCGGCCCGCTTGCCGGCCTCGACGAAGCCGGCAGCCTCGGCGTCGGCGGCGGTCCGGAACCACACCTCGGCCACGGTGGAGTCGTACCAGCGGCCGCCCGGGGCGTGGTACTTCATCGAGTCCTTGTTGCCCTTGATCTCGTAGCCCTCGGGCGCTTCCCCGTTGTCCAGGGGCTCCGCGGAGCCGGGGAACCCGCCGTCCTCCACCGGGGCCGCGGCCGGGGCCTCTGCCTCGGGCTCAGCCGGGACGGCCTCACCGGCGGCCTGGCCCGCGAATGTCTCGAAGGCGCCGCGGGTGAAGACCACGTCGTCGCAGAGCAGCACGTCGTAGGTGTTGAGCTGGTCGACCGCGAGCAGGTGCACGTCGGTGACGTTGCGCAACGAGAGCCAGGTGACCGCGTCGTCGCGCTCGAGCACGACCAGGTGCCGCTGGTGGTCGCTGATCGAGGCAAGCCCGGCGACGGCGCCCTTCGTGGACGGGGTGCCGCCGGCGACCAGCTCGTCGACCACGTGCACCCGTCCGGCGCGCGCACGGTCGGAAAGGGCACCGCGCAGGGCAGCGGCCTTCATCTTCTTGGGGGTGCGCTGCATGTAGCTGCGCGGCGTCGGGCCGTGCACCGTGGCGCCACCGGCGAACTGCGGCGCTCGTACCGAGCCTTGCCGAGCCCTGCCGGTGCCCTTCTGGCGGTAGGGCTTGCGGCCCCCGCCCCGGACCTCGCCACGGGTCTTGGTGTCGTGGGTCCCCTGCCGCGCCGCGGCCTGCTGCGCCACCACCACCTGGTGGATCAGCGGCATGTTCACCTCGGCGTCGAAGATCTCGTCGGGCAGATCCACGTTGACGGTCTTGACAGCCATGCTCACGCCTCCTGCCTGGACTTGGCGGCCGAGCGGATCACCAGCAGGCCACCCTTCGGGCCCGGGACCGCGCCCTTGAGCAGGATCACTCCCGCCTCGACGTCGACCGCGTGGATGGTCACGTTCTGGGTGGTGATGGTCTCGGTGCCCATCCGGCCCGACATGCGCGTCCCGCGGAACACGCGACCGGGCGTGGCACAGGCACCGATCGCGCCCGGCTTGCGGTGGTTGCGGTGGGCGCCGTGGGAGGCGCCCACGCCGGAGAAGCCGTGCCGCTTCATGGTGCCGGCGTACCCCTTGCCCCTGCTGGTGCCGGTGACGTCCACGGCCTCCCCCACGGTGAAGGTGTCGGGAGAGATCTCCTGGCCCACCTCGTAGGAGCCGGCGTCCGCGGTGCGGATCTCGACCAGGCTGCGGCGCGGGGTGACCCCGGCTCGTGCGAAGTGCCCCGACGCCGGCTTCGTGACCGCCTTGCTGTCGATCTCGCCGAAGCCGACCTGGATGGCGTTGTAGCCGTCCTTCTCGGGCGTGCGGACCTGGGTGACCACGTTGGTGCCCGCGGCGACCACGGTCACCGGCACGACGCGGTTGTTCTCATCCCAGGTCTGGGTCATGCCGAGCTTGGTGCCCAGCAGGCCCTTCACGTTGCGTTCCATAGTGCTCATCGCTGCGTCGTCTCCCCGAGCCTCAGAGCTTGATCTCGATGTCGACGCCGGCGGGCAGGTCGAGCCGCATCAGCGAGTCGACCGTCTTCGGCGTGGGGTCAAGGATGTCGATCAGGCGCTTGTGGGTGCGCATCTCGAAGTGCTCGCGGGAGTCCTTGTACTTGTGGGGCGAGCGGATCACGCAGTAGACGTTCTTCTCCGTGGGCAGGGGAACGGGGCCGGCAACCTTGGCGCCGGTGCGCGTCACGGTGTCCACGATCTTCCGCGCGGAGGTGTCGATCACCTCGTGGTCATAGGCCTTGAGCCTGATGCGGATCTTCTGTCCCGCCATCAGCAACGTCCTTCGCATCTCGCCGACCCCCGCGGTCGGGCGTGTCGCGCATTGTCCACGCACGACCACCCGGTTGCTGTGGGTCGTTGTCTGGGATTGGTGTCCGGCCCTGGAAGCCCAGTGCCGAATGAACGGGATCTCCAGGTGCGGCGCGGCCGGAGACTGCTGTCCGGGCGCCTGCGCACGCGGCTTGAACCAGCCGCGTCTGGAAGCCCTGTTCAGTAGTCAATGTCCGCGCCCCGGCAATCCCGCCGGAGCAACCGGACTATCTTGTCAGACTGCCCCGCCACGGGCCAAATCGGGCCGGGCTGCGGCGACCGGGGGCCTCGCGCGCGAGACCGGCTCGAAACTCGGTTGTCCCGGGCTCGACCGGCGACCTACCGTCATAGCATGGGTCTGGTGGCCCTGTGGGTCGTGGATTTCGTCCTGATCGCCGCGGCGGTCGCGGGCGGGGTGTGGCTCGGTCTGGTGAGCCTTCCCCCGGCCGCGCGGACCCCGGACGGGCGAGCGTTCGTCAAGCTGGAGGGCATCCGCCGGGCGTACGACGTCGTTCTCGCCGACTGCTGCGACCATCTCGGTGTCGATCATCTGATCGGTGTGCTCGAACCCGGAGCCGAGCTCGACGCCGAGCGGGCACGGGTCGAGCGTCGTCTCATGCTCAGCGGGGTCGACCTGCCCGTCACAGGATGACGCGGCGGTCCTCCCGCGGCCGCCGGTAGGTCAGGTCGGCGATCGGCCGGCCCTCGGCGATCCCGCGACGCTCGAACCTCGTCGACGGACGCTCGGACCACCTCGGCGTGGGCCCGCCCTCCAGCCCGGGCTCGGCGTCCAGCACCCGCCGCATCTGCTCGGCGTACGCCGGCCAGTCGGTGGCCAGCCGCCAGATCCCGCCGGGCGCCAGCCGGTCGGCAACCAGGGCCGCGAACCGTGCCGTCACCAGCCGGCGCTTGTGGTGCCGGGTCTTGGGCCACGGGTCCGGGAAGAACGTCCACAGCTCGCTGAGGGAGGCGGAGGTGAACAGGCGCTCGACCGACCACGCCGCGTCGACCCCCAGGAACCGGACGTTCCCGGCGCCGGCGACCGCCACGTTGCGGAGGGACTCGGCGACCCCGGGTCGCCACACCTCCAGGGCGAGCACGTCGTGACCGGGCCGGGCCGCGGCCAGCGGCCCGGTGGCCTCGCCGACGCCGCAGCCGACCTCGACGATCAACGGCGCCTCCCGGCCGAACCAGTCGGCGACGCGGAAGCCGGGCTCGTCGACCGCCTCGTCGGGGACCACCCACTCCTCGGCGTACTCGTCCCAGGCGCGCTGCTGGCGAGGCGTGAACCTGCTCCCCCGGCGGGTGTAGCTCAGCACCTCCCGCATCCGACGGCCGTCCGCGGTGTAGCGGTGGTACTGCCGGGTTCGGGAGCGATGGTCCTCCATGGAGGGTCGAGTCTATGCGTTCACCGCTGCGACCGCCGCCGCGCGAACAGCGCCACCAGCAGCGTTCCGACCACCAGCCAGCCGGCGATGCGGACCAGGTCCTCGCCCGGGAGGACACCGCCGAGCCAGGCCTGCCGAAGGCCGTGCACGACCGGGGTGAAGGGCAGCCACTCCGACAGGTGCTGCATGCCGCTCGGCATCACACCGGTCGGAGGCCCGCCGCCACCGAGGATGAACAGCGGGAAGAAGCTGCTCAGGCCCACCGCGTTCGCCACCCGGACCGAGGTCGCGGCCAGCCCCAGGGCGATCCCGAGGCTGAGCATCATCGCCGTGCCCAGCAGCAGCAAGACCGCGACGGCCGCGGGGTCCTGCGGCGCCTGGACGCCGTACACCGGGGCGGCGACGAGCAGCACCGCGACCGCACCGAGCAGCACGCTGAGCAGGCAGACCAGGCCCTGGGCCGCGATCACCGGCAGCGGCCGGACACCGGAGGCACCGAACCGCTTGAGCACGCCCAGCTCGCGGTAGCCGGCGAGCATCACCGGCAGCCCGGTCAGCGCGATCGAGGCGATCGGCACCGCAACGTAGGACACGACGTAGTAGTCGTCGCCGGAGAACCCGCCGAACGGGGACCCCGGGCCACTGTCGGCGGCGAAGACGCCCGCCAGGATCAGCATCATCATCGGGGGAAAGAGGAACGAGAACACCAGGCTCCCCCAGTCCCGCACGTACAACCGCGCCTCGGCGCTGGTCAGCGCCACCAGCTCGCTCATCACGACACTTCCTCTCCGGCCAGCGAACAGAGCACGTCCTCCAGGGTGGGCCGGTCGACCCGCAGGTCCTGCGGGAAGACGTCCAGCTCGGCCAGCCGCGCGGCCACGTGGACCGGCGAGCCGCCGTCGCCGGCGACCGTCCACCGGCCTCCGTCGGTCTCGACGCTGTCGACGCCGGGCAGGCCGGTCAGGTCGCTGGTCAGTCCCGGCCGCCCGGTGAAGCGGGTGCGGACCAGGCCGCCGCTCACACCGACCAGGTCGTCCGGCGTACCCACCTGGTCGATCCGCCCGCCCGCGAGTACCCCGACCCGGTCGCACAGCCGTTCGACCTCGTCCATGTAGTGGCTGATCAGCACGATCGTGGTGCCGCGGTCACGGACCCGCTCGACCAGCCGCCAGGTCGACCGCCGTGCCGCCGGGTCGAGGCCCTGGGTGAGCTCGTCGAGGAAGACCAGCTCCGGGTCGTTGACCAGGGCCAGCGCCAGGAACAGCCGCTGCTGCTCGCCGCCGGACAGACCGCGGTACGGCGTACGGGCCAGCCGGGCGAGGTCCCACTCGGCCATCAGCCCACGCCAGTCCACGACGTCCCCGGCCAGCCGGGCGAACAGCCTCAGCGCCTCGTCGACCCGCATCCGCTCGGGGAGGGCGGAGGACTGCAGCTGGCAGCCCACCCGGCGGTGGAGACGGTCCGCATCGGTGGCCGGGTCGAGCCCCACAACGCTGGCACGGCCACCGTCGGGGGCGCGCAGTCCCTGGAGGATCTCCACGGTGGTGGTCTTGCCGGCCCCGTTGGGACCGAGGATGCCGAAGATCTCGCCCCGGCGTACCTCCAGGTCGAGCCCGGTGAGCACCCGGCGGTCGCCGTAGCCCTTCGCCAGGCCGTGCGCGGCGATCACCGGATCTGTGGTGGACGGTGTCGGCCTGATCGCAGCCGTGATGGTCGTTGTCATGCCCCGATCGTGCTTCGTCAGGAGGGGGCCACGGATCCGCCTGCGGTGCCCTGTCCGGCTCCTGCCGGGGTAGGAGTCAGTCGCCGCCGACGACGCCGTGGTCGAACGCGTAGACGATCGCCGCCGCCCGGTCGCGGGCGTCGAGCTTGAGGAAGATGTTGCCGACGTGGGTCTTCACCGTGGTCTCACCCAGGTGCAGCTCAGCCGCGATCTCGCGGTTGGTGTGGCCGCGGGCCATCAGCCGGAGTACGCCGTGCTCGCGGTCGGTCAGCTCCGCCAGCCGCTGGCGTTCGCGCTCGGCCGGTGCCACCCGGCGCCGGTAGCCGGCGAGCACACGAGGCGTCACCTGCGGGTCGAACCAGGCACCTCCCCCGGCCACCGCCCGGGCGGCCGCAAGCAGGTCGCGGGCGGGGGTGTCCTTGAGCACGAACCCCGCCGCCCCGGCCTCGATCGCCCCCCACAGCAGGTCGTCCTCGTCGAACGTGGTCACCACGAGGACCGCGGGGGGCTGCGGTAGCCGGGCAAGCTCCCGGGTCGCCTCGATGCCGCCCACACGGCGCATCCGCAGGTCCATCAGGACCAGGTCGGGAAGGTGCTCGGACACGGCTGCGGCCACCTCGTCTCCGTCCCCGCACTCGGCGACCACCTCGAAGCCGTCCTCCGGGCCGAGGATCCGGGCCAGTCCGTTGCGCACGATCTCCTGGTCGTCGACCAGCACCGCCCTGATCACGTCGCCCCTCCGGTGTCCAGGGGCACCCTGCAGCAGACCCGCCAGCCGTCATCGGCGGGCCCGGCTTCGACGTACCCACCGACGAGCTGGGCCCGCTCCCGCATGCCCACCAGGCCGAAGCCGTCGTGCCGCGCCGCGGCCGGGGCGGCGCCGTGGCTGGTCACCTCCAGGCTGGCGTCCTCCAGGGAGACGGCCACGGAGACCACGGTGCGTGACCGCGGCGCGTGCCGGACCGCGTTGGTCAGCGCCTCCTGCCCGATCCGCACCAGGGCGAGGCCGACAACGGGGTCGACCGCGGCCGGGTCGCCCGTCGTACACAGGGAGACCTCGAGCCCCTGCGCCCGGGCGTCCGCCACCAGGGAGTCCAGCTCCGTCAGGCGAGGCAGGGCCCGCCCGTCGTCGGCGGCGTCCTCCCGCAACAACTGCACCGTGGCACGCAGCTCCGACATGCTGGCTCGCCCGATGCGTTCGGCGTGCGCCAGCGCCTCGTCGGCGGAGTCCGGGTCGCGGTGCAGCACGTGCCGGGCGCTGGCCACCTGCACCAGGGCCGCAGCCAGGCCGTGGCCGACCAGGTCGTGCACCTCCCGGGCGATCCGCTGCCGTTCCTGGCTGACGGCCCGCTCCGCGAGCGCGTACCTCGCCTTCTCCAGCTCCTCGGTGAGCCGGTGCTGGCGTTGCAGCCCCCAGCCGAGCGCGGCCGGGAAGACGATGCCGAGCGTCCAGATCGCCGCGCTCAGGTCGACCTCCGGGTTGGCGAGGTCGATCGCCCAGGGAGTGACGACCAGGGCAGCCAGCAGCACGCCCGTGGTGACGGTGAACCGCAGGGAGGCGGTCAGCTCGAGTGCCAGCAGCGAGACCAGGAACAGGCCCGGTTCGAGGTGGCCGCCGACCAGCGCCGCACCCACCGCGAGGATCACTGCCGGCGTGGCCAGCTGCAACGGGAGCGGGCCGAGGATGCCGACGCTGAGGATCACGCCCCCGACGACCAGCAACACCACGCCGAGCGTGCTCCCGGGGTCGGAGAAGGCCGCGACCGCGATCGTGCCCACTGCGAGCAGGGGTACGACGCGGTCCTCGTAGCCGCGGGTCATGGCGCGACAGTAGCGCCCGGAGCACATGCCGCGACTCCTCCCGCGGGAGGAACGAAGCACAGAACCCCGGGCCGACCGACCCGGGGTTCTGTGCTGTTGCTGTCAGATCACTTGGTGATCTTGGTGACCCGTCCGGCCCCCACGGTCCTGCCACCCTCGCGGATCGCGAACCGGAGGCCATCCTCCATGGCGATCGGCTGGATCAGCTCGACCGCCATGTCGGTGTTGTCGCCGGGCATGACCATCTCGCGCCCCTCGGGCAGTGTCACCACACCGGTCACGTCCGTGGTCCGGAAGTAGAACTGCGGACGGTAGTTGTTGAAGAACGGCGTGTGCCGGCCGCCCTCCTCCTTCGACAGGATGTAGACGCTGGCGTCGAAGTTGGTGTGCGGGGTGTTGCTGCCCGGCTTGATCACCACCATGCCGCGCTCGACGTCCTCGCGCTTGGTGCCGCGCAGGAGCAGCCCGACGTTCTCGCCCGCCTGGCCCTCGTCGAGCAGCTTGCGGAACATCTCGATGCCGGTGACGGTGGTCTTCTGCGAACCCTCGCGGATGCCGATCAGCTCGACCTCCTCGTTCACCTTGACGATCCCACGCTCGATCCGCCCGGTGATCACGGTGCCCCGGCCGGTGATGGTGAAGACGTCCTCGACCGGCATCAGGAACGGCTTCTCGGTGTCGCGCTCCGGGGTCGGGATGTAGCTGTCGACCTGCTCCATCAGCTCGACGATCGACTTGCCCCACTTCTCGTCGCCCTGCATGGCCGGGAACGCCGCCACACGGACCACCGGGATGTCGTCGCCGGGGAACTCGTACTCCGAGAGCAGCTCCCGGACCTCCATCTCGACGAGCTCGATGAGCTCCTCGTCGTCGACCATGTCGCACTTGTTCAGGGCGACCACGATCGCCGGCACACCGACCTGGCGCGCGAGCAGCACGTGCTCACGGGTCTGCGGCATCGGGCCGTCGGTGGCGGCGACCACGAGGATCGCGCCGTCCATCTGCGCGGCA
>JBOHDO010000087.1:0-10996 GCA_050699415.1 Marmoricola sp.
CCGGCCGTGCTGGTCGCGGAGGTGGTGGTCGCCGGTCTGGCCCGTCGACTCGGCCTCGCGACCCCTCGGCTGGTGGCGGTCGAGCTGCCGTCGGCCATCGCGCGCTATGAGGCCGACGAGGAGGTCCAGGACCTGCTCAGCGCCAGCCCGGGGCTCAACCTCGGCGTGGACTTCCTGCCCGGCTCCTTCGGGTTCGACCCGAGCGAGAGGGTCGCCCCGGACCTCGCTGCCCGGGTGCTGTGGCTGGACGCGTACGTCGCCAACGTGGACCGCTCGTGGCGCAACCCGAACCTGCTGGTGTGGCACGGCGACCTGTGGCTCATCGATCACGGCGCCAGCCTGTACTTTCACCACGGCTGGGCCGGCGGGGTGACCGACCCGGAGCGGTTCGCGCTGCAGCCGTGGTCGCTGGACGAGCACGTGCTGTCGGCGTACGTCGACGGCGTGGCCGCAGTCGATGCCGAGATGGCCGGCATGGTCGACGGCGACGCGCTCGAGGAGGTGCTCGCCGAGGTCCCGGACGTGTGGCTGCGACCGGTGGCCGGGGCCGAGGCACCGGGGCAGCTGCGGTCGGCGTACCGGAGCTTCCTGCAGGCCCGGCTGGACCACGGTCGTCCCTGGCTGCCACGGCGAGCGGTGGCATGAGCTCACCCCCACGTGCCCAGCTGGCCTACCAGTACGTGGTGCTGCGCTGCGTGCCGCGGGTGGACCGGGAGGAGTTCGTCAACGTCGGCCTGGTGCTCTACTGCCAGCAGGCGGGCTTCCTGTCCTGCGAGTGCGCGGTCGACCGGGGTCGGGTGCTCGCCCTCGATCCGGACCTCGACCTCGCCGCGCTGGACCAGGCGCTGGGCTTCGTCGCCGCAGTCTGCGGGGCCGACCCCGCCGCGGGCGAGGTCGCCACCCGGCCCCGGGGCGTCCGGTTCGGCTTCCTCACCGCCCCGCGCTCCACGGTGGTCCAGCCCGGCCCGGTGCACGGCGGCATCACCGACGACCCCGCCGCCGAGATCGAGCGGCTGCTGGGCCGGCTGGTGCGCTGACCGCTTTGCCGGGTTCTCAACCTGGGAGAGCGACCCCAGCTCAGACCGGGACCAGCTCCACCGCCCCGACGGCGTACCGGGCCAGGATCGTGCGGGCAAGGACGGTGTCGGCTCCCAGCGGAGGGGAGACGGCCACGGCACCTGCCTCGAGGGCGAGCTCGGTCGCCCGGTCGGTGAGGAAGCCGGGCGCGAGGAACATCGAGGCGACCGCCACGTGGCGCCGCCCCTCGCGGCGGAAGGCGCGCACGGCCTCGCCGGTCGCGGGGGGAGCGGCCGAGGCGTACGCCGCGGTCACCGGGAGGTGGTGGTGGGTCCCCCACACCCGGGCCATCCTGGCCACGGCCTGGTTGGCCAGCGGGTCCGAGGATCCGGCGGCGGCCAGCACCAGTGCGTCCAGCTCCATGACGCGGGCGGCCCGCAGTGCCTGGCGCAGCCGCTGGTCGAGCACGCCGAGGAAGCTGGTCTCCAGACCGAGGATGTCGGTCGCCCGTATCTGCAGGCCCTCGTGCCGGGAGCTGGCCTCCGCGATCGCGGAGGGTACGTCGACCCGGGCGTGGAACGCCTCGTTGAGCAGCAGCGGGACGACCACGATCTCCTCGTGGCCCTTGCGGTGCAGCCGGTCGACCACGGTGTTGAACCGCGGCCGGGCGTGGTCGAGGAAGGCGGTCTCGACGGGAAGGTCGCGGCGCAGCCGGCGTACCTCCGTGACGAGGGCCTCGATGGTTGCCTTGGACCTGGGATCGCGACTGCCGTGTGCCAGTGCGATCAGGGCTGGGGCCGTCATGGCGATTTCTCCCTTCGTGCCATGCTCCACGACTCCGTTGTCGCTGGCGTGTTCCTGCTTCGTGCTGCGGCTACCGGTGGATGCCGCACTCGGTCTTGTTGGTGCCGGCCCACCGGCCCGACCGCGGGTCCTCGCCGGGGTTGACCCGGCGCGTGCACGGCCAGCAGCCGATCGACGGGTAGCCGTCGTACTGCAGTGGGTTGACGAGGACGTCGTTCTCGGCGATGTACCGTTCCACGTCCTCGTCGCTCCACCTGGCCAGCGGCGAGACCTTCACCATCTGCTTGCTTTCGTCCCATCCAACGACCGGGGCGATCACGCGGTTATGCGTCTCCGCACGGCGCAGTCCCGTCGCCCACGCGTCGTAGCCGCTGAGCAGGCGGGTGAGCGGCTGCACCTTGCGCAGCGCGCAGCACAGGTCGGGGTCCCGGGCGAACAGGTCCTTCCCGTACGCCGCGTCCTGCTCGGCCACGGTCTGCTCCGGTGTCACGTCGACCACGTTGACCGGCAGCGTGGCCGCCACCGCGTCACGCGTGCCGGTCGTCTCGGCGAAGTGGTAGCCGGTCTCGAGGAACACCACATCGATCCCCGGGGCGACCTGCGAGGCCACGTGGGCCAGGACGGCATCGGCCATCGACGAGGTGACGCAGAACCGCTCCCCGAACGTGGCCGCCGCCCACTCCACGATGTCCTCGGCCGGTGCCAGCTCGAGCTCGGCGCCGACGTGGTGGACCAGCGCCTTGAGCTCCTCGGGGTCGCGCCCCTCGGTGGCCGAGCCCCGGAAGGCCCGGGCCGAGAGCGTGGTCAGGGCGGTCATGTCAGGCGTCCACCAGCTCGTGTTCGGCCCGCAGCTGGTCGTCGTCGGCCCGGTCCACCCAGGCCGCGAACGACTCGCCCTCGTGGCGGCTGGCGAGGAAGCCCTCGACGACCCGCGTGACGTAGTCGTCGAGCCCGGCACTGGTCACCTTGTGGGCGCGCAGCTTCTTGCCCATGCCCTGGGTGAGGCCGATGCCGCCGCCGAGGTGGACCTGGAAGCCCTCGACCTGGTTGCCGTGCTCGTCCATCACCAGCTGGCCCTTCAGGCCGATGTCGACCACCTGGGTGCGTGCGCAGGCGTTCGGGCACCCGTTGAAGGTCACCGTGATCGGGACGTCGAGGTCGGGGAACCGCTTCTCCAGCTCGTCGATCAGGGCCGCCGCGCGCTTCTTGGTGTCCACGATGGCGAGCTTGCAGAACTCGATCCCGGTGCACGACAGCGCCGAGCGCCGCCACACCGAGGGGCGGGTGTACAGGCCCAGCGCGGTGAGGTCGTCGACCAGCGGCTCCACGCTGTCCTCGTCGACCCCGATCACCACCAGCTTCTGGTACGGCGTGAGCCGCACGCCGGCCGCGCCGTACTTCTCCACCAGCTCGCCCAGCGCGGTGATCATCTCGCCGCTGACCCGGCCCACGGTGGGGGCGACGCCGAGGTAGAACTTCCCGTCCCTCTGCCGGTGGACGCCGATGTGGTCGCCGCTGCGGGTGGCCCGCTCGGGGGAGTCGCAGTCGACCAGCCGCTCGCGGAGGTACTCGTTCTCCAGCACCTCCCGGAACCTCTCGACGCCCCAGTCCGCGACCAGGAACTTCAGCCGGGCCTTGTTGCGCAGTCGGCGGTAGCCGTAGTCGCGGAAGATCGAGGTGACGCCCTCCCACACGTCGGGCACCCGCTCCAGCGGGATCCACACGCCCATCTTCTGGGAGAACATCGGCTTGACCGAGAGCCCGCCGCCGACCCACAGGTCGAAGCCGGGGCCGTGCTCGGGGTGCACGGTGCCGACGAAGGAGACGTCGTTGATCTCCGGGCAGGCGTCGAAGGACGGGTGCCCGGAGACCGAGGTCTTGTACTTGCGGGGAAGGTTGGAGAACTCCGGGTTGTCGATGTAGCGCCGCTTGATCTCCTGCAGCGCCGGGGTGCCGTCGATGATCTCGTCCTCGGCGACGCCGGCGACGGGGGAGCCGAGGAAGCCGCGCGGGCAGTCGCCGCAGGCCTCGGTGGTGTGCAGCCCGATGCCGGCCAGTCGGTCCCAGATCTCGGGGACGTTGCGGATGTCGACCCAGTGCAGCTGGATGTTCTCGCGGTCGGTGATGTCCGCCGTACCGCGGGCGAACTCGGTGGAGATGCCACCGATGGTGCGCAGTGCCGCTGCGTCCAGCAGTGCGCCGTCGGAACGGATCCGCATCATGAAGTACTCGTCCTCGAGCTCCTCGGGCTCCAGCACCGCGGTCCTGCCGCCGTCGATGCCGGGGCGGCGCTGGGTGTAGAGGCCCATCCAGCGGAACCGGCCACGCAGGTCGGCCGGGTCGATCGAGGAGAAGCCGTACTTCGAGTAGATGTTGAGGATGCGGTCGCGCACGTGCAGCGCGTCGTCGTCCTTCTTCTGCTGCTCGTTGCCGTTGAGCGGCTCGGAGTAGCCCAGGGCCCACTGGCCCTCTCCGCGGGGCCGGCGGGTGCGCGGCTTTGTGTGCTGCGTGGCGGTTCGAACGGGGGTCTGCGTCATGGTGTCCTCGGGAGGTCTGGTCGCTGGGGGAGAGGCGGGCTCGCCGACGGCGGTGTCGGGTGCCCGCGCTCCGGGGGAGGGGCTGTCAGCGGCCGGAGCGACACATCATGCTGCGGGTGCGTCCCAGGTCCACGTGGCGACGAGCCACGAGCCGGGTCGTTGTTTCCGCGCTGATCACGCCTCACAGTCTCAAGGGCCGGACGAAGGTTCCACAAACCGGAATCTCGTGCAATGAGATGGCTGTCCGTAATGTGAACCGCCCGGTCGGGCCTACCCGCGGCGACGGGCCGGGTTCTAGGCTGTCGATCATGAGCGAACCGGCCAGCCGCGCGAACCCCTCAGCGAACCCGTCCAGCCCCTCTGACCAGCCGGTTCCCGGTGGGTCCGCGGACCCGGAGGCGCTCGCGAAGACCGCCTCCACCGCCTACGACGCCGCCCTCGAGGTGATCGCGGCCGTGGAGCCCCGTGTGGCCGACGCCACACGCAAGGAGCTGGCCGACCAGCGTTCGTCGCTGAAGCTGATCGCCTCGGAGAACTACGCCTCCCCGGCCGTGCTGCTGGCCATGGGCACCTGGCTGTCCGACAAGTACGCCGAGGGCACCATCGGTCACCGGTTCTACGCCGGCTGCCAGAACATCGACACCGTCGAGGCGCTCGCTGCCGAGCATGCGCGCGAGCTGTTCGGGGCGCCGTACGCGTATGCGCAGCCGCACTCGGGAATCGACGCCAACCTGGTCGGCTTCTGGTCGATCCTGTCGCACCGGATCGAGTCGCCGGCGCTGGAGCGGCTGGGCGCGAAGAACGTGAACGAGCTGTCGGAGGAGGACTGGGAGTCGCTGCGCCACGAGCTCGGCAACCAGCGGCTGCTCGGCATGTCGCTGGACGCGGGCGGGCACCTCACCCACGGCTTCCGGCCGAACATCAGCGGCAAGATGTTCCACCAGCAGCAGTACGGCACCGACCCGGAGACCGGGTTGCTGGACTACGACGCCGTGGCCGCGAAGGCGCGCGAGTTCAAGCCGTTGGTGATCGTGGCCGGTTACTCTGCGTACCCGCGACGGGTGAACTTCGCGAAGATGCGCGAGATCGCCGACGAGGTCGGTGCCACGCTGATGGTCGACATGGCCCACTTCGCCGGCCTGGTCGCCGGCAAGGTGTTCACCGGCGACGAGGACCCGGTGCCGCACGCCCAGATCACCACCACGACCACCCACAAGTCGTTGCGGGGCCCGCGGGGCGGCCTGGTGCTCGCGCAGGAGGAGTTCGCCGGCGACGTGGACCGGGGCTGCCCGATGGTGCTGGGTGGCCCGCTGGGCCACGTGATGGCCGCGAAGGCGGTCGCGCTCGCCGAGGCGCGGCAGCCGTCGTTCCACAGCTACGCCCGGAACATCGTCGACAACGCGAAGTCGCTCGCGGAGGGCCTGATGTCGCGGGGGGCGACGCTGGTCACGGGCGGTACCGACAACCACATCGTGCTGCTGGACGTCAGCTCCTTCGGGGTGACGGGCCGCCAGGCCGAGTCCGCGCTGCTGGATGCGGGCGTGGTGACCAACCGCAACTCGGTGCCACGGGACCCGAACGGCGCCTGGTACACCTCGGGCATCCGCCTGGGTACGCCGGCGCTGACCAGCCGCGGCTTCGGCCACGACGAGTTCGACAAGGTGGCCGGGCTGATCGTCGAGGTGCTCTCGGACACGACTCCGGGCACCACGAAGGCGGGTGCACCGTCGAAGGCGTCGTACGCCCTGGCCGACGGCGTGGCCGACCGGGTCAGGGCCGAGTCCGCCGAGCTGCTGGACGCGCACCCGCTCTACCCGGGGCTCGAGCTGAGCTGAGTCGTCCCAGGTTTCACGCCAGCTTCGGTTGTGAAGCTGCAGCACCGGGGGCAGCCGGGTCACGCGTCCGCGGCCCGCCAATCCCGCAATCCGGTGTGTTCACCTCGTACGGTGAATCCATGGCTGCGGACAGGAGTGCCCCGGTGCGGTCCGCACTCGAGGCGCTCCGCCACAGGCTCTGGCGGCTGACGGTCGCCACCGTCGACACCTGCCTGCGCAACCGCGTGACGGGTCTCGCAGCCGAGGCCGCGTTCTTCGCGGTGCTGTCGCTGCCGCCGCTGATCTTCGCGCTCGCGGGCTCGATCGGCTATGTGTTCTCCAGGTTCAGCGACAGCCAGGTGAGCGAGGTCCGCGACACGGTGCTGGAGCTCGCGGGCCGTGCGCTGACCCCCGAGACGGTGCACAGCATCATCCAGCCGACCCTGGACCAGGTGCTGGCGGGTGGTCGGTACGACGTGGTGTCGATCGGCTTCGTGCTTGCGCTCTGGTCGGGCTCGCGGGCACTGAACGTGTTCGTGGACACGATCACGATCATGTATGACCTGGGCGGGCGTCGCGGCATCGTGCGGACCCGGGCCCTGTCGTTCCTGCTCTACGTGATGGGCATGGTCACGGGGGTGGTCACGGTGCCGCTCGTGGTGGCCGGTCCGACGCTGGTGCGGGAGTGGCTGCCCGCCCGGCTGCAGCTGCTGCACGCGCTCTACTGGCCGATCGTGCTGGCGCTGGGCATCTGCTTCCTGGCGACCCTGTACCACGTGTCGGTGCCGGTGAGGACGTCGTGGCGCTACAACCTGCCGGGCGCGATGTTCTCGATGTTCTGCTGGGTCTTCGGCTCGGCGCTGCTGCGGATCTTCCTGATCGCGACCTCGGGGGACTCCACGTCGATCTACGGCCCCCTGGCTGCCCCGATCGTGGTGCTGCTCTGGCTGTACCTGCTGGCGATCGCGGTGCTGATCGGGGCGGCGCTGAACGCCTCGTGCGACAGGATCTGGCCGCAGAAGGAGACGGCCCGGGCGCGCAGTGAGCTGCGCCGGAGGCTGCTGGCGGCGCTGCCGTGGCGCGACCCGGACACCGATGATGAGGGCGAGCGGCCCTCGGAGGACGAGTCGGAGGGCCAGGACGAGGGCACCGTGGTGCGGCTGCGGGCGAGGTGACCGGCGCGTGGTGAGTCTTCCGGCGCTCGACCCGGCCGCCCCGCCAGTGGGTGGTATTTGGCGTGCAGCGCCGTGCCGGCCGACGTACATTGACGCGGTGGAGCAGGAGCGGCATGACCGTTGAGCGCGTGGTTCCCGCCGACCCGTGGGTCGGGTGCGTCGTCGGGGTCGAGACCGGCGTCTTCGAGGTGCTGACCGACCGGGGCACGGTGCGCGCGAGTCTTGCGGGCAGGATGCTCGCCGTGGTCGCCCGGGACCGCAGCCGCCTCCCGGAGGCGGGGGACTGGGTCGTGCTGCAGCGCTGGTGCGATGGCTGCATCACGGTGGCGGCCACCTGCGGTCCCCGTTCGGGTGGGGCACGAGTTCTCCCGCTTCGCCGCCGCTGAGGAGGCGCCTCCGTCGGCTCCCGGCCGGGCCGTGCCATGCTGTGGCGAATGCGGAGGACCAGGGACACGGCTTGCGCGGGCGAGCGCGGCGCCGGTGGCGAAGGAGCCGGGTAGATGCCCTTCACCGGTGCCTTGTCGGAGCCCTGGAGCGACATCCGACTTCCCACGCCCGAACGCTCGCCGTGGCGGGCGCTCGGCCGCCGTCTGCTGCTGGCGCTGGCGATCCTGGTCTTCACCGTGCTCCTGGTCTTCCTGGACCGGCACGGCTACCGGGACGCCGGCGACCTGCGACATCCCGGTGTGGACCTGGTCGACTCGATCTACTACTCCACGGTCACGCTGAGCACCACGGGGTACGGCGACCTGACCCCGGTGGCGGTGCACTCGCGACTGATCAACGCGTTCGTCATCACGCCCTTGCGGATCGGCTTCCTGGTGCTGCTGATCGGCACCACACTGGAGGTGCTGGCCACGCAGGGGCGCGAGCTGTTCCGGGTCGCACGATGGAGGAGGAACATGGACCAGCCCGTCGTGGTCATCGGCTACGGGACGAAGGGCCGCAGCGCCGCCAACACCCTGGTGGGCAACGGCGTCGACCGGGGCGCGATCGTCGTGGTCGACCCGAGCAGCGTCGCCCTCGACGACGCCCATGCCGATGGCCTGGCCGTCGTCACCGGGGATGCCACCAGGCGGGAGGTGCTGCGGCGTGCCGGAGTCGAGCGCGCCAGCCAGGTGGTCGTGACCACCGCAAGGGACGACACCGCGGTCCTGGCGACGCTGACCGTGCGCCAGCTCAACCCGGAGGTCAACATCGTCGCCGCCGTGCGCGAGCGCGACAACGTGCCGCTGGTCCAGCAGAGCGGGGCGAACTCGGTGGTGACCAGCTCCGACGCGGTCGGCCGGCTGCTGGGCCTGTCCTCGGTCTCCCCGACGCTGGGGGCGGTGATGGAGGACCTGCTCACCTACGGCGCGGGCCTGGAGGTGGCCGAGCGGGACCTGCTGGTCTCGGAGCTGGGCAAGGCGCCGCAGTCGCTACCCGACCAGGTCATCGCGGTGGTGCGCGACGAGAAGGTCTACCGCTACTACGAACCGACCGTCACCCAGCTGTCGCGCGGCGACCGGCTGGTCGTGGTACGCCCGGCCAGGGAGCTGCCGTGGGCACCGCGGCCGGGTACCCACGAGGAGCCGGATGCCGACGACGCGACCTCCGAAGCCTGACCTCAGCGCCAGCGGCCGAGCGACGGTACGTCGCCGGGGTCAGGGGCGAGGGAGTCGGCTCCGCCACGTCCGGAGAGCCACCACCCGAGGTCGCGCACCGTCCCGCTGACACTGGTGCCACCGGGCTCGCCGAGGCTCCACTGCCGGCCGGCGTCGCTGGCACGAAGCGTCAGCGGTCCTTGGCCCGCCCGGTCGTGGGCGACCCGTTCGATGAGCTCGATGGCGAAGTCCGTGGGCCAGTCTCCATGGGTGTAGCCGAGGCCGAGGTCGGCGTGGTGCACCTCGACCTCGCGGCGACGTGTGCGTGCCAGCCCCTGCACCGGGAACCGGGGGCCTCCGGGAGTGCGCTCGATCTCCGCATCCATCAGGTCCGGGGTCAGGGCCGAAAGCGCCGTACCGAGCCGGCCGGAGGCTCGCTCGAGTCGCTCTCCGACCACGGCCGACGGCTCGCCCGACAGCTTCTCGACGTCGCCGTCGCGGTCCTCGTTCGAGGTGTAGAGGGGGGAGCTCCCGCCGTGCAGGACCGCGGCCACCGCTCCGGCCATGCCCTCCGCGTTGAGTGCAAGGTGTGCCACCACGTGGGCCCGGGACCAGCCCGGCAGCACGCTGGGAGCCGTCCACTCGGGGCCGGAGATCGATGCGACGGTGTGCAACAGCCGCTGGGTGGACTCGCCGAGGCGTTCGAGGTCGTCGCTGTGGGTCACATGTCCATCCTGCCGCAGGAGCGAGGCCTCCGGGGCGGCGGGAGGCTGCCGAGACCACCAGCACGTGCGAGGACCAGACCGGGCTGACCGCGCTGGCATCGACAGGACACCGCGGCCGCACCAGTGGACCCGGGAAGCGATCGTGGGCCTGCTGAGTCGGGACGGTTGGCCGTCACTCTGGCCGACAGCCTGCCTGCGATAACCTGTTCGGTAGGCGGAGGGGCCCGCCGCATATCCGTGACGCTGTCACCAACGGTCCCTACCGAGACAGGTAGGAGGCCGCCCGTGGTCGCATCGACGTACGAGGTCTCCACCGTGCTGGCCGCGTTGGAGACGGTGTGCGAGGAGCCGTGGCGTGAGCAGCTGGCCGGGCTCGCGGTCCGGCTGGATGCCGGGGACCTGCGCGTGTTGGTCGGGGGTGAGGCCAAACGCGGCAAGTCCACGCTGGTCAATGCCCTGATCCGCCGTGGCCTACTGCCGAGCGGGGTGACTCCGGTGACCGCGCTGCAGACCGTGGTCCGCCAGGGCTCGCCAGAGCGGCTGGAGGTCGACTTCCTGGATGGGACCACCGAGCAGGCCGTTCTTGACGAGCTGGCGGCGTACGTCACGCAGGCCGGGAACGGCTGGAACCGGAAGAAGGTCGCAGAGGTCCGGGTGATGCTCGAGCGCATGCCGGATCCGGGGCTGGTCCTGGTCGACACCCCCGGCATGGGGTCGATCATCGAGCACAACTCCGAGACGGCCTCGGCGGCGCTCGGGGCCATGGATGTGGCCGTGTGCGTGCTCACCGCGGACGCCCCGATGTCGAAGAGCGAGGCCGACCTGCTGCGCCGGTTCGCCGAGCTGTCCGTCGAGGTGATCGTGGTGCTGAACAAGGTGGACCTGCTCTCCCCAGAGGAGCTGCAGGAGGCCAGCACCTTCGTCCGTGACGCCGCCCGTACCGTGCTTGGCCGGACACCTGCGATCTACCCGTGTTCGGCGCGCACGGCGCTGCAGGCCAGGGTGACTGACGGCCGGGCCGGGTGGGTCGCGGGCGGGCTGGCCGACCTGGAAGCCGCCCTGCTCGACCGCGCACGCCACGGCCGCGCGGAGACCCTGCGAGCCAGTATCACCGCTGCTGCGGGCCGGGTCGCGGCCGGTCAGGTGGACCAGATCTCGGTCCAGATCGCCTCGCTGGAGGCGGTTCGGGACGACCGGGACCAGGAGCTGGTCGCCTTCCACGAGGCGCTCAGTCGCACCGATCGGCTCGGGAGCGAGGCCGGTGACCTGCTCGTCGGGGAGCTGGACCGCCTGCACCAGTGGCTGGACGAGGCGGCCGAGCAGCTGCTCACACCGCTGACC
>JBOHDO010000088.1:0-6480 GCA_050699415.1 Marmoricola sp.
CTGATGTTCTTCGCCGCGCTGTTCGCGGCGTACTTCACGATCCGCGCGGTCAGCCCCGAGCTGTGGGCGCAGTCGACGGCCAAGCTCGAGGTGCCGTACGCCTCGGTGAACACCACGATCCTGGTGCTGTCCTCGGTCTCCTGCCAGCTGGGTGTGTTCGCTGCCGAGCGGGGCCAGGTGGGCCGGTCGGGCTCGCTGCTGCGGGTCTCCGGTTGGGGGCTGCGCGAGTGGTTCGTGCTCACCTACGTGATGGGCTCGGTCTTCGTCGCCGGCCAGGCCTTCGAGTACGCGGACATGATCCACGAGGGCATCACCATCCCGGCCTCCGGCTACGGCACGATGTTCTACCTGACCACCGGGTTTCACGCCCTCCACGTGACCGGTGGCCTGATCGCCTTCCTGTTCGTGCTCGGCCGAACGTTCCTGGCCCGCAAGTTCACCCACGAGCAGGCGGTCACTGCGATCGTGGTGTCCTACTACTGGCACTTCGTCGACATCGTGTGGATCGGACTGTACGCGACCATCTATCTCATCCAATAGCGCCGGACTCGATAGGACTGCCTGTGCGACTCAACCGCTTGATCCCCCGGAAGGCCCAGGATCTGGTCCTGGGAGGGCTCGGGGCTCTCTCCAGCCGGCGGCGCAGCCGGTTCGCCGCGCCGGCCGTGCTGCTGGCGGGCCTGCTGGCCACGGGCGGCGCGTACGCCGCGCTGGCCCCGGCCAACGCGAACGCCGACGCGCATGCCAGCTCGCAGAGCGAGATCGCGAAGGGCCGCGCCCTGTTCCAGGTCGGCTGCGCCTCGTGCCACGGCAAGAACGCCGAGGGCATCATGACCAAGCGGGGCAGCAACTTCGGTCCCTCGCTGGCCGGTGTCGGCGCCGCCGCGGTGGACTTCCAGGTCAGCACAGGCCGGATGCCGGCCGCCCAGCCCGGCGTCCAGATCGTCAAGCACCGGCCGACCTACTCGCCCTCGGAGATCCGGGCCCTGGGCGCCTACATCGCCTCGCTCGGCCCCGGGCCCGCCGTACCCTCCAAGGCGCAGACCGACATCTCCAACCTCTCCACCAAGGAGATCTCCGAGGGCGGCGGCTTCTTCCGCACCAACTGCACCGCCTGCCACAACTTCGCCGGCAACGGCGGCGCCCTGCCCTCCGGCAGGTTCGCCCCGAAGATCACCCAGGACACCCCGCGCCAGATCTTCGAGGCGATGGAGACCGGCCCCCAGCAGATGCCGGTCTTCTCCAACGATGTGGTCACGCCCAAGGAGAAGCGGGCGATCATCGGCTACGTCAAGAGCGACACGGCCTCGACGGACTACGGCGGCTTCAGCATCGGCGGGCTGGGCCCGGTGACCGAGGGCCTGGTCGCGTGGATCGTGGGCATCGGCTTCCTGGTGGTCGTGGCCGCCTGGATCGCCGCGCACACCGCCCGCTCGCGCAAGCAGAAGACTGAGGTCGACTCATGAGCGACGGAACCTCGCACGAGATCGAGCCCGCGGTCCAGGCCGACCACGACCCGGTCCCGGACCCCGGCCTGCCGCCCCACCAGCCCCGGCCCACCGACGTCGACCCCGCTGCGGAGCGCCGGGCCGAGCGCCAGGTGGCCCGGCTGTTCCTGGTCGCCGCCGGGTTCTCGGTGCTGTTCTGCGTGTGCTACTTCGCCTTCTCCAACGGTCCGGGGGGCGACACCGTCCTGGGGCTGGGACTGTCGAACGTCTCGCTGGGGCTGTGCCTGGCCCTGGCCCTGCTGTGCCTGGGCTGCGGGCTGATCCAGTGGGCCCGCAAGCTGATGAGCGACCACGAGATCGTGGAGAACCGGCACCCGGCCTCCTCCAGCGACGAGGACCGCACCGAGGCGCTCGCGGCGTTCAACGCCGGCGTCGACGACTCCGGGATCGCGCGCCGCCCGCTGATCCGCAACACCCTGCTCATCGGCGTGGGCGCGCTGGGCCTGCCCGCCATCGTGGCGCTGCGTGACCTGGGCCCGCTGCCGGGCCGCCACTACTACAACACCGTGTGGCGCCGGGGCATGCGGGTCGTCCAGGACGTCGACTTCGCTGCGATCAAGCCCGGCGACATGCAGGTCGGCCAGCTGGTCAACGGCGAGCCGTCCGTCTTCGGCAAGAAGGACAGCCACGGCGAGCCGGTCTACTCCGGGTCGAAGCTGAACGATGCCAAGGCGAAGGCAGCGGTCATCCTGGTGCGCATGGACCCCGACGACATCACTCCGGCGAAGGGCCGGGAGAACTGGAGCGTCAACGGCATCCTGTGCTACTCCAAGATCTGCACCCACGTGGGCTGCCCGATCTCGCTGTATGAGCAGCAGACCCACCACGTGCTGTGCCCCTGCCACCAGTCCACCTTCGACCTCGCCGACAACGGTAAGGTGCTCTTCGGACCTGCGGCGCGGCCGCTGCCCCAGCTGCCGTTGTACGTCGACTCCGAGGGGTACCTCGCAGCACAGAGTCCCTTCCACGAGCCGGTCGGTCCGAGTTTCTGGGAACGTGGGTGATCGACGACATGAGCGCAACCACCTCCACCAACGGCAACCGGCCCGCCACACCGGACCAGCCGTCCAAGCTCGCCGGCCTGGGTACCTGGGCCGACGACCGGCTGGCCATCGGCGCGCTGGCCAAGAAGAACCTCCGCAAGGTCTTCCCCGACCACTGGTCGTTCATGCTCGGCGAGATCGCGCTGTGGAGCTTCGTGGTCCTGCTGATCACCGGTGTGTTCCTCAGCCTCTGGTTCGACCCGAGCATGAAGGAGGCCACCTACCAGGGTTCCTACAGCCCGTTGCGCGGCATCGACATGTCTCAGGCGTACTCCTCCACGCTGCACATCTCCTTCGACGTACGAGCCGGCCTGCTGATGCGCCAGATGCACCACTGGGCGGCGATGCTGTTCATCGCGGCGATGCTGATGCACATGCTGCGGACCTTCGTCACCGGGGCGTTCCGCAAGCCGCGTGAGCTCAACTGGCTGATCGGCGGCGTCCTGCTCCTGCTGGGCATCATCGAGGGGTTCGCGGGCTACTCACTGCCCGACGACCTGCTCTCCGGCACCGGGCTGCGCATCGCCGACGGAATGATCGAGTCCACCCCGGTGATCGGCTCCTACCTGTCGTTCTTCCTCTTCGGCGGACAGTTCCCCGGCGACATGATCATCCCGCGCCTGTACATCGTGCACGTGCTGCTGATCCCCGGGCTGTTGCTGGCCCTGATCGGCGCGCACATGCTGTTGCTCGTCTACCACAAGCACACCCAGTGGGCCGGCCCCGGACGCACCGAGAAGAACGTCGTGGGCTTCCCGCTCATGCCGGTGTACATGGCCAAGGCCGGCGGCTTCTTCTTCATGGTCTTCGGCATCACGGCCATGCTGGGCGCCTTCGTCACGATCAACCCGGTGTGGCGCTTCGGGCCGTACGACCCCTCGCAGGTCACCGCAGGCTCCCAGCCCGACTGGTACATGGGGATCGCCGAGGGACTGCTGCGCCTGATGCCGAACTGGGAGACCCATATCTTCGGCATCACGATCAGCTGGAACGTCTTCCTGCCCGGCGAGGTCTTCCCGATCGTGCTGCTGGTGATCGTCTTGCTCTACCCGTTCCTGGAGCAGTGGATCACCGGGGACAAACGTGAGCACCACCTGCTCCAGCGGCCGCGCAACGCTCCGACACGCACCGCCTTCATCGCCGCGATGATCTCGATGTACGGCGTGCTGTGGGCCGAGGGCGGCAACGACATCCTCGCCAAGGTGTTCCACATGGACCTCTACACGATCACCCGGTCGGTGAGGATCCTGGTGATCGTGCTGCCGATCGTGGTCTTCATCATCGCCAAGCGCTGGTGCATCGCGCTGCAGCGCAAGGACAACGATGACCTGATGCACGGCTACGAGAGCGGTGTGATCGTGCGCGACCCCGAGGGCGGCTACAGCGAGAAGCACCTCCCGCTGGCACAGTCGGAGGCCTACACCCTCACCGCTCGCGAGCGCGACGAGGTCTACACCGCCCCGGACGAAACCGACGACAGTGGTATCCCCTCCCCGACCGCCCGGAAGGATCGGCTGCGGGCCAGGCTCTCACGCGCCTGGTTCGCCACCAACATGCAGAAACCCACCCGGGACGAGCTCGAGGAGGGCCACCACCACGCCGACGAGGAGGCCGAGCACCAGGCCCCCATGGTGGGCCACTCCGCCGACGGCCACCAGTACGACGGCGTGCACGACGTCGACGACGAGGACCTGACGCACAAGCACTGATGTGCTGGCCCGGGGGGTGGTTTTCCCAGGTTCACCTGCGAAACCCCAAGCCGGGCCAGCGCTACAGCGCCGAGCCCTCCTTGTACTGCCGGAAGCTCTCGTTCCAGTCGCCGAAGCCGTTGGTCAGCGTCATCGGCTTGTTCGTGCCGGTGAAGACGACCGGGTCGCCGATCAGGCTGCTGTCGAAGAGCCAGTGCGCGTTCGCGGTGCTCATGCCGGTGCAGCCGTGGCTGGTGTTGGCGTGGCCCTGTGAGGCGACCGACCACGGTGCGGCGTGCAGGAACTCGCCCGAGTAGGTCAGCCGCATCGCGTACCTGACGTCGCTGAGGTCGTAGCCCTGGGCGCTGTTGGGGTTGATGCCGATGGTCTCGGAGTTCATCCGCGTGGAGAGCTCCTTGTCGACGATCACCTTGATGCCCGACCGGGTGGTGAACTCCGGCTCCTGGCCAGCACTGACCGGGATGGTGCGGATCACGTGGCCGCCGCGGTGCACGGTGAGCTGGTCGGTGTCGAGGTTGACCCGGGTGATCTGGGAACGCCCGATGTGGAAGGTCTCCTTGCGGTTGAGCTGACCGTAGACCCCCTTCGCCGCGGGCACGCTACGGATGTCGGCCCGGACGGTGACGTCGGTGCCGGGCTTCCAGTAGTGCTTGGGCCGCCAGTGCACCTCGTTGTCGCTGATCCAGTGCCAGGAGCCCTTCTGGGCCGGCTGGGTCTGCACCTGCAGGTGCCGCTGGATGCTCGCCCTCTTCGTGACGGGCACGTCGAAGCGGACGATGACCGGCATGGCGATGCCCACGGTGGAGCCGTCGGTGGGCGAGAAGCTCGGGTAGGTCTGCTCGTCGAGGGTCAGCTTCCTCGTGCGGAACGTCCGGGTGAAGTCCTTGCGGACCCCGTGGTTGTCCACCGCCCGCGCACGCAGGATGTACGCCGTGTCGGTGCGCAGCAGCCCTGTGGCGCGCCAGGAGCTGCCGTTGCCGGCAAGCTTCCCGGGGACCGGACCGTGGTCGCTGGTCAGCGACACCCTCTGCAGCTGCGCCCTGTCGGCCTGGACCCGCATCACCCGGTTGATCTTGACGTGCATCGCGGCCCGCCGGACGTTGACGTCAACGTGGCCGCTGAAGTCCTGCTGCCCGGCTTGCGTGGTATGGCTGGAGGTTGCCGCTGCCGGCTTGGCCTTGTCGGTGGAGAGCGGGTTCGTCGAGCAGCCCGCGAGTGCGAGCACGGAGGTGGTGAGCACGGCGCCGGCGACCAGCACCGGGCGAGGCGAGCGACGCAACATACCTACCCTGGACCCCCTGTCGGACAGGCCCGCACTCGTCGCGGGCGGCGCCAGCCTAGCAACGAGTTCGCCGCGGACCCGTCACCCGAGCCCGTGTGTATGGTCACATCCTGATCACGCCCGGGCCCCCGGCCTCCGGGCGCTCAGTGGGCGTCAGTGGGCCTCAGTGGGCCTCAGTGGGCCTCAGTGGGCATGGTCGCCGCGGTAGTACTCGAAGATCAGTCCCTGCAGCGCCAGCGCGCCCAGCCCGATCCCGATGATGAACAGCCACCACCCGATCACCACGCCGACGACGATCACCGCCAGGGCGAGTCCGCACCACAGCGGCCACCAGCTGTACGGCGGGAAGAAGCCCAGCTCCCCCGCGCCTTCGGCGATCTCGGCGTCGTTGCGGTCCTCGGGGCGGGGCGTCATCCGGGTGGCGTGGAAGCCCAGGTAGAACGACACCAGCGTCATCAGCAACGTGGTCATCGTCAGGGCAGCAGTGCCGGTGGGGTCGTAGGAGGCGAACCAGTAGCCCGGCGTCACGATCGCGAAGAACACGGCGCAGAGAACGAAGATCCAGGTCTCGGACTTCACTGGTCATCGCCCCTTTCCTGGTACGTCGGATCGTCGGAGTCGCCCGGTGGTGGCCCACCGACCGGCACCTCGTCGGCACCGAGCCCGTCCTCGTCGGCGTACTCCAGTGCCGCGATCTCCGGGTGGTGCAGCTCGAAGGCCGGGGAGTCCGAACGGATCCGCGGGATCGAGACGAAGTTGTGCCGCGGCGCGGGGCAGGCGGTGGCCCACTCCAGCGTGCGCCCCCAGCCCCACGGGTCGTCCACGGTGACCTTCGGCGCCCGGGAGGTCTTGTAGAGGTTCATGAAGAACGGGACCATCGACAGCGCCAGCAGGAACGCACCGATCGTCGAGACCTGGTTCAGCGTGGTGAACCCGTC
>JBOHDO010000089.1:0-20490 GCA_050699415.1 Marmoricola sp.
ATCCAGGCCAACGCCGTCCAGAACGCCACCGGCACCGTCCACCCGACGCCCCTCGAGGCCGTCAACGTGGCCGCCGGGGGCAAGACCGTCGGCCCCGACCTGGTGTCGGCCACCCTGCAGCCCTCGACCAACCCCGCACTCAACAAGGTGCTCTACACCTTCGACCAGAGCGTGGCCGGCGCAGGGCTCTCCTCGGCCGACATCGGGTCCGCGGCCTTCGGGTTCGCCGCGGCCGGCACCCACCCCGCCGACATCGTGCTCCGCGGCCTGCACCACACCCGGACCTCCGGTGTCGACCATCCCGAGGCGAGCCTGCTGGACATCCTGGCCCGGATGGGGATGCCCATGGCGTACGACGAGCACGCCGCCGGCGTCCGCATCCGGCACGGGGGCCTCCGGCTGCAGGGCACCGAGATCGACTGCCGCGACGTACCCGACATGTTGCCGGTCCTGTCCACGCTGGCCGCGACCGCGGAGGGCGACACGGTGCTGCACAACGTCGAGCACGTCCGGCTCAAGGAGTCCGACCGCGTGGTGGCGATGCTGCAGCTGAACGCGATGGGCGGGGACGTCGTCTTCGACGGGTCCGACCTGCGCATCCACGGCGTCGAGAGGCTGACCGGGGCGCCGCTGTCGAGCTACAACGACCACCGGGTGCTGATGTCGCTGGCGGTCGCCGCCGCCGCCGCGGAGGGACGCTCCACGCTGACCTTCCCGCACGCCTACCGCATCTCCTACCCGATGTTCCTGGACTCCATGCAGACCCTCGGGCTCGACATGGGCGTGGACAAGGCCCCGGCCCGGCCCAGGCCGCGGCCGGTGCGCGGGCCGGCGGCCACGCCCGCGACCGCCGAGCAGATGACCGGCCCCGCGTGGGTGCGGCGGTGGGCCGGGGAGCACCCCGAGCAGCTCGCCCTGGTCGACGCCCACTGGGACCGCACCAGGCACCTGTCGTGGGGCGCCCTGGACCAGCGGGCCGACCGGGTCGCCACCGAGCTGCTCCGGCTGGGTGTCGGGCCGGGCGAGCGGGTGGCGCTGCAGCTGCCGAACTGCTCGGAGTTCGTCGTCGCCACCGTCGCCGCGCTGCGCATCGGGGCGGTCGTGTGCCCGATCATGCCGATCTTCCGGCAGCGCGAGGTCGAGACCGTGCTGCGCCGGGCGGGCGCGCGCGTGCTGGTGACGATCGACAACTTCCGAGGCCGGCAGTACGCGGACGAGATCGCCGCCCTGCTCGACGAGACCGCCGAGCCGTTGCCCACCGAGCACGTCGTCGTGGTGCACGGCACCCGCGGCGTACCCCGGCGCATGCCCCGCAACACGGGCGCGCAGGCCGGTTGGCGGGCGTGGTACGACGTCGTCACCGGGACCGAGCCCGACCGGGCCGCCATCGACGAGCGGGACCCTCGACCCGACGACGTCGCCCAGCTGCTGTTCACCTCCGGGACCTCCGGTGAGCCCAAGGGCGTGGAGCACCGCCACGCGACGCTCAGCCGCGCGGCCCAGATGGAGATCGAGCACCTCGGCCTCGGCGAGACCGACACGGTCTACATCCCCTCGCCGCTGGCCCACCAGACCGGCTTCCTGTACGGCATGTGGTTGGCCTTCGCGCTGGGCGTTCCCCAGATCGTGCAGGGCGTGTGGGACGCCCACCGCGGGCTGGAGGTGCTGCGGGGCTGGCAGGGCACGTTCGTGCAGGCGGCCACCCCGTTCCTCACCGACCTGGTCAAGGCCGTCGAGGCCGGCGAGCCGGCGCCGGAGTCGCTGCGCATCTTCGTCGCCACCGGGGCTGCGGTGCCCCGGGCGCTGGCGGAGCGGGCCACCCGGGTGCTCGACACCGCGGTGTGCGGCGCGTTCGGCACCACCGAGACGGGCCTGGGGGCGCTGGCCGCGCCCGACGACCAGGCGGCGAACGCCTGGGGGACCGACGGACGCGCCCTGCCGGGCGTGCGGCTGCGGGTCGTCGACGACCACGGCCGGCGCGTGCCACCCGGCGTGGAGGGCAACCTGGAGCTCACCGGCCCCACCATGTTCGACGGCTACCTCGGCCGCCCCGACCTGACGGCCGAGGCGTTCACCGACGACCACTGGTACCGCACCGGCGACCTGGCCACCCTGGACGACCACGAGCACCTGCGCATCACCGGTCGCGTCCGCGACGTGATCAACCGCGGCGGGGAGAAGCTGCCGGTCTCGGAGATCGAGCAGCTGCTCTACACCCACCCGGCCGTCGAGGACGTGGCCATCGTGGCGATGCCGGACGAACGGCTCGGTGAACGGGCCTGCGCGTTCGTCGTACACGCCGACGGCGACCGCCTGGGCTTCGCCGGCATGCAACGGTTCCTGGAGGCCGCAGGCGTGTCCAAGCACTACTGGCCCGAGCGCCTCGAGCCCGTCGACGCACTGCCCCGCAACGCCGCGGGGAAGATCCAGAAGTTCAAGCTCAAGCAGCAGGCGTCGGCCCTGCACCCGCAGCGCACCGACAGCGACTGAGGGTCGCCGCCGCGACCCTCGAGAGGAGACCCATGACGTCCACCCCTGCGTCGACCACGACCGCGGACGGTCGCGGCAGCCGGATCGACGACGACGAGCAACGCCGCCTGCTCGCCGAGGTTACCGACTGGGTGGAGGGCCCGGGCGAGGCCTGGGCCGAGCGCATCGAGACCGAGGGCCGGGTGCCCGACGGGCTGCGGGCCGAGCTGCGCGAGCGAGGGTTCCTGGGGCTGGCCGCCCCCCGCGAGCTGGGCGGCCGGGGGCTGAGCTTCACCCAGTGGATGGAGCTGATGGAGGTCTTCTCCCGCTCCCACGCCTCGATCCGGATGGTCGTGCACGTGGTCAACGGCACCTGGCGCGCGATGAACCCGTACGCCGACGACGCCCAGCGGGAGAGGTTCGTCAAGCCGTCGATCGCCGGCGACATCTCGGTGGCGTTCACCCTGACCGAGCCCGGCAACGGCACCGGGGCCGACATCACCTCCTCGGTCCGCCGTGACGGCGACCGCTACCTGCTCACCGGCACCAAGCACCTGATCACGTTCGGGGTGCACTGCGACTACTGGCTGCTGTTCGCCCGGCTGGAGGGAAGCCGTGGCAAGGAGGGCACCGTCGCCCTGCTGGTCGACCGGGACACGGCCGGCGCGGTCGTGGAGGACACCTCCGACACCATGGGCGTGCGCGGCACCGACCACGCCCGGCTGACCTTCACCGACGCGCCGGTGCCGGTCTCGCAGCGGCTCGGCGCGGAGGGCGACGGGCTAGCGGTCGCGCTCGGCGGCTTCCTGGTCCCCAGCCGGATCTCGGTGGCGATGAGCTGCGTCGGCCTCGCCGAGCGCGCCCAGCAGCTCGCCGTCGACTACGCGCGCCGGCGGGTCACCTTCGGCAAGCCGCTGTCCTCGCGCCAGGCGGTGGCCTTCATGCTCGCCGAGAACGCCGCCGACATCGAGGCCGCCCGGGCGCTGGTGCTGCACGGCGCCGCCGCCTGGGAGCAGGGCTCGGGCCGGGCACCGGCACTCTCGTCGATGGCGAAGCTGACCGCGGTGGACATGCTCACCCGCGTCACCGACAAGGCGCTGCAGGTGCACGGCGGCTCCGGCTACTGGCACACCTCGCCGATCGAGCGGGTCTACCGCGACGCCCGCGCCCAGCGGTTCGAGGAGGGCACCAACGAGATCCAGAAGACCGTGGTGGCCCGCGACATCTTCACCCGGGCCGCACCGCAGGAGACCCCCCACCCGACAGGAGATCAGCCGTGAGCAACCCGAAGCCCGAAGCCGCCACCTCCGACGGCGGCCACGCCGACAAGATCGCCGTGATCACCGGAGCCTCCCGCGGCATCGGCAGGACCCTGGCGCTGCAGCTGGCCGCGGCCGGCGGCTCGGTGGTGGTCAACTACCACCGCAACGCCGACCTCGCCGAGGAGGTGGTCGCCGAGGCCAAGCGGCTCGGTGGCGACGCCGTTGCCGTCGAGGCCGACGTGGAGAGCCCCGAGGACGTGGTCCGGCTGTTCGACGTGGCCGCGGAGACCTACGGCCGGCTGGACTACTTCGTCAACAACGCTGCGGCCTCGGCGTTCAAGCCGATCGTCAGTCTCAAGGCCCACCACCTGGACCGGTCCTACGCGATGAACGTGCGCCCGTTCGTGCTCGGCGCCCAGGAGGCGGTCAAGCTGATGGACCGGGGTGGCCGGATCGTCGCGGTCACCAGCTACGGCGCCCACCGCGCCTTCGCGACGTACGCCGCTCTCGGCTCGTTCAAGGCCACCATCGAGTCGCTGATCCGCTACATGGCCGTGGAGTTCGCCGGCTACGGCATCAACGTCAACGGCGTCAACGGCGGGCTGATCGAGTCCGACTCGCTGGACTACTTCTACAACAAGGTCCCCGGGATGGCACCGATCCAGACCGTGCTCGACAAGGTCCCGATGCACCGTCCCGGCACGATGGCCGACATGGCCAACGCGATCGAGTTCCTGCTCTCGGACCGGTCGGGCTACATCACCGGACAGACGATCATGGTGGACGGCGGCCTGACCAGCACGGCGCCGCCGTACTACCACGAGACCACCGAGCCGACCTCGCTGCCGCCGCGACCGACCCGCGAGTGAACCACCCGCGCTACCCACTGCTGTGCGCGCCCGTCGACGTCGGCGGGCTGCGGCTGCCGCACCGGCTGGTGATGGGGTCCATGCACCTGAACCGGGAGACGGGCGGAGCGGACGAGCTGGCCGCCTTCTACGTGGCCCGGGTGCTCGGCGGGGCTGCGTTGATCGTCACCGGAGGCTGCGCGGTGAGTCCCGTCGGCGCCGGAGGACCCGGCTACGCGCTGGCCGGCGAGCCCGCGCACGCCGCGCGATGGAGGCGGGTCGTTGACGCCGTGCACGCCGCCGGTGGCCTGATCGCACTGCAGCTCTTCCATGCCGGCCGCTACGCCCTGCTCGACGGAGTCGAGCCGGTGGCGCCCTCGCCGGTGTACAGCAGGTTCTCCCGCTGCGTGCCGGCGGTGCTCGACGGGACCGGCATCGCCGACACGCTCGGCGACTTCGCCCGAGCGGCGGAGTGGGCCACCGGGCTGGGCTTCGATGCCGTCGAGGTGATGGCCTCCGAGGGCTACCTGGTCAACCAGTTCGCCTCACCGGTGACCAACCAGCGTGACGACGCCTGGGGCGGGGACGCCGAGCGGCGCCGCGCCTTCCCGACGGGGGTGGTTCGGGCGGTCCGGGCCGCCACCGACCGCCCGGTGGTCGTCCGGATGTCCGGGGACGACCTGATGCCCGGCGCGCCCGGCCCCGAGGAGGTGGACGCACTGGCGGCGGCGTACGTCGACGCGGGGGCCGACGCGCTGGCGGTCGGCATCGGCTGGCACGAGTCACCGACCCCCACGGTGCAGTCGCTGGTCGGGCACGGCGCCTTCACCCCCGTCGCCGGGCGGATCCGGGCGTCGCTGGCCGCGGCAGGGCGCCCGGTCCCGGTGATCGCGTCGAACCGGCTCAACAGCCTCGCCCGGGCCGAGGCCACGCTGGCGGCGGGCGACGGCGACCTGGTCGCGATGGCCCGGCCCTTCCTCGCCGACCCGGCGATCGTGACCAAGTCGCTGGCCGGTGACGAGTCGCTGGTCAACACCTGCATCGGTTGCAACCAGGCCTGCATCGACCGGTCGCTGGGTGAGGCGCCGGTCTCCTGCCTGGTCAACCCGCGTGCCGGGCAGGAGGCGCTGCTCGGCGTGGACGGGAACCTCCCCGCCCGCAGCGGCCGGTCTCCCCGGGTCGCGGTGGTGGGCGCCGGGCCTGCCGGCATGGAGGCGGCCCGCGCGGCCGCGGCGGCGGGGGCCCGGGTGACGCTGTTCGAGGCGACCGACCGGATCGGTGGCCAGTTCCGGCTGGCCTCCCGGGTGCCGGGCAAGGAGGACTTCGCCGAGACCATCCGCTACTTCGAGCACGAGCTCGCCCGGCTCGGGGTCACCGTCCGCATCGGGGCCGGGGTGTCCGACGCGGCAGACCTGGACGGGTTCGACCGGGTCGTGGTCGCCACGGGTGTGCACCCCCGGGCCATCACGCTTCCCGGCCCGGGCCATCCGCACCTGCTCGACTACGTGCGGGCGTTCGCGGACCTCGGGTCGGTCGGCAGCCGGGTGGCGGTCGTCGGGGCCGGCGGGGTCGCGGTGGACCTCGCGCACCTGCTGGCCGGGCAGCGCGGCCGCCGGATCACGATCATGCGACGTTCCGGGCCGGTCGGTGCCGGCATCGGGGTCAGCACCCGCTGGGCTGTGCTGGCCGAGCTCCGGGGCGCGGGGGTCCGCACGCTCACCGGGGTGCGGTACCTCTCGCTGGAGCCCGGCGGCCTGCGGATCCGCACCGACGAGGGGCCGGAGCTGGTCCGGGCGGACAGCGTGGTCGTCGCCGCGGGCCAGCAGCCCCGACGCGCCGTCGCCGACCTGCTGGCGCCGACCGGGACGCCGTACGCCGTCGTCGGCGGTGCTGCCGACACCCGGGGGCTCAACGCGGTGCGGGCGTTCGCCCAGGGTCTGGAGGCCGGCCTCGCCGCGGCCGCGCAGTGCTCGTCGTGAGGCACCGGTCTCGGGGCCGGGCTCAGCCGGCCTTGACGATGCGGTGCAGCTCGAAGTGCATCGGGTCGGTGTAGTGCCAGGTGCCGCCCCACTCGAAGCCCCACTTCTGGAAGATCTGCACCACCTGCCGGTTCATCTGCCCGCGGGTGCCGCGCTCGTTCTCGGGGACGTTGAGGTCGATGGCCAACCCGAACGCGTGGTAGGACAGCGTGTGCGTGCCGGCGATGTAGCGCGGCACGAAGCAGCCGCCGTACTGTCCCGGGTTGATGTACTTCGCCAGCCCGCGCTGCTGGATGTCGTGCAGCGCGTCGACCAGCTGCGGCAGCATCACCCGGTTGCACGTGACGCTGCCGAGGATGGGCACCTGCTCGGTGGTGATGTGCTGGCCGACCCAGGAGGACGGCAGGTTGACCGTGCCGTTGGCGTTGGCGGTGTAGTTGAACGTGCCGACGGCCGAGCTGACCGAGGAGCCGGTGAGGATCGCGGTCTGCACGTCGTGGACGTCGAAGTGCGGACTGAGAATCTGCACGCTGGAGGCGTTGCCGGTGATCGCGCGCAGCTGCCTGACCATCTTTCCGTCCGGCTGGGCGGTGCCGGTGGAGACCAGCATCGCGTTGCCGGGGACCATGCCCAGCGGCCGCACCCAGCGCCGGTTCACCACGGCGTCGATCTGGCGCGAGTAGATCGGGGAGATCAGCTGGGCGTAGGCGCCCACGTGCACGGTGGGCGCCTTGGCCGCGTTGCCCAGGTGCACGTAGTCGTGGGCGTTCTCGATCCGGTGACCGAGCTTCGGCCGGACCGCGATCTCGCCGTCGGCGACCCGGTTCCACAACGCGTTGCTCTGCGCGCTCGGCCCCAGGGTCCAGTTCCGGAAGGTCTTCGGGTCGACCGCCGCGTAGTTCACCTCGTTCTCGTGGTAGTAGAACTGCGCCATCGAGAACTGCTCGACGGCGCCGACGCCCGCGACCTTCCGGATCCGCTTCACCATGCCGGGCTTCAGGGTGTGGGAGCTGTAGACCAGGATGTCCGGGGTCAGCAGGGGCGGGACGAACCTGCCCGGCCGCTTCATGTCCACCGTGGCGGTGGACGGTGTGCCGGTGGCCGACGGTGACGGCAGCGGCGAGGGTACGGCGCTGCCGCTGTGGCCGGCCGACGGGTGCGGCGACGGCGTACGACCGGCGGCGCCGGGGCCCGGGTCGTTGCCGCAGCCGACCAGCACCAGGAGGGGCAGCGTCACCAAGGACGCCACCGCCGCCCACCGCCGGCGCACGGCATGTCCCCGCCTCGCAGCGGTGGTGCTCTCCACGTACTCCCTCGGCTTCCCCCTCGAGTCCCGGAGCAATCGTAGGGCAGGGGTGCCGACCGCGTGGCCTCAACGCCTGCGGCGGCGGATCTCCTCGATGATCGCCGGGACCACCTCGTGCATGTCACCGATGACGGCGTAGTTCGCCTTGGTGACCATGGGTGCGTCCGGATCGGTGTTCACCGCGAGGATGGTCTTCGAGCTCGCGCAGCCGGCCCAGTGCTGGATCGCGCCGCTGATGCCGCAGGGGATATAGAGGTCCGGGGAGATCCGGCTGCCGGTCTGGCCGATCTGCTCGTGGTGCGGCCGCCACCCCAGGCTGGTGACCACCCGGGAGACGCCGACGGTGCCGCCGAGCAGCTCGGCGAGCTCGGTGACCGGACCGAAGCCGTCCGCGCTCCCGGCCCCGCGCCCGGCACCCACCACCAGCCGCGCGGACTTCAGCGAGCCGGACCGGTCCGGCTCCTTCTCTGCCTTGGCCACCACCCGGGCGACCAGGTCCTCCGGGGCGACCTCCGGGGTGTGCTCGCTCCAGCTCGGCTCGAGCACCTGCTCGGCGGCTGCGGCGCTCCAGGCGTGGCCGGCCACGGTGAACAGCGCCGGGCGCTGGGACAGCCGCATCTCCTCCAGCACCGACCCGCCGAAGACCTGCCGGGTGACCACGAACGGGGCGAGCCCGGAGAACGAGACCGCGTTGGCCGCCATCGGCACGTCGAGCCGGGCGGCGAGATGGGCGAGCACCTCGTTGCCGCGCGGACTGCCGGCCGCGGTGACCACCACCGAGCCGGTGTCCGCGCGTAGCTGCTGCAGCGCGGCCGCCCAGGCCGCGCCCCCGAAGGCGTCGATCGCCTCGCCGGTGACGTGGTGCACCTCGGCGACGCCGTGCGCACCGAGCTGTGCGCCGACCGCGTCGCGTCCCGCGGGTACGTCGCCCACCACGACCGCGCGGATCGTGATCCCGCCGCCCTCGGCGGCGAGCGCTCGGGCGAACGTGACCGTCTCGAGCGAGATCTCGCTGACGCCGTCGGCGTCGGTCTCCACCAGGACGAGGATCATCGGGGCCCCCGCGAAAGGGCAAGCGGAGCGCAAGCGGAGCGCGCCCCAAGGAATCGGCACAGCGTGGGGTGATTCATCGGCCTGCTCCCAGCTGGTCGAGCAGGTCCACCACGGCGGCCGCGGCCTCGGGTCCCTCTCCCAGGATCTCCACCGAGCTGGGCTGCGGGGGCGGCAGCACCAGCCGGACCCGGCCCGACCCGCCCGGTTCCGCGGTCGGCCCCCGGGTCTCCACCTGGACCTTCTTCGCCGCCATCCGGCCCTTGATGGTCGGGTAGCGCGGCTCGACGCCGCCCTCGAGCACGGTGGCCACCACGGGCAGCGGCACCTGGTAGGTCTCCTCGCCGTCGGCCGCGGCGACGTACGCCGTGAGAGTGCTGTCGGCCACGCCGAGCGTGGCCGCACCGTTGACGACGGGCCGGCCGAGCGCGTGGGCGAGCCGGATGCCGACCTGGAAGTCACCGGAGTCGGCTGCGTCGTTGCCGAGCAGCACCAGGTCGTAGCTCCGGCCCTCCTCGGCGTGGGCGCGGACCACCGCAGCGATCTCGCGAGCCACGTCGGCCGGGCCGTACCGGTTCGAGTCGGCCTCCACCAGCACCGCCGCGCCACAGCCAAGAGCGAGCGCGCCGCGGAGCTGGTCCGCCGTCTCCGCCGGCCCCAGCGACAGCACCGTAGCGCTGCCGCCACTGGCTTCGGCCACCTGCACGGCCAGCTCGACCGCACAGCTGTCGTGCACCCCGATGGTGAACCCGACGTAGCGTCCGTCGACGGCCTGGCCGTCTGCGGTGAGCTGCACCTGGCTCGAGGACTCCGCGACGCGCTTCACGCAGACCAGTACGTCGGTCATGCGGGGTCCCCGCGGCGGTGTGCGGAGGAGCGGAGCGGGGGAGCAGGAACGCGGGACCCCCGCACAAAGGCAAGCGAAGCGCGTTTGTGTGGGGTGCAACGTCGTGGGGTGCTCATGTCAGGCTCCGGTGATCCGCTCGTTGGCCGGGTCCAGCAGCGGGGTCGCATCGGCCGCCGCCACCGTCACGGGGTACAGCTCCTCCATGTAGGAGACCGTGAGCCGGTTGCCCACCACCGCCTCGCCGGGCGGCAGGTAGGCCATCAGCAGGTGCTTGCCCAGCGAGGGTGCCGAGCCGGCGGAGGTGACGTACGGGTGGCGGCCGTGCCCGTCGGTGAGCGGGCCGCCGTCCGCGGTCAGGACCGGCTCGCCGCCGAGCATGTAGCGCCGGGTGCCGGACGCCGAGGTGTGGTCGTCGACGGTCAGCGTGCACAGCACGGTCAGCGGCTCCTCGTCGCGCTGCTTGACGTAGGCCTCACGGCCGACGAAGTCGGCGGTCTTGACCCGGGGACGCTGCATCCCCGCCTCGACGATGGTGCGCTCGGCGTCCAGCTCCGAGCCGTAGGCACGGTAGCCCTTCTCGATCCGCCCGGTGGTGCCGTACACGCCGATGCCGGCCGGCACCACGCCGTGCTCGCGGCCGGCCTCGTGCAGCAGGTCCCACAGCCGGGCGCCCTGCTCCATCGGCACGTACAGCTCCCAGCCGAGCTCGCCGACGTAGGAGATCCGCGAGGCGAGGACCTGCAGGTTGCCCACCTCGATCGTGCGGCAGGTCAGGAACCGGAAGCCGTCGTTGCCGATGTCGTCGTCGGTGAGCCTGCCGAGGACGTCGCGGGCGCGGGGCCCCCACAGCCCGATGGTGGAGTACGCCGAAGTGACGTCGACCAGCGCGGCGCTGCCGTCGGCGGGCATGTGGTCGGAGAACCACTTCACGTCGGTCATGCCGTTGGCGCCGCCGGTCACCACCCGGTAGTGGTCCCGGCCCAGCCGCATCACGGTCAGGTCCGAGCGGAACGTGCCCTGGGGGTTCAGCACCGGGGTGTAGACCACCTTGCCCGGCGGCACGTCGACCTGGGCGACCACGGTCCCCTGGACGGCGTCTCGGGCTCCCGCACCGACGATGTCGAAGACCATGAACGCGGTCAGGTCGATGATCGCGGCCCGCTCCCGCATGGCGAGGTGCTCGGCGTTGATGATCGGCGACCACCAGCGGCTGTCCCACTCGTGCTCGCGCGGCATCACCGCGTCGCCGTACTCCCCGAGCAGCGCCTCGTTGGCGGCGTACCAGTGCGGCCGCTCCCACCCGGCGGTCTCGTAGAAGAACGCGCCCTGCTCCTGCTGGCGCGCGAACATCGGCGCCAGCCGCTTGCGGCGCTCGCCCTCCCACTGCTCGGCGGGGTGCACGATGCCGTAGGTCTTGTTGAAGATCTCGGTGGCGCGCGAGCGCACGTGCTCGGCGGTGCGCTGGGGCGGGTGGAACCGGGCGATGTCGCCGCCGTGGACGTCGATCTCGGAGTACCCGTTGGTCATCAGCTCCGCGACCGCGCGGCCCACGCCGGGACCCTCCTTGACCCACACCGCGGCGGCGGACCACAGCCCCTTCACCTCCGGGGTCTCGCCCAGCAGCGGGCCGCCGTCCGGCGTCAGGGAGAGCAGCCCGTTGATCGCGTAGCGGATCTCGGCGCCGTCCGCGCCGAGGGCCTCGGGCATCAGCTCGTAGGCCTGCTCGAGCTGAGGGTCGAAGTCCTCCTCGGTGAACGGCATCTCGGTCGGCGACAGCCTCGCCTGCTCGATCGAGGGGATCTCGTCGGGCTGGTGCAGGATCGCGCGGTGCATGTAGGAGCCGACCTCCATGTCCGCGCCGTGCTGCCGCTCGTAGCAGCCGGTGTCCACGTCGCGCACGATCGGGAAGCTGATCTCGCCCTCGCGCTCGGCCAGCTGCGGGATCGGGCCCACCGAGATCATCTGGTGCACCGCCGGGGTCAGCGGGATCGTGGCTCCTGCCATCCTCGCGATCCGCGGGCTCCACACTCCGCAGGCCACGAGCACGGTGTCGGTCTCGATGTCGCCCCGGTCGGTCCGCACCCGGCGTACCCGGCCGTCCTCGACGTCGATGCCGGTGACCTCGACGGTCGGTACCACGGTCAGGGCACCCAGCCCGGTCGCCTTCTCCCGCATGATCGTCCCCGCCCGCAGCGAGTCCACCACGCCGACCGTCGGAGTCCAGAAGGCACCCAGGATGTCGTCGGTCTCGATGAACGGGACCTTCTGCTTCACGTGGTCGGGCCCGACCAGCTCCGCCTCGATCCCCCACGCCTTCGCCGAGGACATCCGGCGCCGCAGCTCCTCCATCCGCTCCGGCGTACGGGCGATCTCGTAGCCGCCGGACTGTGTGAAGACCCCCATCTCCTGGTACTGCCGCACCGAGTCCAGGGTCAGGTCCGTGATCTCGCGCGAGTGGTCGACGGGAAAGATGAAGTTCGACGCGTGCCCGGTCGAGCCACCCGGGTTCGGCAGCGGCCCCTTGTCGATCTGCACGATGTCCCGCCAGCCCAGCCGGGCGAGATGGTGGACCAGGCTGTTGCCGACGATGCCGGCCCCGATGACCACGACGCGTGCACTGTCCGGGACCTGTGCCATGCCCCACCCCTTCGCTCCTGCTCGTGAACCGTGACGGCTCACGGTCGACGTTGGTGCGTATTACGCAACCGATTGCGTAATAGGAAACAGGTCAAGAGTGAAACGAACGCCCGGGCCCTGTCAAGGGCCCGGGCGTTCGCCGCACACGGTCGGTCAGCCTCGGGGCGTCACTTCAGCCCGTTGGCCTGCAGGAAGGCCTTCGCGACGGCGGCAGGGTCGTGGTGCTGGGCCTGCACGGCCGTATCCAGTGCCTGGATGGCCTTGAGGGTGAGCAGCGAGTCGACCCAGTTCAGTGTCTGCGCGAACTCGGGCCCCTGCGCCTTCAGCACCGACTTCTTCACCACCGGTGCCACGTGCTGGAAGCCCATGATGTGCTTGGGGTCCTGCAGCGCGACGTACTTCCCGGACTTCACGCCCGCAGCGAACGGCGGGTCGGTGCTGAACGCGTCACCGACGTTGCCCTGGCCCTTGTTGATGGCCGTGTACTGCTGGCCCGCGGGAGCCCCGCTGAACTTGACGTCGGTCAGGCCGTAGGCCTTCTGCAGGCCCACCAGCCCGGCGAAACGGGTGCGCGAGGGAGGCTGGGCCACGTAGACCACGCCCTTGCCCTTGGGCCCGACGTTCGCCAGGTCGGGGATCGACTTCAGGTGCTTCTTCTTCGCAAGGGCGCTCTTGACGAACAGCACGTCGACGTCCTGGAACGCCGTCTCCTTGAGCAGCGTGGCCCCGCGCTGCGACTCCTCGAACTTCTTGGCCACCTTGTAGTTGTCGGTGTCGGTCTTCTGCGCGGGCTTCTTCGCGACGCTGGTCACGATCTCGCCCAGGTACTCCGGGTAGAGGTCGATCTCGCCGGACTTGAAGGCGGTGTCGATCTCCTCCGAGCCGCCGATGTTCGGCTTCATCTTGACGGTGTAGCCCTTGGCCTGCAGTGCGGCCTGGTACAGGTCGCCGAGCACGTACTCCTCCGGGAAGTTCTTGTCCCCGATGGTGACCTGCGGCTTGCCCTTGCCGGGGGTACCGCTGGGCAGGCTCACGTTCTTCGCGGTGAAACCCGGCGCACCGCCGCCGCTGCCCGCCTGCGAGCTGGATGACGAGCCGGAGCTGGCGCCACCGCCCGATGAGCCACCGGAACCGGAGCCGCCGCCGCCCCCGCTACTACCGCAGCCGGCCGCCACCAGCGACAGCGCAACGAGAGACGCGGCGAACGCCCCGCCGCGCCAGGGGCTCGGGCGCCCCCCACCTGCCTTACTGAAGATGTCCAACATTGGCTTCCCGTTTCCTCTCTGTTTTCCGCTGATTACGCGGCGTTCACCTGCGGTGCGTCCTCGTCATGCGGGGGCGGCGATGGAGGCCACCTTCAGGCCCCGGGGGGTGAGCACCCGCTGCACACCCGCGAGCAGCAGCTCTCCGCCGAAGGCGATCACGATGGCGACGGCCGTGGCCGCCAGCACACCCCCGAGCCCGAAGCTGCCCTCGTCGACGATGATGTCGCCCAGCGTGCCGGAGAACCCGGCGAACGCCGCCAGGTACGCCGTGGCCACCACGTACACCCAGGCGGTCCGCACTCCGGCCATCACCAGCGGGACGCAGCTCGGCAGCTCCACGCGCAACAGGATCTGCCACCCCTTCATCCCCATCCCCTGGGCCGCCCTGACGGTGCCGGGGTCCACGCCGTCCACGGCCACGTAGGCGTTGGTGAGGATCAGTGGCAGGGCGAGGATGACCAACGCCACGATGATGTTGACCAGACCCAAGCCGTAGAGGCCGATCACGATGGCGATGATCGACAGCGTCGGCAGCGCACGCAGCACGTTGCCGCCGTTGACGGCGATCATCGAGAACCTGTGGAAGTGCCCGACCACCGCGCCGATCGGCAGGCCGATGACGATCGAGATCGCCACCGCCAGCGCGGACACCCAGACCTGCGTCACTCCCTGGCTGAACAGCGTGTGGCCGTTGTGTTCGAAGAACGTGATGATGTCGTTGCCGAGCGCCATCGGCACCAGAACGGGCGTCATCTCACCGCGCTCCCCTCGTCCTGGCCCGGATCCACGGGGTGATCGCGCGCTGCAGGGTCACCAGCAGCACATCGGCGGCCAGGGCGAGCAGGATGGCCAGCACGCCTGCGGCGACCATCTCGGTGGTGAAGCTGGTGGCTATCCCGTAGAAGATGGGCTGCCCCAGGCCGAGCGGGGCGACGTCCCCGGCGATCGTCGCCAGCGAGATCACCGTGACCGCCGAGATCCGCACCCCGGCCATGATCGAGGGGATCGCCAGCGGCAGGTTGACCCGCAGCAGCACCTGACGCGGCGTCATGCCCATGCCGGTCGCGACCCTGATCGCCTCGGGTGGCACCGACTGCAGCCCGGTCAGCGCGTTGCGGAACAGCAGCAGGAAGGTGTACCCGGTCAGGCCGAGCTCGATCGTGGTCAGCCCAAGCCCCGTCACCGGCACGAACAGCTGGAAGAACGCCAGCGACGGGATCGTGTACAGGAAGGTCGAGAACGCAGTGAAGCCCCCCTCGAACCACTTCAGCCGGTACGCCATCAGGGCCGCGGCCAGCGAGATCACCAGGCCGCAGCCGACCGCGATCGCCGCGATGTAGATGTGCTGCACCAGCGCCGGACCGAGCGTGCCCCCCCAGTTGCCCTGCACCCAGCTCCAGCACAGGAACTGATCCCGGGAGCAGCTCGACGCCCCGAAGTGCGGGATCACCGGGCCGGGACCACCGCCCTGGAGCACCCAGGCCGCGGCGACGGTCGCAGGCGTCACCGAGCACCGTCCGGGTCGCGGTCGGCGGCGACCGCCTCGCGCAGCTCGTCGAGGGTCACCGTGCCCAGCGCTGTGCCATCGCTGTCGGTGACCAGCAGTGCGTTCGCGTCGGTGGTGAACAACTCCGACAGCCCGACCCGGAGCGAGGCGTCCGCGCTGATCGTCGACACCTCGCCGGTGGCAGGTGGCGCTCCGCCCGGACTCACGATGTCGCGCATGCGGCGCAACGCGAGCCGCTTCAGGCCCCGGTCCGCCCCGACGAAGTCCGCGACGTAGTCGTCCACCGGGTGGGCGAGCAGGTCGTCGGCGGTGCCGTACTGGGCGAGCACCCCGCCCTCGCGCAGCACCGCGATGCGGTCGCCCATCTTGATGGCCTCGTCGATGTCGTGGGTGACGAAGATGACCGTCTTCTTGATCTGCGCCTGCAGCCTCAGGAACTCCTCCTGGACACTCGACCTGGTGATCGGGTCCAGCGCTCCGAACGGCTCATCCATCAGCATCACCGGCGGGTCCACCGCCAGCGCCCGAGCGAGGCCGATGCGTTGCTGCTGGCCGCCCGACAGCTGAGCGGGGTAGCGACGCGCGTAGCTCCGGTCCAGTCGCACCAGGTCCAGCAGCTCCAGCACGCGCTCGTTGATGCGGGGCTTCTGCCAGCCGAGCAGCTTCGGCACCACGGCGATGTTGCCCGCGATGGTCATGTGCGGGAAAAGGCCGATCTGCTGGATCACGTACCCGATGTCACGCCGCAACGTGGTGGTGTCGACCGACCGGACGCTCTGGCCGCCGATCAGGATGTCTCCCTCGGTCAGCTCGATCAGCCGGTTGACCAGCATCATCGCGGTGGTCTTGCCGCCGCCGGACGGGCCGACCAGGCAGCAGATCACGCCGGGGGGGACGGTGAGCGACAGGTCCTTGATCGCGGGGGCCTCCTGGCCCGCGTAGATCTTGGTGACGCCCCGGAACTCGAGCTCCACCCCGGAATGCCGGTCCGGAAGGAAGTCGGCTTCCTCCTCGTCCGGTGCGGTCTTTGCGTCGTCGTCGCTCACCGTGTGCCACCCCCGGTCCGCCAGCGGGCGCCGGCCCGCGGCGCCTGCTCGGACGGTCGACCGTCCGCGGGGCAACGAGTGGCCCGGTGGGCGCCCCCCGGCGACCGCAGCCCACGCCCAGCACTGCGAAAGTTCGGCACGCGTTGTCACCCTTCGTCGTTGCGTATCACGCATTGAATCCGCTCAACACGCAACCGAGTTCTGAGGCAGGATGCTGCGCCTACCGGTGCCCCGTCAAGGCGTTCGACCCGAACGTGGCCGAACTGAAGCCGAAGTTCGCACCGAAAGGGGCCCCGCGGCTCACCCGCCGATCACGCGTCAAGGGCTCCTTTGTATCAAGCATTCCGTCGGCGCGGTGACCGCCGGGCGCCTCGAGGAACCAACGACGGTGGCCGGCGGCGTCCTGGAGCGCCGAGAGTGCAGCGGCGATCCGGGCTGGTCCCGGCTGTCACGGCGGCCGCCGGTCAGGAAGTTTCGTGCGGGCGCGGGGTCACCCCGCAGCGGCATGCGGGCGACCGCGCAGCCCGCGAGGAGCCGAGCTGCTGGCGTCGGCACCTTCCGACGAGCGGCACCCGGGGGCCGGACGCTAGCCGCCCCAGCGAGGTCAGTGCCCGACTTCCTCCGGCTCGTCGTACCAGCGGACCCGCTCGCCGAGACGCGCGCGCGCCTTCCACCGCATGCTCTTGCGGCAGGAGTCGGCGAAGCTCCTCATCGTGGCCGCCTGCCGCACGGGGTCGTAGCGGGCGTTGTCGGGAACCAGCCGGGACAGCGAGCCGCCGACCAGGTCGACGACCCGGTCGAGGTTCCCGGTGGCGGTCCGCCACCACCCCCAGTCGTTGCCGACGACCTCGGCCATCCGGGCCAGGCTCACCGGCTCCCCCGGCTTCTCCTGCTCACCCGGCTGCTCCTGCTCACCCGCCTCCTCGGATGCCACCGGAAAGGCCGACAGCAGGTACACGATGTCGTGCACGTCCTTCTCGTTCTGCTCGACCACCTGCAGCTTCGACAGCAGCAGGTCGGTCACCTCCAGGGTGTACGGCGCCAGCGTCAACCGCTTCCGGAAGTCCAGGGTGTGGCACATGGTGAGCTCGTTCATGATCACGTCCACCCCACGCGAGCCATCGGGGGTCCGGAAGTACATCTGGTGGTCCCCGTGCAGCAGGTTGAAGCGCTTGTCCCCCACATAGCCCAAGTCGTCGAAGACCGCCATCACCTCCCGCTGGTACCGCGAGACCGAGGCGAAGTCCATGTCCTGGTCGTCCCTGGAACGCGGTGGGTAGTCAGGCGTCAGCAGACGCACCGCGAGTCCCCCGAGCAGACGTACCGGAACTCCGGCCTGCCCAGCCGTCTCTACGACCTGCCTGGCCTGGGCAACAGCGGGATCGCTCTGGCTCACCGGCGACCTCCCGGCGCCTCTGCCGTGCCGGGCGGCCAGGCCACGGACACCTCACTCAACGGGGATCTCCTTGTAGACGACGTCGAGGTCGATGCCCTGCCGGCGTCGAACCAGCTTCGAGACCACGTAGATGACGATGGCGAGCACGTACATGGCCCCCATGAAGATCAGCGATGTGGCGTTGTTGACGCCGTACACCGGGTTGGTCAGCCACTCGTAGATGTTCCAGCCCATGAAGGCGGCAGCCAGCACGGCGCAGATCGTGGACACCGGCACCCCTGCGAGCCTGTACCGAGACACCGGCGAGTTCTCGAACAGCTCGCGCTTGCGCCACGGCAGGATCGCGGCGGCCACCAGCGACCCGAAGAAGGTGATCGCGATGACCAGCGTTGCGTCGAGCACGAAGGTCTTGAACTCATCGGTGTAGGCGTACAACGCGCCGACGACGAATGCGGGCACCAGCATCAGCAACAGGCCCCAGACCGGTACATGGTGCCTGGTCGTGACATCAGAGAAGCGCTCGGGCAGGATCCGGTCGAAGGCGACCGCGAAGATCACCCTTGTCGAGGAGAGGAACAAGGTTCCGACCCACCCGATGAACCACGCCCCGAACGCGAGGAGGAACAACGCTCTCAGCGGTGCCGTCGGGATCAGGAACGAGACCAGGAGCGGCGGGTACGACCACACCGGGATCGTGGGCGCAACGTGCCCCCCGAACACCGCCGACTCGTAGTTCAAGTTCGCTGCGTTGAAGAAGTCCCAGCCGAACGTCTTCTGCGCCAGGAAGAAGAAGATGATCGCGATGGCGAACACGCTCCACAGCCCGCTCATCATGCCGCGGACCACGCCCCTGAAGTCGCTGGCTCCCCTGACCTCGCCGTAGAGCGTGGCTCCCCAGGTCGGCCAGAGGATCCAGAAGCAGAGGATGGGTGTCAGCAGCATCGACTGTCCGAAGAACGGGGAGAGGCCGGGATGGGTCGGGGCCGTGTACCCGTTGCCCTTCGCCGCGACCGCGATCGTGTGGTGGTACACGTCGCCGTTGCCGTGGAAGAGGTTGTGGGCGGCCGAGTTGAACGCGGAGATGAAGGTGTCCTTGCTGGTGAACAGCATGATCAGGAACATGATCAGCAGGACCAGGCCGCCGATGGCGAAGCAGTAGCGCTGCACCCTCGCGTACCCGCGCATCCCGAGGCTCACGAACAGTGCCGCCAGCGCGATCGTCACCACGCACGTCACGAAGATCCCGTTGTCGCTGCTCAACCACGTGACCGCGGACGAGCCGCCGAACACCGCCGCGATCGGCTGCAGGATCTCCACGTCCAAGATGTTGGCGTAGACCGGGGTCCAGTACCACAGGATGAACCACCAGCCGGCGACCGAGAGCACGAAGCCGAGGCCGGGGGTGAGCAGGCGGCTCTGCCAGACGTAGTCACCACCGGCTCGCGGCATGACCGAGATCAGGGTGGCGTAGGCGTAGACGAGGAACGAGACGAAGACCGCGGTCACGATGAGGGCCGGGATCACCTCGCCCTGCGGGATGAACGGCAGTGCCGCGATCGCGAAGAAGAAGCCGAGGGTTATGAAGTTCACCGAGAAGTGCGAGTACAAGAACGCATCGAAGCGCGACCACCCCTTCACCAGCCCGGTCGCGTTCCGGAGGAACAGTGCGGGCGCCTCGGCCTTGCCCCGAGGTTCTGCCCCTTCGAATGCCATGGTTCCTCCCGATGTTCAGCCGTTGACGAGGACGTAGCTCTTGACCTTGGCCTTCTTCCGGTCCAGGGTCACCAGCGCTCCCTGGAGGATGCCCTGCTCGTAGCTGCTTCCCGGGTTGAGGACCAGCGTGCGTCCGGATCTCTTCGCGGCGCGGCTCTCGTGGATGTGGCCGTGCAGCCCCAGGAGGGGCTGCACGCGCTCGATCGCGTCACGGACCGCCTTCGAGCCCACCGGGACCGGGGCGCCTCCGCGCGCGATCCGGAGGTCGTCGGTGAGGGCGGGCGCCTCGTCCAGTCCGCTCCCGTAGGGGGGCGCGTGGAAGTTGAAGATCGCGCGTGAGGGGTCCCCGAGATGGGCCGTGACCTCCTCCAGGCGCCGGGCAAGGTCCTCGTCGGGCACCTCCCGGAACGTGTGCCACGGGGTCGGGTTGGTGAACCCCATCGAGACCATCTCGAAGCCCTCCAGGTCGATGGGCTCGTCACCGCTGGTCTCCACGACGTGGCCCTCCTGGTGCAGCAGGGGGTCCAGCTCGAACATGTCGTCGTTGGCGGGGCAGACGATGACGCGGTGCACCTTCCCCTGCAGCTTGTCGTCGGCCATCTCGATCCATCGCTGCGTCTCCTCGATCATGACCCTGGTGAACCGCCGGTCGAGCGCTTCGGGGTCTGCGCGCAGCTCGGCGTACTCGGACTCGGTCATCTGCTGTGGGTAGTAGCCGCGGTTGCGGACCTTGCGCTCCACCTCGGCGACCTCGTCGCTGGTGCTCAGCGAGACGTGCTCGCCGAACATCGTGGTCTCCCACCCACGGGCATGCCGGACGATCGGCACCATCGCCTTCCCGGTGATGTCACCGCCGACGATGACCACGTCCGCACCATAGAAGGCGCCGGCGTTCAGGAACTTGCGCCAGCAGGTCTCCGACCCGTGGATGTCGGTCACGAAGAAGATCTTGAGGTCCTTGGCCATGCTCAGCCTCCTGCGAGGGTCCGTGCCGGCGGGTCAAGCGGGTCGCCCTTCCGGTAGCGGTAGTAGGGCGCGTCCGAGGGCGGCAACGGCCGGTTGCCCTGGATGAGGTCCGCCGCCTTCTCGGCGACCATCATCACCGGGGCGTAGATGTTGCCGTTGGTGATGAAGGGGAACACCGAGGCGTCCACCACCCTCAGCC
>JBOHDO010000090.1:0-19532 GCA_050699415.1 Marmoricola sp.
GCCCCGGTCGAGCACGGTGTTCGCGGCCCGCACGCCGGCCGGTCCGCCGCCGACGGTGACGGGGACCAGGTAGGACAGCGCCCCGAGGAGCACCTGCGCGCCGAAACCCGCCGCGAGCCCGGGGGTCAGCCACTCCAGGTGCTCGTGCGCGGCCATCCAGGTCGGCGCCGCGGTGATCACCACGGCCAGGGCCACCACCAGGCCGGCCAGCCAGCACACCGCCGCCAGCACGGACCAGGTGGGGAAGTGCGCCGGTGGCTTGTTCCGCATCGCGAACACGAACGGCCGAGCCAGCATGACGATCCCGGCACCGTAGACCAGCAGGCCGATGCCCACCGCCGGTCGCAGCCCGACCAGGCACCCGGCCAGGGCCACCAGCAGCCCGGTGACGAGCACCCAGAGGGCTCGCCTGGCGACGTGCTCGGCCCCGTCGGCGATACGGGTACGCAGCATCGTGGGCCACAGCGTGACCAGCGTGCCGAGCACCGTCAGGCCGATCCAGCCGAGCACGTTGACCACCACGTGCGCGGTCATCAGGCGCTCGTGCCAGGCCATCGACAGTCCACGCGCCATCAGCACGCCGAACAGCACCCCGACCGGGAGCAGCGCCCCGGCCGCGACGTAGTACCGGATGGTCACGGCGAACCGTGAGCCGAGCGCCCGGCGCAGCTGCCGCACCAGCGAGCCTGCATGCCAGCCGACGGCGAGCACGACGGCGGCGGCACCGGCCGCAGCGACCATCCAGCGCTCGCCGGGCACCCCGATGAGCACGGTCAGCACGCCGAGGTTCAGCAACGCCAGCCGTACCGTCCGCGCGCGCAGCTGACCGGGGGTGGTGGCGTTGTGGAGCAGGGCGTCGGCGAAGTGCTGGCTCCACACCAGGATGGAGTGGGTGACCGCGCCCAGCAGCAGCAGGTGGAACAGCAGCCACCGGGACTCGACGATGTCGCGGTGCAGCCCCGCCACCACCACGACCGCGAGCAGCCACAGCACCGCCGGGAGGTCGCGCAGCGGGCTGAACCGGCGCTTGCGTGGGGCCGCCGGCGCCCGGGTCTCGACCCTCACGAGCCCCTCCGACCACGTCGCGCCAGCGACCAGACCACCAGGCCGGCGAAGCCGAGCAGCGCGACCTCGTTCAGTACGCCGCCGAGCTGCCAGGCCCCGTGCAGGCCGAGTGCGTCACCGAGGTAGAGCCGTACCACCAGCGACAGGTGCAGCAGCGCCAGCGGTGCCCACAGCACCGGGTGCCAGGGCAGCGGCCGACGCAGCAGGGCCGGCATGATCACCGGTGCGTGCGCCATGATCATCGAGATCGTGAAGCCGAGGAAGACCGCGTGCACCACCGCGTCGTACGCCGCCCCGTCAGCGGCCCGGCCGAGCAGCCAGGTCACGCCCGCAACCGCGAGCCACCCGTAGCCGGCCAGCATGCTCGCCGCCATGAACCGGGTCAGCCCGCGCCCCCGGATGGTCTGCCAGGCCACGTCGTGGGAGACCAGCCAGCCGGTCAGCACGAGCAGCAGGGCCCCCAGCAGCGGGTGACCCACCGAAGGCCACAACAGGGCCGCGACCACGCCGGCCAGCAGGGCGAGCGAGATCAGCACCAGGGTGGTCCCGGCCCGCGGCCCCATCGTCATCCGCGCCAGCTCGAGCCGCTCCCCGGCGATCGTGAGCACCAGGAAGCCGGCCAGCCACGGGACCACCAGCGGCATCGCGGCGCCACCGAGCCAGAGGATGGCGCCGCCCACCGCGAGCACGACGCCGAGCACCTCGACCAGCACCGCGTCGTCGCGCTGTCGCCGCCACAGCGGCACGTAGACCGCGGCCATGCCCGCCGTGCCGGCCAGCAGCACCGCCTTCCCGACGACCAGGGGGGCCGGGCTGAGCAGCAGCAGGCCGCCGGCACCGAGCAGGGCGGGTGCCATGAAGCCGGCGGGGTGGCGCAGCGCCGCTGCCCGCTCCAGGCAGACCAGGGTGCCGACGAACCCGAGCACCATCAGCGCGCCGTGCACCTGGGGCAGCCGCCCGGTGCTCACCGGTGCGGGCACCCCGAGCAGGATCAGGCCGGCGTCGAGGCCGCCCAGCAGCGCCACCGCGGCGGGCAGGATCAGCCACACGCGACGGCCACCGGCGCGCCTCGGGGGCTGCGGCCGGGTGATCGCGTCCGTCGGTTCCTGCGGGGCCAGGGTGTCGCTCACCGGGACCCGCCGAGCACGTGCAGCAGGCAGGCACCGTCCTCGGCGAACGGGAGCAGCTCGGCGTCCGGGTCGGGTGCGCCATACTCCTCGAGGGCGCCGGCCACCAGGCCCAGGTGCACGTTGCACACGATCGCGGGCTCCTCCTGTGCCGCCTCCAGCAGCGGGCACCGGGTCAGCCGCACCCGTGCGCCGGCGCCGCCGTCCTCGGGCGTGCTCTCGGGCGCGAAGCCGAGCTCGTCGAGCAGGCCGACCACCCGGTCCGCCGGGGACTCGCCGGGGCGGGCTCCGGGCGGCCCCTGGGCGGAACGTGAGGCGAGCCGGTGTCCCCAGGCCTGTCCGGCGTCGACCGCATCGTCCTCGGCGTGCGCGCTGGTCCGGCGCAGCGTGTGCGCCAGCGTGGCCGCCAGCCCGGCGTACTCGCTGCTGGTGCGGGAGCGTGAGCGCCACAGCCAGGCCGGGCGTCCGCGACCGTGCGGGGTGGCCCGCTCGCGACTGACCAGCCCCTCGGCGGCCAGGCCGTCGAGGTGGCTGCGCAGGGTGTTCTCGTGCAGGCCGGAGAGGCCGGAGAGCTCGGCCAGGGTGACCGGTCCGTCCTGCTCCTCGAGCAGCTCGAGCAGCGAGCGGCGTGCGCGGGACAGGGTGGCCACCACGGAGGATCCGCCGGGCCGGGGACCCGTTTTGGCGAAGGGCTGGATTTCCACGGGATCAAGTGTAGTAAAATAGTCCCGGTCAGGCCACCGGAGGTACCGGCCGGCCCGGGGAGGAACACCATGAACGACGTCGTCATCTCCAGCAGTCCCGCCGACGCGACTGCGATCGAGACCGTGAAGTCGCATCACGCACAGCTCGCCGGCTCACTTGCCGCGCGAGTCGCCGCGCTCGAGGCCGTGGTCCGGGCCGGCGAGGAGGCTGACGAGACCCTCACGTCCCTGACGGTGTGGAGCCGCGGCGAGCTGCTTCCGCACGCTCGCGGCGAGGAGGCGGCGCTGTACCCCGCCGGCCTTGCGGTGCCGCGGGCCCGGATGCTGGTCGAGGCGATGCTGGCCGAGCACCGCGCGATCACCAGGCTGGTGACGCAGCTGGAGTCCCCGGGCGACGGGCTGCGCGCGGTCGGCCTGGCCCATGCGCTGCAGGCCATGTTCGAGGTGCACGTGGCCAAGGAGAACGACCAGCTGCTGCCGGTGCTCGCCGAGACTCCCGGCGTCGACCTGGCCGAGCTGCTCTCGGAGATGCACGACGTGCTCGCCGAGGAGGGGCGTGGCGCGCGGGCCGGCCACGCCGGTCCCGGCCACGGCCACGGCCACGAGTGCAGCTGTGGCGAGCACGACCCCGCCGGTGACCCGGAGCTGGACGCCCGAACGGTCCCGCACGCGATCCGGCACGCCACGGTGTTCGGGGCGCTGGACGCCGTACGGCCCGGGGCGGGCCTGGTGCTGGTGGCACCGCACGACCCGCTGCCGCTGCTGGCCCAGATCGAGCAGCGCGACCCCGGAGCCTTCGAGGTCAGCTACCTCGAGCGCGGGCCCGAGGCGTGGCGGCTGTGGTTCCTGCGCCGGGCGAGCTGAGGCTCCCGGGACCGGTCGGGCCGATCAGGGGCGACCGGCCGCGCCGTTCAGGGCCCCGCGGCGCCGCAGCTCGGCACGCAGCTGGTCGGGCCCGGTGAAGCGGACCGCATCCAGCCCGAACTCCAGCGCTCCCTCGACGTTCGTCGCACTGTCGTCGGTGAAGAACGTCCGCCCCGCGGGCACGCCGGTACGCCGCACCAGTGCCGCGAACACCGCCGGGTCGGGCTTCGCGGCGCCCACCGCACCCGAGACCACGATGTCGTCGAACAGCTCCAGGAAGTCGAACCGCTCGCGGGCGTGGTGGAAGGTCTCCGCCGACCAGTTGGTCAGCGCGAACACGGGCATCCCGGCGTCGGCCAGCTCCCGCAGCACCGTGACGGTCCCGTCCACCGGGCCGCGCAGCGAACGCGCGTAGTTCGGGAAGTACGCCGAGACCGCGGCGGCCCACCGTGGGTGGTCCCGGGCCACCTCGGCCTCGGCCTCGGCGAACGGCCGGCCGGCGTCCTGCTCGTGGTTCCAGGCGAAGAAGTCGAAGTCGTCGGCCTCCAGCAGGGCCCGGGCCCGGCCCTCGCCCACGCCGGCGGCGATCGCCGGCATCGGGTCCCAGTCGATGAGGACGCCGCCCAGGTCGAGCGCGACCGCGTCGGTCATACCTGTCGCGGAGCTCCCTCGGGCTCCTACTTCCAGCGCTCCGAGGCGGGCACGAAGGTCAGCTCCCGGTCACCGGTGTAGACCTGCTTGGGCCGGGCGATCTTCTGCTCCTTGTCCTGCACCAGCTCGTGCCACTGGGCCAGCCAGCCCGGCGTACGGCCGATCGCGAACAGCACCGTGAACATCTCCGGCGGGAACTGCAGCGCCTCGTAGATCAGTCCGGAGTAGAAGTCCACGTTGGGGTAGAGCTTGCGGGAGATGAAGTAGTCGTCCTCCAGGGCGATCTTCTCCAGCTCCAGGGCGATCTCCAGCAGCGGGTTCACGCCGGTGACCTCGAAGACGTCGTCGGCGGCGCGCTTGATGATCCGCGCCCGCGGGTCGTAGTTCTTGTAGACCCGGTGGCCGAAGCCCATCAGCCGCTCGTTGCCGTCCTTGACGCCCTTGATGAAGTCGGGGATGTTCTCCTTCCCGCCGATGCGGCGCAGCATCCGCATGACCGCCTCGTTGGCGCCGCCGTGCAGCGGGCCGTAGAGCGCCGCGACCCCCGCCGCGACCGCGGAGTACGGGTCCACCTGCGAGGAGCCCACCGAGCGCACCGCGTTGGCCGAGCAGTTCTGCTCGTGGTCCGCGTGCAGGATGAACAGCGTGTCGAGCGCCTTGGCGATGCGCTCGTCGGCCTGGAAGTGGTGCTCGCTCATCTTGAACAGCATCGACAGGAAGTTCGCGGTGTAGCCGAGCTCGTTGTCGGGGTAGACGAACGGCTTGCCCTGCGCGTGCCGGAAGGCCCAGGCGCCGAGGGTGGGCATCTTCGCGATCATCCGGACCATCTGCATGTGCCGGTTGGCCTCGTCGGAGATGTTGCTCGACTCCGGGTAGAACGTCGACAGCGCCCCGACCGAGGCCATCAGCATGCCCATCGGGTGCGCGTCGTACCGGAAGCTCTCCATGAACGTCTTGACGTTCTCGTGCACGAAGGTGTGGAAGGTGATCTCGTGCTCCCACTGCTCGTACTCTGCCTTGCTGGGCAGCTCGCCGTTGATGAGCAGGTAGGCGACCTCGAGGAAGTTCGACTTCTCCGCGAGCTGCTCGATCGGGTAGCCGCGGTACTCCAGCACGCCCTTCTCGCCATCGATGAAGGTCACCGCGCTCTTGCAGGATGCGGTGTTGACGAAACCGGGGTCGTACGTCGCCAGGCCGGGCTTGTCGTCGGAGACCTTGATCTGCCCGAGGTCGGCCGCCCGGATGGTGTTGGCATCTACGGCAATGTCGTACTCCTGACCGGTACGGTTGTCCCGGATGGTCAGCGTGTTGTTGTCCGTCACGTCCTCTAACTTATGCCCCCGCTCCATGGCCCCGCCACGGGCCCGTGCCGCGTGCCCGTGGCCGGGCCCGCGGTTTTGACCGGCCGTGATGCCTGCCGGTAGTCTTGCCCGCTGCGGCTCCTGCCGCGCCACGCCCTTCGCACGGCGTGACGCAGACCCGCGGACGCACAAGCCGGTGCGTGACGAGGGCAGAGTTCGTCAGAAGTCGCGTCAACCAACGGCTCCGTCCGGGGCCGCCCAACGAACGAACCAGAAGGCAACCACGTGCGTACCTACTCACCCAGGCCGGCCGACATCCAGCGCGACTGGCACGTCATCGACGCCACCGACATCGTCCTCGGCCGGCTCGCCGTGCAGACCGCGAACCTGCTGCGGGGCAAGCACAAGCCCCAGTTCGCGCCCCACGCCGACACCGGCGACTACGTGATCATCGTCAACGCCGCCAAGGTTGCCCTGTCCGGCGACAAGGCGACCAAGAAGATCTCCTACTCACACTCCGGCTTCCCGGGCGGCCTGAAGTCCGCGCGGATCATCGACCTGCTGGAGAAGGACCCCCGCAAGGTCGTCGAGAAGGCCGTGTGGGGGATGCTCCCGAAGAACCGCCTCGGCCGCCAGATGATCAAGAAGCTGAAGGTGTACGCCGGTCCGGAGCACCCCCACGCCGCCCAGAAGGCCAAGCCGTTCGAGATCGGCCAGGTCTCCCAGTAGGCCGGATCTCCCAGGAACACTTCGCATCGAGGACTCGAGGAACCCAGTGGCAGAGAACACCAGCACCGAGGTCGAGCAGACCTACCAGACCGACGAGCAGGGCGTCGCCTACTCGTCGGAGAGCGCGCCCACGCCGGACGCCGTACCCACCGCAGCGATCGCACCCGCGGCCGCGACCGGTCGGCGCAAGGAGGCGGTGGCCCGGGTCCGGATCGTGCCCGGCACCGGTCAGTGGACGGTCAACGGGCGTGCGCTGGACGCCTACTTCCCCAACAAGCTGCACCAGCAGGTGGTCAACGAGCCGTTCGTGACCACCCGGCTCGAGGGCCACTTCGACGTGATCGCCCGGGTGCACGGCGGCGGCATCACCGGTCAGGCCGGCGCGCTGCGCCTCGGCGTGGCCCGCGCGCTCAACGCTGTGGACGTGGAGGCCAACCGACCGGCCCTGAAGAAGGCCGGGCTGCTGACCCGCGACCCGCGCGTGATCGAGCGGAAGAAGGCCGGCCTGAAGAAGGCCCGGAAGGCACCCCAGTACTCCAAGAGGTAGCCAGACGACCTGCCCCGGGCGCCGGGCGGCGTTGTGGTCGGTCGACGACCTACCCAGGTCCCCTCCCTCCTCCGCCTTGCCCGGCACGCCGGCTCAGGCCGTCTGTCCGGGTTGGCCAGGTCGCGACCCGCTTGATCGATCACACGGCTGCGGACCGAGGAGGTCGCAAACATGGCAGGCCGGCTGTTCGGGACCGACGGAGTCCGGGGGGTGGCCAACGACCACCTCACCGCCGAGCTTGCGCTGGACCTCTCGGTCTCGGCCGCCCACGTGCTTGCCGAACGGGGCACGTTCGCGGGACGACGGCCGCTGGCGGTGGTCGGCACCGACACCCGGGCCTCCGGGGAGTTCCTCTCGGCTGCCGTGGTCGCCGGCCTGGCCTCGGCGGGTGCCGACGTGCTGCTGCTCGGCGACCTGCCCACTCCGGGGGTGGCCTACCTCACCGGGGCCCTGGCGGCCGACCTGGGTGTGGTGTTGTCGGCCTCGCACAACCCCATGCCCGACAACGGCATCAAGTTCCTCGCCCGGGGTGGGGTGAAGCTGGACGACACGGTCGAGCAGGCCATCGAGCAACGGCTGCGCGAGCCCTGGGACCGTCCGACCGGTAGCGGCGTGGGCCGGGTCCGGGAGTACCCGGCCGCCGTCGCGGAGTACGCCGACCACCTGGTCGGGTCGCGCGGCCACGACCTGGACGGCCTCCGGGTGGTGCTCGACTGCGCCACCGGCGCCGCCTCGGCGGTGGGGCCCCGGGCGCTGCGTGCGGCCGGTGCCGACGTGGTCGCGATCAACGCCGAGCCGGACGGGCTGAACATCAACGACGGCTGCGGCTCCACCCACCTCGACACGTTGCAGGGAGCCGTGGTCGCGCACGGCGCGGATGTCGGCTTCGCCCTCGACGGTGACGCGGACCGCTGCCTGGCCGTCGACGCGTCCGGGAACGCCGTCGATGGCGACCAGATCATGGTGATCCTCGCCCTGGCCATGCGCGACCACCGCGAGCTGAGCCGGGACACCGTGGTCGCGACCGTGATGTCCAACCTCGGCTTCGTGCAGGCGCTGCACGGGGCGGGGGTCGACGTGCTGCGGACGGCTGTCGGGGACCGTTACGTGCTCGAGGCGATGAAGACCCACGGCTTCACCCTCGGCGGCGAGCAGTCCGGCCACGTCATCCTCAGCCGTCACGCCACTACCGGCGACGGCATCCTGACCGCGCTGCAGGTGCTGGACCGGATGGCTGAGACCGGCAAGCCGCTCGCCGGCCTGGCCGGGGCGATGACCAGGCTGCCCCAGGTGCTCGTCAACGTCCCCGGCGTGGACAAGCAGCGTACCCACGACCCGGCGGTCTCCGCGGCCGTCGTCGAGGCCGAGGACGAGCTCGGCAACGCCGGCCGCGTGCTGCTGCGGGCGTCGGGCACCGAACCGCTGGTGCGGGTGATGGTCGAGGCGGCCACGGCCGACCGGGCGCGGGAGGTCGCGGAGCGGCTGGCCTCGGTGGTCCGCGAGCGGCTCGCGCTCTGAGACCGAGCGGCGGTTGCCCGGTTTGAGATCCACGCACTCGGGCATGGAGACCAGTGCAGCCCACCAAGGAGGTTCTTCGATGAAGGCCAAGGCCATGCTGCTTCTCGGTGGCGTCGTCGGCTACGTGCTCGGTACCCGCGACGGCCGGGAACGCTACGACCAGATGAAGACGCAGGCGCAGGGCGTGTGGGACCACCCCAAGGTCCAGGACGCGCGCACCCGCGCGCAGCGCCAGGCCCCGGGCGCCACCGGTACGTCGACGGGGCCCACGGGGTCCGACTCCGGGTTCCCGGGGCCGACCAGCCCGCCGGGCTGACCGGCACCGCCGGAGTCACCCGTCTAGGGCAGCCGGCCCCGGCTGACCCGCGCCCACACCAGGCGCTGGATCAGCAGCGTGGCGAAGCCGGCGAGGACCATGCCCAGGATGTTCAGGCCGAGCTGGGTCAGCGCCGAGCCGACCTCGCCCCAGACACCCGCGCCGAGGCAGACCGCCGCGGTGCCCACGGCGGGGATCGTGGTCACCGAGATGAACACCCCCACCAGGGCGCCCGACTTCTCCGTGGTCAGTGCGAGCGTGCCCGCGATCCCGGCTATGACGGCGATCGCGAACGACCACGCGTCCGGCTGCACGATGAAGTCGGTGCGTGCCCCCTGCGAGGCCTGGTCATGGGTGAACGCGCCCAGCTGGTAGGCGACCGCCCAGACCGGGGTGCACACCAGCAACGCCAGCGCGAATCCGCCGAGCAGCGTCCGCGTGGCGGGCAGCAGCAGGTGCCAGCGTGGCCGCGCGAGGGCGAAGCAGATCGCCGCCACAGCGGCGAACTCCGGCCCGACCACCATCGCGCCCACGATGAGGATCGGCTGGTCGAGGATGCGCCCCGCCCCCGCCAGCAGGGATGCCAGCACGATGAAGGCCAGGAAGGCCCAGGAGAACCGGGAGTCCCCGCGCAGCCGGTTCTCCACCGACTCCCAGACCACGCCGTCGTCGGGTGCACCGGGTGCGGCCCGCTCCGCGGCGTCGGCGGCGTCGGAGAGGACGGTGTCGATCGCGAGCAGGCTGATCGACCCCTCGTGCTGGAGCCCCAGGTCGCGCAGCCGGCCGACGGTCCCGGTGGCGCTCTCCCGGGCGACGTCGGCCTGGACCATGGTGCCGGGCGGGTCGACGTACGCCGCCCGCTGCACCGCGACGTTGGTGACCGTCGGGTCCTCGCCCAGCAGCGACAGCACCTGGTCGACGCGATGCTCGGGGACACGCAGGCGCAGGTGCAGCACGGGCTCAGGATAGGGAAGTCCACCCGATGCCGAATTGGTATAGTCCACTGATGGCCAGCCGGATGCGTCGCGAGATCGCCGAGCAGGCCGGCGCGGTGGCAGCGACGGTCTCGGCCGTGCTGGACGCCGGACCCGAGCTCCAGAAGCTGTTCGCCGGCCGGCGTCACGTCCTCTTCGCGGCGCGGGGGTCCTCCGACAACGCGGCCGTCTACGGCCGGTACCTCCTCGAGACCCGCGCTCGGGTGCCCGCGGGGCTGGTGGCGCCGAGCGTGGCCACCCACTACCGCGCGCGCCTCGACCTGTCCGACACGCTCCTGGTCACGATCTCGCAGTCCGGCCACACCGGCGAGCTCGTGGAGGTGCAGCGGTGGGCCGCCGGCGCAGGTGCGGCGACCGTGGCGATCACCAACGATCCGGCCAGTCCGCTCGCGAAGGGCGCCGACCGGACGCTGGTGCTGGCGGCAGGGCCCGAGCGTGCTGTCCCGGCCACGAAGTCCTACACCGCCCAGCTCGCCGCGGTCGCGGCCATGGCCGCCGCGATGGCCCCGGAGGCCGGCCTCGAGGCCGAGCTGGCCGACGTTCCCGCCGAGATCGACCGGCTGGAGTCGGCCGGTGACGGGGTCGCCACCGCGGTGGAGCTGCTCGCCGACGCCGGTCCCGTGGTGGTGACCGGGCGTGGCCTGGTCTACGGCACCGCCCTCGAGGTCGCGCTGAAGCTGGAGGAGACCTGCCTGCGGCCGGTGCAGTCGCTGTCGTACGCCGACCTGCGGCACGGGCCGATCGCCGCCGTCGGGCCCGGCACCACCGCGATCCTGGTCGCGGCCGACGACGGGCCGATGGTCGGGCCGGTGGTGCGGCTGGCGGGCGACCTCGCCGACCGTGGAGCCCGCACGCTGGCCCTCGGGGGCGGGTCCGCGCTCGCCACCGCCTGCGACCACCACCTGCCGGGACCCCGGCTGCCCGAGGCGGTCGGCCCGCTCGCGCTGGTGGTGCCCGCCCAGCTGGTCGCGGAGGCTCTGGCACGACACCTCGGGCTCGACCCGGACGCGCCGCGGGGGCTGACCAAGGTCACCCAGACCGATCAGTCAGCTGCGCCGCCGGGCAGGGCCTGACCGCCCGCTCCGCCTCCGGGCCCACACACCACGGTCATCGACCGACGGCGCCCCGCACGTCGCCGTGACGGTCGAGGCGGAGCCGGGCCGCGTCCGCGTCCACGTCGGCGAGCAGCATCACCAAGGCCACCTTGACCTCGCCCGCCGCGCGGTCCAGGGCGGTGCCGGCGGTGTCCGGGTCGCAGCCCGTGGCCTCGACGACGATCCGCCGGGCCCGGTCCCGCAGCTTGGTGTTGCCGGCCAACAGGTCGACCATGAGGTTGCCGTAGGTGCGCCCCAGCCGGACCATCACCAGTGTGGACAGCGCCCCCAGCACCACCTTCTGGGCGCTGCCGGCCTTCAGCCGGGTGCTGCCGGCGAGCAACTCCGGCCCGGTCGGCAGCTCGATCGCCACGTCGGCGACCGCCGAGATCTCCGCACCGGCGTTGTTCGCCACCGAGACCGTCAGCGCACCGGCGTCCCGGGCTGCGGCCAGCCCGGTGACGACGTACGGCGTGCGGCCGCTCGCCGCGACCCCCACCACGCTGTCGGCGGGTCCCACGCCGACCTCGGCCAGCGCCCGCGCGGCCGCGTCGCCGTCGTCCTCCGAGCCCTCGTCCGCCCGCGTGAGTCCGGCCGTGCCCCCCGCGGTCAGCGCCACCACCCGGCCGGGGTCGATCCCGAACGTGGGCGGGCACTCCGCGGCGTCCAGCGCCGCCAGCCGGCCCGAGGTGCCGGCACCGAGGTAGACCAGCCGGCCGCCGCGGCGCATCCGCTCCGCGATGGCGTCCACCGCCGCTGCGATATCGCCGGTGGCCCCGGCGAGGGCCCGGTCGACGGCCCGCTGCTCGGCGACCACGAGCGCCACCAGCTCGGCGGTGGGCCGGGTGTCGAGGTCCCGCAGGTCGGCCCGGACCCGCTCGGTGTCGAGGCTGTCGAGTCCCTCACCGCTCATGGCGCCATCCTGACACCAGGACCGCGGCGGCGCGCTACGGCCAGAGGCGCGACTACTCTCAGGGCATGCGGAGCGGACCTGCGGCCACCGGCCAGGACCCCGAGGGGTCGGGCGGCCCCGCCGTACCGCTGCGGTCGGTCAACGACCTGGCCGTGGGCGAGCGAGGCGCTCGGCTGCAGGAGATCCTGGAGTCCTGGGTCGCCGACCTGCCCCCGGGGGCTGCGCTGCCCAGCGAGCGGGAGCTCGCCGAGCGGTTCGGCGTGGCGCGGATGACCGTGCGGGTCCAGCTCGACCGGCTCGCGCAGCGGGGCCTGGTCTACCGCCACCGGGGGCGGGGCACATTCGTGGCCGAGCGACGCCTGGCGCACACCGAGCACCTGACCTCGTTCACCGAGGACATGCACGCGCGCGGGCTCACTCCCGGGGCTCGCCTGCTGGGCGTCGACGAGATCCGCGCCGGTCGGTTGCTCGCTGCGCGGCTGGAGGTCTCCGCCAGCTCGCGGGTGGTTCGGCTCCGCCGGGTGCGCACGGCCGACGCGGAGCCGATGGCGGTGGAGACCACGCACCTGCCGGCCCGTCGCTTCCCGGGCCTGGCGCGGCAGGACCTGGTCGGCCGCAGCCTCTACGACCTGATGGCCACGAAGTACGGCATCCGGGTGCACGAGGCGGTCCAGCGCGTGACCGTGACCGACCTCGGCGTCGACGACGCGTCGCTGCTCGCGGCCCCGGAGGGTGCGGCGGCGCTGCGGATCGAGCGGACCACCCGGGACGCCGCCGGCACCGTCTTGGAGTTCGCCGCCTCCGTCTACCGCGGAGACCGCTACGAGGTGCTGATGCACGCGCGCCGTTAGTGTCCCGGAGGGCGGTCGCGGACGGAGCGGGTCTGGTCCGCGACCGCGCATCCTCGCCAGCGACCGGCGACGTCCGCGGGCAGGTGGGTGCCGATCCGCTGCACATCTACTGGTGCCCATGCAGCGGCGGCCGTCGAATCGCTGCGGTGCGGGGTCTTGCCAGCGACCACGACCAGTCCTACTCTTCTGAAGAGAACTGTGGTCTATACCACAGATGGGGTCAGGAACCGCCTCGCGACCGTCGTCCAGGGTTCGCACGAGAACCACCTCAGACACGGGTCGTCGGGAGCGCGAAGGGAGAACACATGCGTTGGGCAAGACTTCGCGGGCGATGGGCGGTCGCGCTCTTCGCATGCGCCGCGATGGCGATAGCCGGGTGCAGCACAGGCGGAGGCGGATCCACCGGCGGCAACGGGAAGACGATCAAGATGATCACCTGGGTCAACCCGCCCGCGGTCGCCGCGTTCAAGAAGATCAACGCGGAGTTCCACAAGAAGTACCCCGGCATCACGGTCAAGCTCAGCACCGCGGAGGACGTGAACGGTCCGTACGCGACGCTGTTGCGCACCAGCGTGTCCTCCGGGAGCGCGGACATCGTGATGAGCAATGCGCAGATGCAGCCGTTCCCGTTGAAGCCGACCCAGCAGAACATGAACTCCGAGCAGTACTGGGCGACCAAGGGTGTCTTCCAGCCGCTGAACGGCCAGCCGTTCCTGGACAACCTCGCGCCGGCTTCGAAGGCTGCCCTGACCTACAAGGGCAAGGTGCAGGGGCTGCTCACCGGGCACTACGACTGGATCGTGTTCTACAACAAGGCGATCTTCAAGAAGTACAACCTTCAGCCGCCGCGGACCTACAGCCAGTTCCTGAAGGTGTGCCAGAAGCTGAAGTCGCACGGGGTCACGCCGATCTGGATGGGCAGTGGTGGCGCTCCGCAGTACGTCGGTGACTTCCTCACCGTCCCCCTGATGGCCGAGCAGTGGCTGCCGAACGTCCCCGGCAAGAACCTGGCGCTGGCGCTGGAGAACGGACAGACGAAGTGGACCGACCCGCACTTCACCGAGGCGATGAACCGGGAGAAGAAGGTCGCGTCGTACCTGGAGCCGAACTACACCGGTGAGCAGTGGCAGGGCATGCCGACCGCGTTCGCCGGGGGCAAGTCCGCGATGCTGCTCGACGGGTCGTGGGACCTGGCCAGCATCCACAAGGCCAACCCGAAGATGCAGGTGGGCTCGTTCCCGTTCCCTGGCAGCGACAACGCCAGCGAGAACCAGCCGATCTACGCCAACGACCTGTGGATCGCGGTGCTGAAGCATGCGGTCTCCTCGAACCCCAAGGCCAAGGACGCCACGATGAAGTGGCTGAACTTCTTCGCCAGCAAGCCGATCTACTCCCAGTACGTGAACATGACCGGCATCTCGGCCAGCATCCCGGGGAAGTACACCGGTTTCAGCGCAGGCGTCCTGGGCAAGTACTTCACCGGCGGGATCAACCTCACCTCGGTGATGCCCACCCTGGGCACCAACCAGGGCTACTGGGACCAGGAGACCAACTGGCCGACGGCACAGATCAACTTCCTCTCCGGGAAGTCGAGCGCGAGCAAGGTCCAGCAGGACTACGCCAACAACTGGAAGCAGTGAGCTCGGCATTCGGGCGCAGCCAGTCCCCCGATCCGGCAGCCGGCCGGATCCCCGGATCGGGGGCTGGCCCGGAGCCGGCAACCCCGGGCGTTGAGGGGCGGGCGGTTCCCGACACGCCGGTGAGGCCTGTCCGCAAGGTAGGTCCCCCGGCCCGCCTCCTCTCGGTCAGGTCGCGATGGGCGATGTGGTCAGCCTTCGCGCTCGCCATCTTGGTCTACATCGTCTTCGCGGTGGTCCCGACCCTGGGCAACATCCTGCTTTCCGTGACCGACTACGGCGGCCTGCCCGGCACGCCGATCCACTTCATCGGCGGGCACAACTACCTGCAGCTGGTGACCAACCAGCTGCCCGGGTTCGAGAACAGCATCATCGTCACGGCGATCTTCGTCGTCGGGGTGACGATCTTCCAGAACACGATCGGCATGATGCTCGCGCACCGGCTGCGGGCCAACAGTGCGCACGCCAGTCTCCTGCGGGTGCTGGTGTTCCTGCCCATCGTCCTGGGCGTGACCGTTGTCGCGCTGGTCTGGCTGCTGCTGCTGAACCCCTCGTCCGGCCCGGTGGCCCTGGGCCTGGGCAAGCTGGGTGTCAACTCGGCGTTCTTCGGCTCCTCCAACCTGGCCCTTCCGCTGGTGATCATCGTGCAGATCTGGCAGAACCTCGGGTTCACCATGGTCGTGTTCATCGGCGGGCTCAACGCCATCCCGCAGGAGATCTACGACGCGGCCAGCATGGACGGAGTCGGCCCGTGGCAACGATTCCGCAACGTCACGTTCCCGCTGATGGCTCCCTCGGTCACCGCGAACGTGCTGCTTGCCGTGGTCGGCTCGTTCACGACGTACAACCTGATCTACGTGTTGACCGGCGGGCAGTTCAACACGAACACACTGGGCATGCTGTCGTTCAACGCCGCATTCGGCCTGACCGCCGACCTGGGGTACGGCGCGACGGTGAGCGTCGTGCTCTTCGTGCTCACCCTGATCATCGCCTTGCCACTGCTTGGCTGGCTGCGCCGCCGCGAAAGGGTCCTGTTCTCATGAGCAACGCCGGGTCACGTGTCGTGCGCCGGAGCAGCCGGACGCTCACCGGGCTGGTCATCTTCCTGCTGTTCGCGATTCCCCTGGCCTACGTGGTGATGATCTCGCTGGAGTCGTCGCACCACTTCCTGAGCAACCCGCTGAAGCCGCCCACCCACGCGGCGTTCGAGAACTTCGGGACCGCGTGGCGCGACGCGAACCTTGCGACCGAGATCGTGAACACCGTCATCTACTCGGTGATCTCGGCGGTGCTGTCGACGGTGCTCAGCATGTTCATCGCCGTGCCGGTGGCCCGCTCGATGGTCCGGTGGTCGAGGCTGTGGTACACCTTCGTGGTCGTCGGCGTCTTCCTTCCGTTTGCGGCGATCCCGTTGTTCGTGGAGTCGCAGTACCTGCACCTCTACAACAACCGGATCGGCTACATCCTCCTTCACATCGAGACCGGCATGCCGCTCGGCGTCATCCTCATCACCGCGTTCATGTTCTCGGTGCCGAAGGAGATCGACGAGGCGGCCTGGCTCGACGGCGCGGGGTACTTCCGCTACCTGCGGTCGGTCGTCGTGCCCTTGATCTGGCCGAGCCTGCTGATCACGTTCCTGTACGCGCTGCTCGGCGTGTGGAACGACATCATCGGCCCGGTGGTCTTCCTCGCGGATCCCGACCTGTTCCCGGTGACCCGGGGAATCTTCAACTTCTACGGCCAGAACGAGAGCGCCTGGACGGTGCTGGCCGCCGCGGTCATCCTGGTCAGCCTCCCCGTGGTGGTGCTGTTCGGCTTCACCCAGCGTCACCTGATGCACGCCACCACCGGTGCGGCGGTCAAGGCATGAACACCGCGATGAACCCGGGGATGGGCATGGCGGGCGGAGTCTCCGCAGAGCAGTACTTCGCCGTGGCGCGGGCCGCACAGGACCGGGTGGAGGAGCACGAGACCGGGCACATCCGCCAGGCCGCGGCGATCCTGGCGGAACGAATGCTCTCCGGTGGCGTGGTCCAGGTGTTCGGCACCGGTCATTCCAGGGCGTTCTGCATGGAGCTTGCCGGGAGGGCCGGCGGCCTGGTCCCGATCCACGCGATGTGGCTGGACGACCTTGCGCTTGCCGGCCGGTACGCCGCCCCGGAGGTCAGGGACGCGACCTTCGAGCGGCGACCCGAGATCGCTCGCGACCTCGTCGACCTCTACGACGTCCGCGCCGAGGACGCGTTCGTGGTGGTGTCGAACTCCGGTCGCAACGGCGCGACCGTCGAGATGGCGCTGATCGCGCTCGAACGCCACCTGCCGCTGGTCGTCGTCACGTCGAAGGAGCACAGCGCAGGCGTCGAGTCCCGCCACCCCAGCGGGCACCGGCTGCTCGAGCTGGGCGACGTGGTGATCGACAACGGCGCACCATCCGGGGACGCCGTACTGCCAGTCGGACAGGACACCCGGGTCTGCGCAGTCTCGTCCCTGACCGGAGCATGGATCGCCCAGGCGCTGACCGCGGAGATCGTGGCCCGCTACGGCGAGCACGGAGAGGCGCCACCGGTGCTGGTCAGTGCGAACCTCGACGGCGCGGATGACCACAACAGGGTCCTGTCTGCCCGGTACGGCGCCCGCATCGGTGACTGGGGGCGGCAACCGTGAGCCCGCCGCCTGGCCCCACGGTGGTCGTCGGGATCGACGCCGGCGGGACGTCCACCCGCGCCGTCGTCGTGGACACCTCGGGCCGTCGGGTCGGCGCTGCCCGGTCCGGCGGCGCCAACCCGACCTCGCACCCGGAGGCCGAGTGGACCGCAGCCCTGTCTGCAGCCCTGTCCGGTGCCCTCCGGCAGGCGCTGGGCAGGGCCGGACCGGTCGAGGTGCGGGCGGTGCTGGTCGGCCTCGCCGGGGAGGGGACGCTCGACGAGAGCTCGATCGCCGTCCGGTTCCAGGAGGCCCTGCGCCGGGAGACGGGGCCGGAGTGCGCGGTCCATCTGGCGGGGGACGCGGAGGTGGCGTTCGCGGCCGCGACCCCGGAACCGGACGGAACCGTCCTGGTTGCCGGCACGGGAGCGACCGCGGCGGAGATCCGTGCCGGGTCGGCAGGCCGTGTGGTCGACGGACACGGCTGGTTGCTGGGGGACGCCGGCTCGGGGTTCTGGCTCGGACGTGCGGCGGTACGGGCCGTTCTCGCCGAGATCGAGGGCCACGGCGCGCAGACTGCGCTCCGCCCGCTGGTGGGCCAGGCGCTGTTCGGCACGGCCGGTGCAGGCCGGCCCCCCCATCAGGCCCGGCTGGACCTGATCCGGACCGTGCACGCCCGCCCGCCTCGTGAGCTGTCCCTGCTGGCACCACTGGTGACCCGGTGCGCCGCCGAGGGCGACGATGTCGCTGTCCAGATCGGGCGACGGGCGGTCGACCGCCTGATCGCCAGTGCAGAGGCCGTCCGGGACCCCGATGAGCGCACTCCGTTCGCCATCACCGGTGCGGTGGCCGTGGGGGACCACTTCGTGAGCCGGCTGTTGCGCGGTGAGCTCGAACGACGCTGGCCGGGGAAGGTCGTCCCGGTGACCGATGCCGCCGCGGGTGCCGCGTGGCTGGCACTCCAGTCGCTGCCCGGCTTCGACCCCGCGTCCCGGGTCTGCCTCCACCAGCGCCTCTGCGCCGGCACGGAGGGGACCGCGCCCCGGTAGCAGGCCGGCCAGAGGCAGGGTCACGTCGGCAGCGGGTCTCCCACCAGCGCCGCGTGGAACCGCTCACGCATGGCCCGCACCTCCCGGGTGCGGCCCCGCCCGAAGTGCACGGCGTTGGTGAGCAGGATCGCCCACCGGCCGGAGTGCGGGTCGACGGCCAGGCTGGTGCCGGTGAAGCCCGTATGGCACACGGCCCCGGGTCCCCAGCCGGGGGTCAGCACGTCGTGCTGGTCGCCCCGACACACCCAGCCCAGCCCGCGGGCCCCACCCCGTCCGGCCGTCTGGCACCGGACGGCATCGGCGCGGACGGCGAAGGGAAGGATGGCGGGGCCGCCGGTCCAGGAGGTCGCGTAGGCCAGCATGTCGTCGAGGGTGGCGAAGAGCCCGGCGTGGCCGCAGATGCCACCAGCCGCGCCGGCGATCTCGTCGTGCACGCGGCCGACCACGGGGCTGCCGTCGACGTACTCGGTGGCGGCGCATCGCCCGCGCCAGCGCGGGGGCGGACAGAATCTCGCGGCCATGTGCAGCGGATCGAAGACCCGGTTGCGAGCGGTTGTCTGCAGGTCTGCTCCGGTGAGCTCCTCGACCAGGGCGCCGAGCACGATGAACCCGATGTCGCTGTAGCGAACCCGTGCACCCGGTGGTGCCTCCAGATCGATCCGACAGACCGCGTCCAGGAGCTGGTCGCGTCCGGCGACGGGGGGCTGGCCAGCGAGGTCGGGTGGCAGCCCGGAGGAGTGTGTCAGCAGATGACGCACGGTGACACCGCTGTGACGGAACCGGGGGAGATACCGGTTCGCCTCGGCGTCCAGGGTCACCGCACCGTCCACGACCAGGGACAGCACGCAGGGCAGCGTCGCGGTGACCTTCGTCAGCGAGGCGAGGTCGAAGACGGTGTCCGGCCGCATTGCCCGCCGGTCGCCGGGGTCGGTGTTCGCCGCCCCGAGAACCCACCGGGCGGTTGCCGTTCCGCCGACTCCCGCCGCAGCGGCGACTCCGGGAGCGGTGCCGTCGTCGACAGCGCGCTGCAGCTCCCGCCCGGCTGACGCCAGCCGCTGATCAGCAAGGGCCATGGCGGTGCCCTTCACCGGTGATGACCTTGCGTGGCACCGCGCCCCTTCGCCTCACGCTGCACCGTAGCAACCGGGGTGGCGGTCCCCGGATCGACCGCGTGCCGCGGAGGAGGAGCCACCGGCCCGGTCGCCCGACGACGCGGGTCTTGCCAGCCGACAGCGACCGGCCCTAAGGTGCCGACAGTGGTCTATACCACAGGAGGAGCCTCGTGATGGTCGTCCAGATGCGCCGGCCCGGCACCGGCACCGGCCCTGCGTCCGGCCGCGGGCGGGCACGCGGGTGAGCTCGCCACGGGACGACCCTGCGGAGCTGGTCCTGGCCGGCGGACCGGTGTTCACCGGCACCGAGGTGCTGGACGACGGCTGGGTCGCACTGGGCGACGGGGTCGTGAGGGCGGTGGGCAACGGCGAGGCCCCCGACGCTGCCACGGCGATCGACCTCGACGGCGACTGGC
>JBOHDO010000091.1:0-7280 GCA_050699415.1 Marmoricola sp.
CGCTCGCCTCGACCACCAGCCCACTCGAGTCCGTCCAGCGCGAGGGCCTGTGGTGGGGGCTGGGCGCCCTGGGCCTGGCCGCGCTGGCGCTGATCCTCAAGCCGCTGGTCGAGATCACCCGCCGCCGCTGATTGCCCGAACGGGGCGCCCCTCCGGGTTTCGAGGCTCGCTCCGCTCGCACCTCAACCTCCGGGGGCCGGGCAGCCCAACATCCGGGACCCCGGACCGGCCCGGCAACGGCGTACGGCCCGACCGGGGTCGGTCGGGCCGTGCCGCTTCCCGCGATGGCCCTACAGCCACCAGTAGAACAGCGTCAGGTCCAGGTGGCGCATGCTGTCGTTCAGGGAGGCGAAGACCTCCTGGACCTGGTTCAGCAGGTACGCCGACAGGTGCGGTGCGACCGCGTGCGGCGCCTGGGCCTGGGTGTTCATGGGCGCATCGGCCACCGGGGCGGGCGTCGACGCGGCGCCGGGCTGCTCCATGTTCGGCACGTCCCGCTGCCGGTTGGCGGGCTTGGCCGGCTTCGGGGTGCCCGTCGGCGGCTTGATGCCCGCGGCGGTGCTCACGTCGCTGTCCGAGCCCCGTGACGCACCGGTGCCGTGGCCGGACAGCGCCGCGTCGTGGTGCCCGCCCGTGCCCTGGGGAGCCTGGTGCTTGGGCTGTTGCTCGGGCCGGGGCTTGGGCTGCGAGGCCTGCGTCGGCTCGGGCGACGGCTGCGGCGAGGACGGCTCGGCCGTCGGGCTCGGCGAGGTGGTCCGCGGCGCGGACAGACCCGCCGGTGCCTTCTGCAGCGGCTTGCCGGCCTGCAGGGCCTGCCACGTCTTCGCGTCGACGATGCCGGTGGCCTTGCTCTTGCCGAACACCTCGGTCTGGTAGGCCTTCACGGCCCGGCCGGTCAGGGTTCCGAAGTAGCCGGTGCCGTGCAGGCCGGCCTGGTCCGCGGCGTTGAGCGAGCGGGCGAGGGCGAGCACGTCGTCGACGTAGTTGCCGTTGCCGACCGTCTCCTGCTTGCCGTGCTTGCCGGCCACGGTGGTCTTGCCGTCACCCTTGCGCAGGGTGTTGTCTCCGGCATCTGCGCTCAGCAGGGCGGTCCAGACGCTGCGGCTCGCCGCGGCGGACGTGGGCAGGTCCACCTTCGACTCGAAGGCATGGAGCGCCGTGGTGGTGGCCTTGTTCCACGTGCCGGTCACGGTCGCGTGGTACTCGTCCTGCTGGCGCAGCAGGCACTGCAGCGCGCCGATCTGGTCCGAGCTGCTGCCCGAGCCGGTCGCCGGGTAGTCGGTGCGGGTGATGTAGTCATCGGTGCACGCGACGGCCTTCGTGGTCGGGCTCGGCGACGTGGTCGGGCTCGGCTTCGGCGTGGGCGTGGGCGTCGGCGTCGGTTTCGGTGTCGGCTTGGGGGTAGGCGTCGGCTTCGGCTTGGGCGTCGGCTTGGGCGTCGGCTTCGGCTTGGGCTTCGGGCTCGGCTTCGGGGCCGGCGGGTTGCCACCGGGGCCGGCGATCGCGCGCGGCACCGCATGGGCGCGTACGTCGAGCCAGTTGCTGTCGATGTTCATGGTCACGCCGCCGTTGGTGGCGTTGTGGCCGCCGTAGAACTGGTGGATCCGCTGGTGGTTGTCCCACTGGTTGGCGCCGACGTAGCCGGTGCGGGTGTTCTCCTCGTCGTTCCACTGGCCGTACCAGATGTGGTCGGGCGAGACGTAGCCGCGCGGCGGGCTCTGTGCCATCTTGCCCAGCAGCCAGATGCCGGAGGAGGCGCTGGAGTAGACGCCACCGGCGTACCCGTCGCGGTGGAGCTGGTTGCTCCAGGCGGACAGGAACCACAGCGTGGAGGCGTCACAGTGGCTGTAGCCGGTGTGCCAGCTCTCCATGTCGTAGAACAGCGTGCTGCCGGGCGAGATGCCCAGCGACCGGGCGACACGGACGGCGCTGTTGGCCTGCACGCGGCCCTGGTAGCGGGCGCGGCCGTAGGTGTTGTGGGAGTTGGAGCTGATCCGCTGGGAGAACCCGCTGCACGAGGCCTGCGGGCCGACCGTGAGCGGCATCAGGTGCCAGCCGGTCGCGATCACGTGGGAGACCCAGGAACGGGTCAGGTACTGCTGGGAGCAGCCGCGCATGTTGCCCGAGATGTAGATCCCGATGGCGCGGTAGGGGTTCTCCTTGGCATTGCGCCACCGGTCCATGTCGTGGGCGCTCGGGGCGGCGCACTTGTCGAAGCCCATGCCGGTGAAGTTGCCGGGCGAGTTGTGGCTGCCTGCGGCCTCCGAGCTCGAGGTCGACCAGCCGATGGTGGCGACGACCATGGCCAGAGCAGCCAGCAGTGCCGTGAGTCCGATGGTTCGGGTTCGCAGCGTTCGGGAAGGCATGTCACGTCTCCTGAGTCACGGTTCATGCCACTAGAACACAACTTTCACACCAGTAACAGACGTGCCCCGGAACTACAAATTTGTAATTCACCTCGGCGTGTCGGTGGGTGGGCCGTGCCACGCGCGGAGGTTGAGGGGGCCAGGGCCCCTGGATTCGAGGGCCGGCTACGGCGGCCGCCTCAACCTCCGGCCGGTCCGGCTGCCACGGCCCGGCGCCCCTAGGATGGTCGCGTGCAGCCCGCGCCCGTGGACGACTCTGTCAGCAGTGCGACCGCCCACCTCGACACCGTCGACCGCGCGGCCACGGACCCCGAGCGCGACCAGCCGTGGGCCGAGCTCGGGCTGAAGGCCGACGAGTACGCTCGGATCCGCGAGATCCTCGGCCGCCGGCCGACCAGCTCGGAGCTGGCGATGTACTCGGTGATGTGGAGCGAGCACTGCTCCTACAAGTCCTCCAAGGTGCACCTGAAGCAGTTCTCCGAGATCCCGCAGGAGACCCGCGTGGGCAAGATGCTCGCCGGCATCGGGGAGAACGCCGGGGTCATCGACATCGGCCAGGGCTACGCGGTCACCTTCAAGGTCGAGTCGCACAACCACCCGTCGTACGTCGAGCCCTACCAGGGCGCGGCCACCGGCGTCGGCGGCATCGTTCGCGACATCCTGGCGATGGGCGCCCGGCCGGTCGCGGTGATGGATTCCCTCAGGTTCGGCCCGCTGGACGACAGCGCCGATCATGACGACACCCACCGGGTGCTGCCCGGGATCGTCGCCGGGGTCGGCGGCTACGGCAACTGCCTCGGCCTGCCCAACATCGGCGGCGAGGTCGTCTTCGACGCGACGTACGCCGGCAACCCGCTGGTCAACGCGCTGTGCGTCGGCGTGCTCCGGCACGAGGACCTGCACCTGGCCAAGGCCAGCGGTGCCGGCAACCAGGTCATCCTGTACGGCGCTCGCACCGGCGGCGACGGCATCGGCGGCGTGAGCGTGCTGGCGTCGGAGACGTTCACGTCCGAAGGGCCGACCAAGCGGCCGAGCGTTCAGGTCGGCGACCCGTTCATGGAGAAGCTGCTGATCGAGTGCACGCTCGAGCTGTTCGCCGCCGGGGTGGTCGCCGGCATCCAGGACCTCGGCGGTGCCGGGTTGTCGTGCGCGACCTCCGAGCTCGCCTCCGCCGGTGACGGCGGCATGCACGTCGACCTGGACCGGGTGCCGCTGCGCGACGCCACGCTCTCGCCCGAGGAGATCCTCATGAGCGAGTCGCAGGAGCGCATGATGGCGGTGGTCGAGCCCGGCGACGTGGACGCGTTCCTGAAGGTCTGCGAGAAGTGGGACGTCGAGGCCACGGTCATGGGCGAGGTCACCACGTCCGGCCGGCTCCAGGTGGACTGGCACGGCGAGCGGGTGGTCGACGTGCCGCCCCGGTCGGTGGCGCACGAGGGGCCGACGTACCAGCGTCCGCTCCGCCGGGCCGACGACCTGGACATCCTGCAGGCCGCGGCCGCGGAGGACCTGCCCCGGCCCGGGACCGACGAGGAGCTGCGCCAGACGCTGCTGCGGCTGGCCGCTTCGCCGGACCTGTGCGACAAGTCCTGGATCACCGATCAGTACGACCGCTACGTGCTCGGCAACACCGTGCTCGCCCAGCCCTCGGACTCCGGCATGGTGCGCGTGGACGAGCACACCGGACTCGGTGTCGCGCTGGCCACCGACTGCAACGCCCGCTTCTGTGCGCTCGACCCGTACGCCGGTGCGCAGCTCGCCCTCGCGGAGGCCTACCGGAACGTCTCCGTCGGCGGGGCCACCCCGCTGGCGGTCAGCGACTGCCTGAACTTCGGCTCCCCGGAGGACCCCGGCGTGATGTGGCAGTTCGCCGAGGCCTGCCGCGGCCTGGCGGACGGCTGCCTCGAGCTCGGCATCCCGGTCACCGGGGGCAACGTCAGCCTCTACAACTCCACCGGCGAGACCGCGATCCTGCCCACCCCGGTGGTGGCCGTGCTGGGCGTGGTCGACGACGTCACTCGGCGTACGCCGACCGGCTTCGGGGCCGCCGGTGAGGAGATCGTGCTGCTCGGTGAGACGGGCGCGGAGCTGTCCGGGTCGACGTGGGCGCACGTGGCGCACGGCCACCTCGGCGGCCGCCCACCGCGGGTCAACCTGGCCGCCGAGCGTGCGTTGTCGGCGCTGCTGGTCTCCGGGGTCGGCCTGCTCACCTCCGCGCACGACCTCGCCGACGGGGGCCTGGCCCAGGCGCTCGTCGAGTCGTGCCTGCGCTGCGGGATCGGCTGTTCGGTGACGCTGCCGGACGATCCGTTCGTCGCGCTGTTCTCCGAGTCCGCCGCGCGCGCCCTGGTCACGGTGCCGGGACACGCGGTCGAGGATCTGGAGGCGCGGGCCGCCGACCACGGCGTCCCGGTGACCCGGCTCGGCACCACGGGCGGGTCGTCGCTGGACGTCGGCCGGTTCGCCGTACCGCTGGACGAGCTGCGGGCTGCCTGGTCGGCCACGTTGCCCGCAGCCCTGGCCTGACCGAGGCGTCCCTGCCGGGCGGGCGGCGTTCCGGGGGTGCCGTTTGGTCCCAAACCGCAAGTATCGGAGCCCTGACACTGCGGTTTGGGACCAAACGGCGCACTGCTCGGCCCGGCCGCCGAACGACCACAATCCTCAAGCGGGTGTGCCGGCCACACTCACCGGGTCGGCGTCGGCGCCGTTGTGGTCGTCGGTGTGCGGCATCGCCGCCGCCTGCCACACCGCGGGCCTGGGCACCGAGCGCACCGACCGGCTCAGCGTCACGGTCAACGCCGCCAGCCCGACGAGCACGCCGAGGGCGCCGATCGCGGCCGGTCCACCCAGCCACGTGAGCAGTGCACCGCCGAGGACCGGCGCGAGCGGCATCGTCGACATCGACAGGAACTGCGACGCCGAGGCCACCCGGCCCTGCAGCTCGTCGGGGGTCTGCGCGATCCGGTAGGCCTGGATGCCCGCGTTGCCGGCAGGGTTGAGGAAGACCCCGACGAAGAACGACCCCGCGACCGCGAGCGGGTGGTTCCACAGCACCATGGGCACCACCAGGGGTACGAAGCTCCAGGCGATCAGCACGGTGAGCCGGCCGGTCGCGAGGCGGTCGATGATCCGCGGGGCAGCCATCGCGCCGAGGATGCCCGCGATGCCGACCACGGTCTCGACCAGGCCGATCTCGCCGGGGTGGAAGCCGCCCCTGATCAGTCGCAGGATCGCCACGAAGACCATCGCGTTGAGCAGCAGGTTGGCCATCGCCGACCAGATCGCGAGGGTGCGGAAGAACGGCCGGCCCATGGTGAAGGCGATGCCCTTCCGGATCTCGTCACGCGCACGGGGCCGCGGCCCCTGCGAGGGCGCCGGCGACAGGTCGGTGCGGATCCGACCGAGCAGCAGCCACGACACCGCGAACGACACCGCGTCCGCCGCGAAGGGGAACCAGCGCGTGACGGCGTACAGCACACCGCCAACGGGCGCGCCGAGCAGGCCGGCCACGTGTTGCCTGGCCTGCACCTGGCTGAGCGCGGTGGGCAGGTCCTCGGTGGGGACGACGGAGCGTACGGCGGAGGTCTCGGCGGGCGCGAAGACCCCGGCGGCGACACCGGTGAGCAGCGCGACGCCCGCCAGGTGCGGGACGGTCAGCCGGTCCAGCAGGCCGGCCACGACCAGACTGGCGTAGAGGAGCATGCCGGACGCGCTGGCCACCCGCATCACCCGGCGCCGGTCGAGCCGGTCGGCCAGCACGCCCGCCGGGAGCAGCGCACCGGACATCCCGACCAGCTGGGCCGCCTCGACGAGGGCGGCGGCCAGGGTGGAGTGGGTCAGCTGCCAGGTCAGCAGCGGGAACACGAACATGCTCATGCGGCTGCCCAGCTCGCTGATGGTCTGGCCGGTCCAGAGTGCGGTGAAGTCGTGGTTGCGGGAGAGGGTGCGGAAGCCGCTGAGAGGCGTCATGTCCCGCAACATATATTGCGCAATAGAAGTTGCGCAATGGAACGTGCGAAATTTGTTAGGCTGGTCGTGTGAGCGACCAGAGTGGGTATGCCGCCGTCCACGACCCGACCGTGCTGCGGGCGATCGCGCACCCGGTGCGCAACCGGATCCTCGGCGAGCTGTACTCCCGCGGTCACCTGCGGGCCGCCGACGTCGCTGCCGAGCTGGGCATCCCGGCCAACCAGGCCAGCTTCCACCTGCGCCAGCTGGCCAGGTACGGCCTGGTCGAGCCGGCCCCCGAGCACGCACGCGACGGCCGCGACCGGGTCTGGAAACCGGCCGGCGAGCGTGGCCTCGACCTGGACCCCCGGAAGCTGGCCGAGCAGCCCGGCGGTGCGGCCGCGGTGGCGGTGTGGCAGCGGGAGGCCAGCGGCCAGGCGCACGCCGCGGTGGAGCGGGCCTACGGCCTGGAGCATCCCGAAGACGCCCGGGTGATGGTCAGCGACGACTGGGTGCGGCTCACCAAGGCCGAGGCGGGCGCGTACGCCGAGGAGCTGCTGGCCCTGCAGGAGAAGTGGCAGCGACGGGGCCGCGAGGCGTCTGGGGGCGAGCCGGACCGGCGTACCTACCACCTGCTTCAGATCCTGCAGCCGATGCCCCGGCCGGGTGAGTCGGAGGAGAGGGCCTGATGCCGCGGCGCGACTCGTCGGCCTCCGCCGAGGTGGTCCACGCTGCAGCCCGGGAGATGCCGCACGTGATGGTGTTGCAGGGCTCCCGGAGCAACCCGGTCTACCAGGTCGGCGGCAAGTCGTTCGTGTTCTTCCGCACCCCACGGCCGGACGCGGTCGATCCCGACACCGGGGAGAAGTACGACGACGTCATCATGATCTGGGTCGACTCCGAAGGCGACAAGCACGCCCTGGTGCAGGACCCGTCGACGCCGTACTTCACCACCGCGCACTTCGA
>JBOHDO010000092.1:0-9944 GCA_050699415.1 Marmoricola sp.
CCGAACGGGAGCCCGTTCGGCCAACGACAGTCTCACAACCGAGGTTGTGAGACTGCGCCCCGCGCGGTCGCGGCGATCGTCGCCGAGCCGACCACCCGGGTGCCGTCGTAGACCACGCAGGCCTGGCCGGGCGCGATCCCGGACGCCGGGTCGCGCAGCGACACCTCGAAGCCGTCGTCGGCGGGCCTCACCACGGCACGGTGCTGGGCCCCGTGGGCGCGCAGCTGCACGGTGCACGCCAGTGGCCCGTCCGGCGCCGTGCCGCACCACCGCGGCCGGGTGCAGGACAGCGAGCTCACCGTCAGGGCCTCCCGCGGCCCCACGGTGACCGTGCCGGAGGCGGGCTCGATGTCGAGCACGTAGCGGGGCTGCCCGTCGGGCGCGGGCCGGTCGATCCGCAGGCCGCGCCGCTGGCCGACGGTGTAGCGCCACGAGCCCTCGTGCCGGCCGAGCACTTCACCCGAGGCATCCACGATGGCGCCGTCGCGGTTGACCCCCTCGAGCTTCTCGGCGAGCCATCCCCCGGTGTCGCCGTCGCTGATGAAGCAGATGTCGTGGCTGTCCGGCTTCTGCGCGACCCGGAGCCCGCGGCGTCCGGCCTCGGCCCGGACCTCGGGCTTGGTGGAGCCGCCGAGCGGGAACAGCGAGTGGGACAGCTGCTCCTGGGTGAGCACGCCGAGCACGTAGGACTGGTCCTTGGCGGCGTCCAGCGCCCGGTGCATCTCGACCCGGCCGTCGGGGCCGGTGAGCAGGGACGCGTAGTGGCCGGTCGCGACCGCGTCGAAGCCCAGCGCCAGGGCGCGGTCGAGCACGGCGGCGAACTTGATCCGCTCGTTGCAGCGCAGGCAGGGGTTGGGGGTGCGGCCGGCGGCGTACTCGGCGGTGAAGTCCGCGACCACGTCGGCGTGGAACCGCTCGGAGAGGTCCCAGACGTAGAACGGGATGCCGATCACGTCGGCCGCCCGGCGGGCGTCGCCGGCGTCCTCGATCGTGCAGCAGCCGCGCGCGCCGGTGCGGTAGGACTGCGGGTTGCGCGAGAGCGCGAGGTGGATGCCGGTGACCTCGTGCCCGGCCTCGGCTGCGCGGGCCGCGGCCACTGCGGAGTCCACCCCGCCCGACATCGCGGCGACCACCCGCATCAGCGGCTCCCGGACGCGGTCAGGCCGGCCGCCCGGGCCCGCTCCACGGCCGGCCCGATCGCGGCGGCCAGGGCGGCCGCGTCCTCGTCGGTCGAGGTGTGCCCGAGGGAGAAGCGCAGCGAGGAACGGGCCAGATCCTCGGTGAGGCCCATCGCCAGCAGCACGTGCGAGGCCTGGGGTACGCCGGCGTTGCAGGCCGAGCCCGTGGAGCACTCGATCCCGCGGGCGTCGAGCAGCATCAGCAGCGCGTCGCCCTCACAACCCGGGAAGCTCAGGTGGGCGTTGCCGGGCAGCCGGTCGTCCGGGGCACCGTTGGGGACCGAGTCGGGCACCTCACGGCGTACTGCGGCCACCAGGGCCTCGCGCAGCCGACCGAGCCGGCCGGCCAGCTCCGCCTGGTGCTTGACGGCGAGCTGCGTGGCGGCCGCCAGCCCCACGATCGCCGGGGTGTCCAGCGTGCCCGAGCGCATGTCGCGCTCCTGCCCGCCGCCGTGCAGCAGCGGCACCGGAGCAATCTCGCGCCGCGCCAGCAGGGCGCCGACGCCGTACGGTCCACCGAGCTTGTGCCCGGTGAACGTCATCGCGTCCACGCCGCTGGAGGCGAAGTCGACGGGGAGCTGGCCGACCGCCTGGACGGCGTCGGTGTGCACCGGGATGCCGTGCGCGTGGGCGACCTCCACGACCTCGGCGAGCGGCTGGACCGTGCCGACCTCGTTGTTGGCCCACATCACCGAGACCAGGGCGACCGAGCCCGGGTCACGCTCGACCGCGGCGGTGAAGGCTGCCAGGTCCAGGCGCCCGAACCGGTCGACGCCGACGAGCTCGACCTCGGCCCCCTCCGACTCGGCCAGCCAGTGCAGCGGGTCGAGCACGGCGTGGTGCTCCACCGCGGTGCTCAACACCCGGGTCCGCCGCGGGTCCCCTCCGTGTCGCGCCCAGTACAGCCCCTTGACGGCGAGGTTGTCGGACTCGGTGCCTCCCGAGGTGAAGACCACCTCCCCCGGACGGCAGCCCAGGGCCGCGGCGACGGTCTCCCGGGACTCCTCCACCGCGCGCCGCGCGTCGCGGCCGCTGGCGTGCAGCGAGGACGGGTTGCCCGTCCGGAGCAGCTGCGCGGTCATCGCGGCCGCCGCCTCGGGATGCATCGGCGTGGTCGCCGCGTGGTCCAGGTAGACGCTCACGAGGGTCTAGGGTACGGCCCCCGCGGGTGCCGAGCCGGGGCGACCGCGGCCCACCACGAGGTGGGCCACCACGGCCCGGTGATCGGTGCCCGGAATCTCCGTGGTGCGCGTGGACACCGCGGCCACCCCGCCTCCGACGAGCACGTGGTCGATCTGCACCAGGCCGAAGCGCGGCAGCGGCGGGAAGCCGCCCTCCGCGCCGGGCCAGGTCGGCTGCCAGCCGGAGTTCGACGTCTGGGCGGCATCCGCCAGCCCGGTGTCCAGCAGCCGGCGTACCGGTGCGTGGCCCAGGGTCGCGTTCAGGTCACCGACCACGATGCGCGGCCCGCGCAGGTGTGCGGCCACACTCCGGACCACCGCCAGGTCGTGCTCCCACAGCCCCGGGTCGTCGAACGGCTGGTCCGCATGGACCACGACCAGCCAGAACGGCCTGGGCGCGTGCACCCGCATCACGAACGCCCCGGCGATCACCCCCAGCCGGCGCACCCGCGTGAGCGGGTAGCGCGAGAGCACCTCGACGCCGCCCTTGCCCTCCCCGACCAGCCCGGCCCGGTGGGGCAGCCGCTGCTGCAGCCCCTGGGCACGCAGGTTGGCCGCGGACTCCGGGGTCGCCTCCTCCAGCGCGACCACGTCGGCGCCGCTGCGCTCGGCCAGCGCCGTGGTCGCACGAGGGTCGGCGACGCCGTACCGCATGTTCAGCTGCATCACCGTGAGGTTCCCCGGCCCGGCCGGGTGCGACCCGAGGTACGCCGGTGCCAGCCAGACCAGCTGCACCACCAGGCCCGCCAGGGCGATGACCGCCGGCAGCCGGACCGGGCGTCCGCCGCCGAGCCACATCGCCGCACCGAAGCCGACGAGCGCGAGCACGAACGCCGGGACGCCCCAGGGCACCATCGCGACCAGGCCGACGCCCCAGCGCCCCCCGGGCGTGGTCACCCGGGCCAGGGTGAGTGCCGCCCCGACCAGCAGCAGGGCGCCGGCGACCAGCAGGACCAGGGCCAGGACCACGACCCGGAGACCGCGAAGGCTCCCCCGACCGCGGCCGGGGGAGCCTTCCGCACGGGTGGTCACATCAGCCCTTGCGCTTGTTGATCCCCTCGGTGGCTGCCGGCAGCACGGTGTGCAGGTCACCGACGACGCCGAAGTCCACCAGCTCGAAGATCGGGGCCTCCTCGTCCTTGTTGACCGCGACGATGTTCTGCGAGGTCTGCATGCCGGCGCGGTGCTGGATCGCCCCGGAGATGCCGTTGGCGACGTACAGCTGCGGCGACACGGTCTTGCCGGTCTGGCCGATCTGGAACGCGTGCGGCTTCCAGCCGGAGTCCACGACCGCGCGAGAGGCGCCCACGGCCGCACCGAGGGCGTCGGCGAAGGCCTCCACCTCGTCGAAGTTGCCGCCGGTGCCGCGGCCGCCGGAGACCACGATGGCGGCCTCGGTCAGCTCCGGGCGACCGGACTTCTCCCGCGGCTGCGAGGCGACGATCTGGGCCTTCTTCGCGTCGTCGGAGACGGTCGCGGCGAACTGCTCGACCGCGGCCGCGCCCTCGGCCTCCTCGGGGGTGGCCGCGTTGGGCTTGACCGTGACGATCGGGGTGCCCTTGGTGACCTTCGCCTTGACCGTGTAGTTGCCGGCGAAGACCGATTGCGTTGTGACCGGGGCTGCGTCTGAGCTGTCGCCGGCCTCCACGTCGACCGCGTCGGTGATCAGGCCGGACTCCAGCCGAACGGCCAGCCGCGCGGCGATCTCCTTCCCGTCCGCGCTGGACGGGACCAGGATCGCGGCCGGGTCGGCCTGCTTGGCCAGCTGCTCCAGCGCGTCGACCTCCGGCGCCACCAGGTAGCCCTTGATGTCGGCGTCGTCGACGGCGTACACCTTCGCCGCGCCGTACTTCTTGACCGCCTCGGCGACGGCGTCGGCCTTGTCCGCCGCACCGATGAAGACCGCGGCAGGCTCACCCAGCCGGCGGGCGATCGTGATGAGCTCGTACGTCGGCTTGTTCACCGCGCCGTCGGCGTGATCGACCAGAACGAGTACTTCAGACATGACGAGAGATCCAGCTCCTTGCTAGCGGCCCAGTGATGGCTCAGACGAACTTCTTCGAGGCGAGGAACTCGACCAGGGCCTTGGCGCCCGAACCGTCCTCGTCGGTGACGATCTCCCCCTTGGTGCGCGGGGGCCGCTCGTCGGCGCTCTCCACGGTCGTCCACGCGGCCGAGGCTCCGACCTCGCCGGCGTCGACACCGAGGTCGGCCAGCGACCAGGTCTCCATCGGCTTCTTCTTCGCCGCCATGATCCCCTTGAACGACGGGTAGCGGGCCTCGCCGGACTGGTCGGTCACCGAGAGCACCAGCGGAGCGGTTGCACCGATCACCTGGGTGGCAGTGTCGCCGTCGCGCTTGATGCGGAACTGGTTGCCCTGCGACTCCACCACCGATCCGAGGGTGACCTGGGGCAGGCCGAGCCGCTCGGCCAGCATCGCCGGGACCACGCCCATGCCACCGTCGGTGGAGGACATGCCGCAGGCGACCACGTCGACGTCGCCGATCTTCTCGACGGCCGCCGCGAGCACCTTCGAGGTGGCCAGCGCATCCGAGCCGGCGATCGCGTCGTCGACGACGTGGGCTCCGGAGTCCGCGCCCATCTGCAGGGCCTTGCGCACGGCGTCGGCGGCCGACTCGGGGCCGATGCACAGCGCGGTGACGGTGGTCTCCTCGTCGCCGGCCCTGTCCTTCAGCTGCAGCGACTGCTCCACGGCGTACTCGTCGAGCTCGGACAGCAGGCCGGGAGTGCCGTCACGGTCCACCGTGAAGTCCTCCTCGAACTTCCGGTCTGCCGTGGCGTCGGGGACGTACTTCACACAGACAACAATTTTCATGCTTTGCTCGGCCCGCGTGGGCCCCTCCTGAACGCCGGGGATGGTGACTCGAGAGTAACGGCGCAGCATGTGGCCCCGGTAGCGGGGCCGCGGGTGGGTTCGGTCACAGGCTCCGGCTGGCCGCGCCCGGCCGGCGCGCCCTCAGCGGCGTGTTGCGCTGCCGACACTGCGCCGGGGCATCAGCAGCTTGTTCAGCGCCACCCCGATGAGCAGGTAGATCACGGCGGCGATGCCCCAGTTGACCACCGCGTCGAACTTGACCGCGTTGTGGCCGTGGAAGGCGAATACACCGCTGCCGTCCCTGGCGAACGGACCGTCGATCGCCTTGTCGATGTCCCAGATGAGCTGGACCAGGTTGTTGCCGCTGCTGATGTACTTCTCCAGCACGACCAGCAGCGCGCCGATCGCCAGCAGCACGGCGAGGACCCCGCAGATCACCTTGACAAGGGCGGCCACCTTGGTGCGCACCGCCGCGATCGCCATGGCGTGCTCCTTCTTGCGGTCCGGGAACGGACGGTCCTGCTCGGCCTCGGCCTTGGCGTCAACCATGTTCTCCCTCGCTGCTCAGCGGCCCTCGAACCGGGCCTTGCCCGGTCCATGGGCAACGAACGACTCCATGCCGAGGGTACGGTCCCGGGTGGCGAAAAGCGCCGCGAACTGCTGCCGCTCGATCTCCAGGCCGGTGTCGAGGTCGACCTCGAGGCCCCGGTCGATCGCCTCCTTGGCGGCGCGCACGGCGTACGTCGCGGCACCGGCGAACCGGCTCGCCCAGGCCACGGCCTCGTCGTAGACCCGCCCGGCGGGCAGCACCCGGTCGGCCAGCCCGATCGCGAGGGCCTCGTCGGCCTTGACGAACCGCCCGGTGAAGACGATGTCCTTGGCACGGCTGGGGCCGACCAGCCGGGTCAGCCGCTGCGTGCCACCGGCCCCCGGGATGATGCCGAGCAGGATCTCGGGCTGGCCGAAGGTGGCGTCCTCGGCGGCGAACCGCACGTCGGCACACATCGACAGCTCGCAGCCACCGCCGAGCGCATAGCCGTTGACCGCGGCCACGACCGGCTTCGGGATCCGGGCCACCGCGGTGAACGCGCTGCTCAGCCCGGTGGAGCGCTTGACCATGTCGGTGTAGGACATCTCGGCCATCTCCTTGATGTCGGCGCCCGCGGCGAACACCTTCTCGCCGCCGTAGACCACCACGGCCTTGACGTCGTCGCGGTCGGTGGCCTCGTGGGCAGCCGACCGGATCTCCTCCTGCACCTGGGCGTTCAGCGCATTCATCTTCGGCCGGTCCAGCCGGATCGTGCCGACCCCGGCGCTCTCCCCCGAGCCGACCTCGAGACGGACGAACTCACCCATGCCAGACACTCCTTCGCTCGCGGACGGGTCCGACCCTAGACGACCCGATCCGGGTGCGCCGTCCCGGTAGCGGAGCGGCCGGCGCTCACCCGGCCACGAGCGCAGGCCGCGCGTCATGCCAGGGCCGGGCGTCCTCGAACGCCTTGCAGGCGGCCAGCACCCGGGTGTCGCCGTGGCGGGGGCCGACCAGCTGGAGGCCGACCGGCAGGCCGTCCGGGGTCGCGCCGCAGGGCACCGACGCGGCCGGCTGCTGGGTGAGGTTGAACGGGTAGCTGAACGGCGTCCAGGTCATCCAGCGGTCGTGCGGCCAGCCCTCGGGCACCTCCCGGCCGGCGGCGAAGGCCGGGATCGGGACGCTCGGAGTCAGCAGCAGGTCGTAACGCTCGTGGAAGGCACCCATGACCACGCCCAGGTTCATCCGCTGCGCCACCGCCTCGAGGTAGTCGAGGGCGCTGTAGCCCTCGCCCTGACGCCCCACGGCCACGAGTGCGGGTTCGGCCTGGTGCCGCCGCTCGGGCGGGTAGGCCTCCAGGACCTTGGCGACGCCGGCGTACCAGAGCACGTTGAACGCGTCGAGCGGGTCCGCGAAGCCCGGGTCGGCCTCCTCGACCTGCGCGCCCAGGTCGGCGAAGACGTCCGCGGCGGCCCGCACCGCGGCCGCCACTCCCGGGTCGACCTCGACGAAGCCCAGGGTCGGGCTGAACGCCACCCGCAGCCCCGCGACGCCGTCGCCGAGCGCCCCGACACAGGAGCTCGCCGGCAGCGCCACCTGCGACCAGTCGCGGCCGTCGGGCCGGCTCATCACGTCGAGCATCACCGCAGCGTCGGCAACGCTCCGGCTGAGCGACCCCGCGTGCGAGAGCGTGCCGAACGGGCTGGGCGGGTACAGCGGGATCCGCCCGTACGTCGGCTTGAACCCGAACACGCCGCAGAAGCTGGCCGGGATCCGCACCGACCCCCCGCCGTCCGTGCCGGTGGCCAGGGGGCACATGCCGGCCGCGACGGCGGCGGCCGACCCGCCGCTGGAGCCACCCGGGGTGCGGTCGGTGTCCCAGGGGTTGCGGGTCACTCCCCCGAGCAGGCTGTCGGTGACCCCCTTCCAGCCGAACTCCGGGGTGCACGTCTTGCCCACCAGGACCGCACCGGCCTCGCGCAGCCGCGCCGTACTGGGCGCGTCCTCGGGCCAGTCCTGGTCGGGGTCGATCAGCCGGGAGCCCCGGACGGTGGGCCAGCCCTCGGTCAGGAACATGTCCTTGATGGCGGTGGGCACCCCGTCCAGCGGTCCGCAGGGCTCTCCCCGCCGCCACCGGGCCTCGGAGGCGACGGCCTGGTCCAGGGCGCGGTCCGGATCGACCAGGCAGAACGCGTTGAGGTCGACGTCGAGTTGCTCGATGGCGGCCAGGCTGGCCCGGGTCGCCTCGACCGGCGAGACCTCCCCAGCACGGTAGGCGGCCACCAGCTCGGTGGCGGTCAGCGAGGTCGTCGAGCTCGTGGTTGTCATGCCTGCTCCTGGTCGGTCTGTGGTCACGCTGCGGGTCGGTGGGCTGAGGGACGCCGGGTCAGGGTGGCGACGTCCCGGGCGCCGGCACGTAGCCGCGGCGCTTGTCCACGCGGTTGCGCAGTGGCTCACCGCGGTGCCAGCGGTCGAGGTTGTCCAGGAACAGCAGCACCAGCTGCTCGCGCCAGCCGGTGGCGTCCCCGGCCATGTGCGGCGAGACCAGCAGGCCGTCGGTGTCCCACAACGGGTCCGGGGACGGCAGCGGCTCGGTGGCGAACACGTCCAGGGCCGCGCCGGCGATCTCGCCGTCGCGCAGGGCTGCAACCAGGTCGTGCTCCACGACGCTGGGGCCGCGACCGACGTTGACGAACCGCGCGTGCCGCGGCATGGCTGCGAACAACGAGGCGTCGAAGATCCCGGTGGTCTCCGCCGTCAGCGGAAGGGCGCCGACGACGAAGTCGGCGTCGGCCACGATGCTGCGCAGCTCACCGACGGCCCGGACCTCGCCGAGCTCGGGGTCGGTGCGGGCGGTGCGACCGACCAGGGTGGTACGGACGCCGACGGCGGCGAGCAGCGCGCCGATCGCGCGCCCGATCGGCCCGGCCCCGACCACCACCACCCGGGCGCCGGCGAGCATCTCGGTGTCGCGGTGGCGCCAGGTCCGCTCGCGCTGCAGGTCGCGGGTGCGCGCGAGGTCCTTGCTGAAGCCGAGCACCAGCCCGAGCACGTACTCCGCGATCGGCTGCTCGAAGACACCGCGCGAGTTGGTCACCACCACCTCGCTGTCCACCAGGCCCTCGAACATCAGCCGGTCGACGCCGGCGCTGGCCGCGTGCACCCAGCGCAGCCGGTCGGCCGCCGGCCAGGCACTCTCGAGCTCACCGGAGTTGAAGTCCCAGGCGAACAGCACGTCGCAACCCGGCAGGGCCCCGGCCAGCTCCCCGCCGGTGGCACGGCGTACCCGGACGTCCGGGAGCCGGTGCTCCAGCCCGGGGGGCCCGTCGTCACCGTCGTCGTCGTCGCACAGCACCGCGACGACGGTCTCGCCGCGAGCGGGTGCGCGCGCGCCCGTCTCGTCGCCCGTCTCGTCGCCGGTCTCGTCGGCGGCGCGAATGGCGTCACGGTTCATCGGCGCTGCACTCCTTGTCCTGCTTGACACGCTAGGGAATGGCCGTAGGATTGTCAACAATAGTACGATTCGGTTGGTCTGGAGGTGGCCATGACCCGTCTGGTTCGGATCCGCTTGGAGAAGCGGGACGTCTCGTGCGTCGCCCGGCTGCTGGAGGCCGAGGCGCCGCGCACCTGCGCCGCCGTGTGGGACGCGCTGCCGCAGGGCGGGGACGCGTTCCACGCGAAGTACGCGCGCAACGAGGTCTACACCATGGTTCCGCGGTTCTCCCCCGACCCGGTGGGCCCGGAGAACACCACGGTCACCCCGATCCCCGGGGACGTCATGTACTTCGACTTCGCGGCCGGCGTGCTCGACCGCGGCTTCCGGCAGCAGATCGGTGTGGACGAGCTGCCCGGCGCGATCGACCTCGCGATCTTCTACGGCCGCAACAACCTGCTCCTGAGCCCGACGCAGGGGTTCGTCCGAGCCAATGTGTACGCCACGATCGTTGAGAACTTCGAGGCCTTCGCGGCTGCCTGCCAGGACGTGTGGCGGGGCGGCGCCATCGGCGAGACGTTGACCTATGCCCGCGTCGAGGGCCGCAGCTGATCGTCGGCCGGGGTTACGTTCGGGTCCCAGGCGCCACCGTTCTCGCGGATCCTGCCCAGGCCATCGTTCAGGCCGACGCCGGCGCCTCGGCCCGGAATAGCGCCACGAGCCCATCCTGCGGTCGCAGCGCGTCGGCCAAACGAAGGCCTTCCCACATCGTGACCTGGTTCGCGG
>JBOHDO010000093.1:0-8947 GCA_050699415.1 Marmoricola sp.
CTACCAGCTGGCCAGGGCCGGCAGCGCCCTGCCCAGGTCGCTGCAGATCGGACTGACCTACCCGTTCCTCGACGCCGCGGTCGGGAACTCGCCGCAGGTGGCCCGCAACCTGCACATCGGTGACTACGTGAACCTGTCGGTGTACCTCAACCTCGATCTGACCAATCTGGCGATCGGTCTGCCCAAGCTCGGCGACACGATCGAGGGAGCCCTCTGCTCCCAGCTGCGCAAGCCCAGTGCCAGCCAGCTCGGCAAGCTCTGCGACTCGCTGGCGAAGACGCTCAACACCGTGCAGTCACCGACTATCAGCTTGCCCAACAAGAATCCCCTGGCTGGCCTCGGTGGCGCCTCGACCAGTACCAAGTCGCAGGGCAACAAGCTGCTCGGGGGCAGTGGCCCGCTCGGTCTCCCTCGTGCCAGGCTCGGGTCGGCCTACCGGCAGGACGCCCACCGTTCCTCGCAGCTGCGTCGAGGCGACGACTCGGGCATCGGAAGGCTGCTCGCCCAGGGGGTGACCCGATGATCACCTCGATGGTCAAGAAACAGCTGCTGGTCTTCGTGATCATCACGCTGCTCGGGGTCTCCTACGTCGGGGCCCGCTACGCCCACCTCGACCGGTTCTTCCACAGCACCTCCTACACCGTCAACGCCGAGTTCGCGCAGTCCGGCGGCATCTTCACCAACGCCGAGGTCGCCTACCGCGGCGTGAAGATCGGTCAGGTGTCGGGCATGAAGCTGACCCGCCACGGCGTCGACGTCGCGCTGTCGATCAGCAACGACTACAAGAAGATCCCCGCCAACACGCTGGCCCGGGTCTCCAACCTGTCCGCGGTCGGCGAGCAGTACGTCGACCTGGAGCCGCGGACCGGCCACGGACCCTACCTGCACGACGGCAGCCACATCACGACCCCCCAGACCCGCACCCCTGTCTCCACCACCGCGCTGCTGACCAACCTCGACGAGCTGGTCAACTCGGTGCCGAAGGACAAGCTGCGCACCGTGGTCTCCTCGCTCGGCACCGCCTTCCACGGGACCGGGCCGGCGCTGTCGCACATCATCGACACCTCCACCTCGTTCATCCGGACGGCCAACCGCAACTTCGACCTCACCACCGCGCTGATCCGCGACTCGCGCACCGTGCTGCAGACCCAGGCGGACAAGGCCGACGCGATCCGCTCGTTCTCCCGCGACCTGGACCTGTTCAGCCACACCCTGGTCGCCCACGACCGCGACCTGCGGGCGCTGATCGACAACGGGTCGGCCACCGCCGTGGAGCTGCGCACGTTCCTGCAGCGCAACCAGGTCGACCTGGGCCGGCTGATCGCGAACCTGGTCACCACCGGCCGGATCGTCGTCAAGCACCTGCCGGGCATCCGGCAGATCCTGGTGCTCTACCCCTACGCCGTGGCCGGCGGCTTCACCGTGGCCGCCAAGGAGCACACCGGCCTCGACGCGGGTCACTACGACGCCCACTTCGGGCTGGTCCTGCAGCAGAACCCCCCGGTCTGCCACCAGGGCTACAACCCGACCCCCAAGCGGGACCCCTACCACCGCAAGAACGTGCCGATGGACACCAAGGCCCACTGCGCCGAGCCGGCCTCGAAGTCCGACGCGCGCGGCGTGCAGAACGCACCCCGCTCCGGCTCGGGCTACCGGCCACCGGTGGCCACGTACGATGCCAGCAGTGGCCGGCTGACGTGGGCCGGCCGGGAGAAGCGCCCGACCATCATCGACGGGGCCGGGTCCTCGGCGTTGTTCGGAAAGGACGCATGGAAGTGGATGCTGCTGCAACCGGCCGTGGCGGGCCGATGACCGGCACCGCACCACTGCCCGCCGAGCGTCAGCCTGCGGGGCTGATCCGTTGAGTCCTGCCCGCCCCGCGCCGTCTCGGCGCCGTCCCTGGCTGCTGCCCGCAACCGCCGCCGTGCTGGTGGTCGTGCTCGTCGTCGCGGTCGCGATCGCGGTGGTGATGTACCTCCGGGTGCGCTCGGCCGACCAGCTCGACCAGAACCGTCACGAGGCGGTCGCGGTCGCCGAGCAGTTCGCGCTGCGGATGGACACCATGGGCGGCAAGCAGGACGTGCAGCACTACATCAAGGGCGTGGAGGCACTGCAGACCGCCAAGGCGCAGTCGCAGTTCCAGCAGCAGCTGCCGCTGGTCAAGCGGGTCTACGAGACGACGCAGCACGCGGCGGGGTCCGGGCAGGGCAGCACGGGCAAGATCGTGTTCGCCGGGGCGACCGACGCCGACAGCGACTCCGCGACCGTGCTGGTCGCCCACGACTCGACCGTGCCCGGCACCGGCAAGGCGCTGCACTTCCGCTGGACGGTGTCGATGGCCAAGGTGAACGGCCACTGGAAGGTCGACGAGCTGCCCAGCCAGATGACCGGGGGAGGTTCCCGATGACCGGCTCCGGTGCTCACGAGGACCAGACCCTGTACGACGCCCTCGGCGTCTCCCGGGACGCCTCGCCCCGCGCGATCCGGCGGTCCTGGCGACGCCGTACGTCGAAGGCCGGCCCGGGATCACCCGAGCTCGGCCGGCTGAACGAGGCCGCCGAGACGCTGCTCGACCCGGAGGAGCGGGCCGCCTACGACGACAGCCTGCCCCGGCCCGAGGCGGCCCGCGAGGAGACCTCCGGGGCCGACGGGGAGGACTCGGGCGCGAGGGACGGGCGACCCCGGGGCCGGCTCCTGGTCGGTCTGGCCGGCCTGGTCGTGCTCGCGCTGGTCGCCTCGGTCCTGGCCGGCTACTTCACCTACCGGCACCGCCAGGACGAGGCGATCGCGAACGCGCGGGTGGAGGCACCGGCGGCGGCGGGCCAGGCGATGCAGACGGTGCTCGCCTACGACTACCGGCACATGCCGAAGGCACTGAAGGCGTCGCTGCCGTACCTGACGCCCCGGTACGGCAAGCAGTACTCGAAGAACTTCCACGACCTGCTGGCCACCGGCCACGGCGGACAGCCGTCGCCGGTGCAGCAGACCCGGACCGTGGTCAAGGCCAAGGTGCTCGGCACCGCCGTGATGGACGCCGAGCCCGACCTGGTCCACGTGCTGGTCTTCGTCGACCAGACCAGCCGCCACCGGGCCGGCCCGCAGGGGCAGGCGTGTTCGCCGTGCGTGCTGCAGAACCGTGCCGAGGTCACCATGGTCAAGCGCGGGGACTCCTGGCTGGTCGACGGGCTCGAGCCGGGCTGACCGGGCTCCGGCCCTCCCGCGGAACGGCCCTCCGGGCTCACCACGACCGGGCGAGGGTGCTTGACCACGGGGCTCGGGTCGTTCATGCTGGGCGGCACCTGCAGGGGCCCTCCCGCACGCCGGGCATCGTCCGGAGGGGTTGGCTGTTGTATTCGGGCCTGCCCGTGCGCTAGTATCGGTCTTTGCGTCTGCCCTCAAATGCTTCCTGCCTGTCCGGTGGCCAGGATTGTGGTGGGTGACGCCGCCCACAGTGAGCCTCGGAAGGACCACTCTTGGCCGCCTCGCGCAGCAAGAACCGCACCAGCACGTCCGCAAGTCCCCACCGAATCTCCTTCGCCAAGATCTCCGAACCCCTCGAGGTTCCCCAGCTCCTCTCGCTGCAGACCGACAGCTTCGACTGGCTGATCGGCGACGAGCAGTGGGTCGATCGGGTCAAGCAGCGCCAGGACGCGGGCGAGGAGCTGTCCACGAAGTCGGGACTGCACGAGATCTTCGAGGAGATCTCTCCCATCGAGGACTTCTCCCAGACCATGTCGCTCTCCTTCGAGAACCCGGTCTTCCTCGACCCGAAGTACACCGAGGAGGAGTGCAAGGAGAAGGACTTCACCTACTCCCGACCGCTCTACGTCTCCGCCGAGTTCACCAACGGCGAGACCGGCGAGATCAAGGGCCAGACGGTCTTCATGGGCGACTTCCCGATGATGACCCGCAAGGGCACCTTCATCATCAACGGGACCGAGCGGGTGGTCGTCTCCCAGCTCGTGCGCTCGCCCGGTGTCTACTTCGAGCGCAGCCCCGACAAGACCTCCGACAAGGACGTCTTCACCGCGAAGGTCATCCCCTCGCGCGGTGCCTGGCTGGAGTTCGAGGTCGACAAGCGCGACACCGTGGGTGTGCGCCTGGACCGCAAGCGCAAGCAGAACATCACCGTGCTCCTCAAGGCGCTGCAGGCGGTCGCGGAGGACGAGAAGTACGACGGCCCGGCCTACGACTACGAAGGCGTGATGGCCGAGCTGCGCCAGTACGAGTCGATCCAGCTGACCGAGGAGAAGGACCACACCACCGGGCCCGACGATGCCCTGCTCGACATCTACCGCAAGCTGCGTCCGGGCGAGCCGCCCACGCGCGAGGCGGCGCTGACCCTGCTGAAGAACTACTTCTTCAACCCCAAGCGCTACGACCTCGCCAAGGTCGGCAGGTACAAGATCAACAAGAAGCTCGGGCTGCACGAGGCCTACGACCAGCAGACGCTGACCATCAACGACATCGTGGCCACGATCCGCTTCCTGGTGCAGCTGCACGCGGCACCGCAGGGCGATGTCGACCTCGGCACGGTGGAGCTGCACGACGCCGCCGGCAAGGGTGTCGTCGACGCCCACGGTGAGCCGATCGAGGTCCGTCCCGACGACATCGACCACTTCGGCAACCGCCGGATCCGCACCGTGGGTGAGCTCATCCAGAACCAGCTGCGCACCGGTCTGGCCCGGATGGAGCGGGTGGTCCGCGAGCGGATGACCACCCAGGACGTCGAGGCGATCACGCCGCAGTCGCTGATCAACATCCGTCCCGTGGTTGCGGCGCTGAAGGAGTTCTTCGGGACCTCCCAGCTCTCCCAGTTCATGGACCAGACCAACCCGATCGCGGGGCTGACCCACAAGCGGCGGCTCAACGCGCTCGGCCCGGGCGGTATCTCCCGTGACCGCGCCCAGATGGACGTCCGCGACGTGCACACCTCGCACTACGGCCGGATGTGCCCGATCGAGACGCCCGAGGGCCCCAACATCGGTCTGATCGGGTCGCTGGCCTCCTACGGCCGGATCAACCCGTTCGGGTTCATCGAGACGCCGTACCGCGTGGTGAAGAACGGACGGGTTACCGACGAGATCCACCACCTGACCGCCGACGAGGAGGACTCCAAGGTCATCGCCCAGGCGAACGCGCCCCTGGACGACAAGGGCAGGTTCGTGGGCGAGCGGGTGCTGGTGCGCACCCGCGGCGGTGAGACCGTCGACATCCCCCGCGAGACGGTCGAGTACATGGACGTCTCGCCGCGCCAGATGGTCTCGGTGGCCACGGCCCTGATCCCGTTCCTGGAGCACGACGACGCCAACCGGGCCCTGATGGGGGCGAACATGCAGCGGCAGGCGGTGCCGCTGATCAAGAGCGACTCCCCGCTGGTCGGCACCGGGATGGAGTACCGCGCCGCGGTCGACGCCGGCGACGTCATGACCGCGGAGGCTTCCGGTGTGGTGAAGTCCGTCACCGGCGACGCCGTCGAGGTGATGAACGACGACGGCAGCTACCGCACCTACCGGCTGCAGAAGTTCACCCGCTCCAACCAGGGCACCTGCATCAACCAGCGGCCGCTGGTCAGCGAGGGCGACCGGGTCGAGGGCCCCACCGCGAAGGCGGCGGGTTCGCCGATCGCCGACGGCCCGTGCACCGACAAGGGCGAGATGGCGCTGGGCACGAACCTGCTGGTCGCCTTCATGCCCTGGCACGGCAGCAACTACGAGGACGCGATCATCCTGTCCCAGCGCCTGGTGCAGGAGGACACGCTGACCTCGATCCACATCGAGGAGCACGAGGTCGACGCCCGCGACACCAAGCTGGGTCCGGAGGAGATCACCCGCGACATCCCGAACGTCGGTGACGAGCTGCTCGCCGACCTGGACGAGCGCGGCATCGTCCGGGTGGGCGCCGAGGTCACCACCGGCGACATCCTCGTCGGCAAGGTCACCCCGAAGGGCGAGACCGAGCTGACTCCCGAGGAGCGGCTGCTGCGGGCGATCTTCGGCGAGAAGGCCCGGGAGGTGCGCGACACCTCGATGAAGGTGCCGCACGGCGAGTCCGGCACCGTCATCGGGGTTCGCGAGTTCAACCGCGAGGACGGCGACGAGCTGCCACCGGGGGTGAACCAGCTGGTCCGCGTGTACGTCGCCCAGAAGCGCAAGATCTCCGTGGGTGACAAGCTGGCGGGCCGGCACGGCAACAAGGGCGTGATCTCGAAGATCCTGCCGATCGAGGACATGCCGTTCATGGAGGACGGCACACCGGTCGACGTGGTGCTCAACCCGCTGGGCGTGCCCGGCCGGATGAACATCGGGCAGATCCTGGAGATCCACCTGGGCTGGCTGGCCAAGACTGGCTGGGACGTCAAGCAGAGCGACGACGGCGATGCCGATGCCGACTGGAAGCAGCGGCTGATCAAGATCCACGCGGAGGCGGCCGAGGGCGACACCAAGGTGGCCACGCCGGTGTTCGACGGCGCCCGTGAGGACGAGATCGTCGGGCTGCTGGGCTCCTCACGGCCCAACCGGGACGGCGACCGGATGGTCGGCTCCAACGGCAAGGCCCGGCTGTTCGACGGCCGGTCCGGCGAGCCGTTCCCGGACCCGGTCGCGGTCGGCTACATGTACATCCTCAAGCTGCATCACCTGGTCGACGACAAGATCCACGCACGCTCGACCGGTCCGTACTCCATGATCACCCAGCAGCCGCTCGGCGGTAAGGCACAGTTCGGCGGCCAGCGGTTCGGTGAGATGGAGGTCTGGGCCATGGAGGCGTACGGCGCCGCCTACGCGCTCCAGGAGCTGCTGACGATCAAGTCCGACGACGTACCGGGCCGGGTCAAGGTCTACGAGGCGATCGTCAAGGGCGAGAACATCCCCGACTCCGGCATCCCCGAGTCGTTCAAGGTGCTGGTCAAGGAGATGCAGTCGCTGTGCCTCAACGTCGAGGTGCTGTCCCAGGACGGCTCCGCGATCGAGATGCGCGACGCGGAGGAGGACGTCTTCCGTGCCGCCGAGGAGCTCGGCATCGATCTCTCCCGGCGCGAGCCCAGCAGCGTCGAAGAAGTCTGAGGAGCGTCCCGGCCGGTGGTTGAGGTGCGAGCGGCAGCGAGCTCCGGAACCCCGGCCGGGACGTCACCCGGTCCGCACAGCTTGATTGACAAGACAACTAACGAAGGACAGCAGCCATCGTGCTCGACGTGAATTTCTTCGACCAGCTCAAGATCGGCCTGGCCACCGCGGAGGACATCCGCGCGTGGAGCCACGGTGAGGTCAAGAAGCCGGAAACCATCAACTACCGCACGCTCAAGCCGGAGCTCGACGGTCTCTTCTGCGAGAAGATCTTCGGTCGCACCCGGGACTGGGAGTGCTACTGCGGCAAGTACAAGCGGGTGCGCTTCAAGGGCATCATCTGCGAGCGCTGCGGCGTCGAGGTGACCCGGTCGAAGGTCCGCCGCGAGCGGATGGGCCACATCGAGCTGGCCGCCCCGGTGACCCACATCTGGTACTTCAAGGGTGTCCCGAGCCGGCTGGGCTACCTGCTGGACCTGGCCCCGAAGGACCTCGAGAAGGTCATCTACTTCGCGGCGTACATGATCACCCACGTCGACGAGGACGCGCGGCACCGCGACCTCTCCGACCTCGAGGGCAAGATCTCCCTGCAGCGCAAGAGCCTGGAGGGCCGCCGCGACAACCAGATCGATGAGCGGGCCAAGAAGCTCGAGACCGACCTGGCCGCCCTGGAGGAGGAGGGCGCGAAGTCCGACGCGAAGCGCAAGGTCAAGGACGGCGCCGAGCGGGAGATGAAGCAGATCCGTGACCGCGCGCAGCGGGAGCTGGACCGGCTCGAGGAGGTCTGGGAGACCTTCAAGAACCTCAAGGTCCAGGACCTGATGGGCGACGAGCTGCTCTACCGCGAGATGCAGCAGTGGTTCGGCAAGTACTTCGAGGGCCACATGGGCGCCGCGGCGATCCAGAAGCGCCTCGAGAGCTTCGACGTCGAGGCCGAGGTCGAGGCCCTCCGCGACGTCATCGCCAACGGGAAGGGTCAGAAGAAGGTCCGCGCGCTGAAGCGCCTGAAGGTCGTGGAGGCCTTCCGCAAGACCGGCAACCAGCCGCAGGGCATGGTGCTGGACGCGGTCCCGGTGATCCCGCCGGACCTGCGCCCGATGGTCCAGCTCGACGGTGGCCGGTTCGCCACCTCTGACCTGAACGACCTCTACCGCCGGGTGATCAACCGGAACAACCGGCTCAAGCGGCTGCTCGACCTCGGTGCCCCCGAGATCATCGTCAACAACGAGAAGCGGATGCTCCAGGAGGCCGTCGACTCGCTGTTCGACAACGGCCGCCGCGGCCGTCCGGTCACCGGTCCGGGCAACCGGCCGCTGAAGTCGCTGTCCGACATGCTCAAGGGCAAGCAGGGCCGGTTCCGCCAGAACCTGCTCGGCAAGCGCGTCGACTACTCCGGCCGCTCGGTCATCGTCGCCGGCCCGCACCTGAAGCTGCACCAGTGCGGCCTGCCGAAGATCATGGCGCTCGAGCTCTTCAAGCCGTTCATCATGAGCCGGCTCGTCGAGCGGAAGTCCGTCCAGAACATCAAGGCGGCGAAGAAGTACGTCGACTCGATGACGCCTGAGGTCTGGGACGTCCTCGAAGAGGTGATCGCCGAGCATCCGGTGCTCCTGAACCGCGCACCGACCCTTCACCGTCTCGGCATCCAGGCGTTCGAGCCGATGCTCGTCGAGGGCAAGGCGATCCAGGTCCACCCGCTCGTCTGCCACGCGTTCAACGCGGACTTCGACGGCGACCAGATGGCCGTGCACCTTCCGCTCTCCGCGGAGGCGCAGGCCGAAGCTCGCATCCTGATGCTCTCGTCGAACAACATCTTGTTGCCGGCCTACGGTAACCCGGTGTCGATTCCGACCCAAGACATGGTGTTGGGCCTCTATTACCTC
>JBOHDO010000094.1:0-69711 GCA_050699415.1 Marmoricola sp.
CTTGCGCAGCGAGAACGGCAGCGAGACCACGAACAGCGCGATCAGGATCACCGACACGATCGTGGAGAAGGCCTGCTCGTGTGCCTGGGCCGGGCTGTGCACCCAGTGGGCGAGGGAGGGGATCGCCATCGCGACCACCGAGAGCAGCATCAGCACCGAGATCGTGCGCGCGCGCTCCGAGCCGAGCTTCTGGGTGCCGTGGCGCAGCCCGCCGACCAGGAACGCGAGCCCCAGGATCAGCAGCAGGTTCGCCAGGATCGAGCCGACGATCGCGGCACGGACCACCGACTCCAGGCCCTGCTTGAGGGCGAAGATCGAGATGAACAGCTCGGGCAGGTTGCCCAGCGCCGACTGCAGCGCACCGGTGGCGCCCGGGCCGAAGCGGTCGCCCAGCTGTTCCACACCGCGTCCGACGAGGGAGGCGAGCACGGCCACGGCGGCGGCCGAGACCACGAACGCGACGACGGTGTTCCAGCCGCCGTAGTGCGCGAGCCCCGCGACCACGCACAGGAGCACGGCAACCGCGATGATCACCTTGTCCGAGCCGACGAGCACCTGACGGGTGGTGGTCGCGTGGGACATGGCACCCGATCCTGTCAGATCGGGGCGCTCAGTCGTCGATACCGCGCGCGGCCAGGGCGTCCCCCAGCGCGTCGGCGTGCCCGAGCACACGCACCACGAGCGGTACGGCGAAGGCGGTCGGACGGGCGCCGAGCCCGCGGGCCAGCTGGGCCTCGCGGACCTCGGTCGCCAGCCCGGCCACCACCGGCACCGAGCGGATCCCCAGCGAGAGCAGCAGGCCGACCCGGTCGGGGTCGACGCCCAGCCGGCGCAGCGGACGGCACATCCGGACCACCGCGTCGACCAGCGCGGTGGTCCGCGTGGTGAGGGTGACCAGCGCGGCCAGCAGCACCAGCGTCACCAGCAGGCCGGTCACCACCACGGCCTCGCGCCAGCCGGCCACCACGGCCTGGAACGCGCCCAGCACGACCACGAGCCAGACCAGCGGTCGCAGCTGCGTCAGCAGCACCCGGGCGGGGATCCGGGCCGCGGCGTAGAGCAGCAGGACGACGGCGAGGGCAGCGCCGACCTGCCACGGCCGGTGCAGCCATGCGGTGACGGCCGCCGCGACGGCCAGCAGCGCTAGCTTGACCTCGGCCGGGGCGCGATGCAGCAGCGAGCTGCCCGGGTGGAACAGGCCGAGCTGGGTTCTCATGCCAGCGTCCGGTAGTGGGCGACCGCGTCGAGTGGGCTGCCGTCGTGCACCACCCGGCCGTCGTCGAAGACCAGGACCCGGTCGAAGTCCTCCAGCAGGTCGAGGTGGTGGGTGACCAGGAGCACCTGCTGGGGCAGCCGGGCGACCACGTCGGCGACCCGGCGGGCGTTGCCGAGGTCGAGCAGCGTGGTGGGCTCGTCCATGACCAGCAGCTCCGGCTCGGTGACCAGCACGGCAGCCAGGGCGAGCAGCTGCTTCTGGCCCCCCGAGAGCAGGTGGGCGGGATGGTCCCGGTGCCCGGTCAGCCCGTACGTCGCCAGCGCCTGCTCGACCCGCGCGGCGACCTCCGCGCGGGACAGGCCGCGGCGACGCAGCCCGAACGCGACGTCCTCGGCGACGGTCGGCATCACGATCTGGGCGTCGGGGTCGGTGAAGCAGAAGCCGACCCGGCGGCGTACCTCCCGGCCACGCTGCCGGGTGTCCAGGCCGGAGACCCGCACCCGGCCGGCGGTGGGCAGCACCAGCCCGTTGAGCAGCCTTGCGAACGTGGACTTGCCCGACCCGTTGCCGCCGATCACCCCGATGCGCTGCTCGGCCAGCCGCAGGTCGAGGTCGCCCAGCACCTGCCGCGGCTGCCCGCCGGTGTCGTAGTGGTGGCTGACTCCCTCGAGCTCGATCAGCGGCATGCTTCCACCACCATTGCCACGCCCTGGCCGCCGCCGGCGGCGATGGCCGCCAGGCCGTACCGCCCCCGGCCCTGCCGCAGCATCTGGCTGAACAGCCGCACCGCGAGCACGGCGCCGCTCGCGCCCCAGGGGTGCCCGAGGGCCAGGGCGCCGCCGTCGGTGCAGATCCGCTCGGGGTCCAGTCCCAGCCGGTCGCAGCAGGCCAGCACCTGGCCCGCGAACGCCTCGTTGAGCTCGACCACGTCGAGGTCGTCCACGGTCAGCCCGGCACGGTCGAGGGCGGCGCGGACCGCCGGGACCAGGCCCAGCCCCGGCCGGTTGGGGTCAACACCCGCGGAGGCGGTGGCCAGCAACCGCAGTCCCGGCCCGGCGGTGGCTCCCGGTGCCAGGGCCACCACGGCCGCACCGTCGCTGACACCGCAGGAGTTGCCGGCCGTGACGGTCCCGCCCGGGCGGAAAGCCGGCGGCAGCCGGCGTAGCCGCTGCGGTGTCATCCGCGGACGGATCCGCTCGTCGCGGTCCAGGCCCGCCACCGGCACCAGCTCGTCGTCGAAACGCCCCTGCGCGTGGGCGGACCACGCACGCCGGTGGGACCGGGCGGCGTACTCGTCCTGGCGCTCGCGGCTCACGCCGGCCTCCTGGGCGAGCAGGTCGGCAGCCGGACCCATGTCTGGGTCGCCCGCCTCGGCGGGAGCGAACGGCGCCCGTTCGTAGCGCACCGGGGCGGCACCTTCGGCCGGGTCCCCGACCGGCGGCCAGAACCGCCACGGCGCGGTCGAGGCGCTCTCCACGCCACCGGCGAGCAGGATGCTGCCCCTGCTGTCGGCCAGGCCCGCGGCCACCTCGATCGCGGCCAGGCCGCTGGCGCACTGCCGGTCGACGGTGAGCGCCGGTACGTCGTCGGGAAGCCCGGCCGTGAGCGCCGCGACGCGGGCCACGTCGCCACCCGGACCCGTGCAGTTGCCGAGCACCACCTCGCCGGGCACGCCGTGCTCGGCGGTGAGCGCCCGGAGGACCGACGCGGCGAGCTCTGCGGCGGGCACCGCGGCCAGTCGCCCGCCCGCCGTACCGATCGGGGTGCGCGCCGCGCCCACGATCACCGGCCGGTCGTCAGCCATCGTCGGTCCTCCGGAGCAGGTCGGCGAGGCGGTCGCGGTCCACCTTGCCCGCCGGGGTCAGCGGCAGGTCGTGGAGCACTCGCCACAGCCGTGGACGGTGGCTGGGCGGAAGGACGTGGCGGGCGTGGTCGCGCAGTCGTCGCCGGTCGCCGGGATCGGTCACGGCCGCCGCGAGCACGGCGCCGATCACGGGATGCGGTACACCGACCACGGCGAACGGTCCGCGGGCACGGTCCGCCAGGGCCGACTCGACCGCGGCCAGCGGCACGGTCGCGCCGGCGGTGGTGACCGTGTCCGGACGGCCGGTGACGACCAGCCGGTCGCCGTGCAGCCGGCCCAGGTCACCCGCGGTCGCCCAGCCGTTCGGGTCGGCGACGCCGCGGGCCAGGTAGGGCGAGCGCGCCCAGATGGTGCCGGCGCGCACCTCCACCTCCACGCCCGGGAACGGGTGCAGGTCCCCCGCGTGCGCACCGGCGGCGACGAACGACAGCTCGGCGGCGCCGTAGTAGTGGACCATGTCGAGGCCCCGGTCGGTCGCCGCGTCGTACGCCGCCCGCGGCAGCGCGTCGCCGGCCACCACCACGCGGGTGCCCGGTCCCAGCGCGCCGCCCCGCCGGGCCAGCACCGCGGGTGTCACGCAGGCGTGGGTGGCCCGTTCCGGGCGATCCACGACGCACGCGCCGTGCACCCGGGCGTGCACGGCGGCGAACAGGTTCATCGTCGAGGCCGGCGGGCCCGGCAGCCAGACCCGGGCACCGCGGCCGACCCCGGACAGCTCGGAGTAGCCGGGGAACGACGCCCACCAGCTCCGCGTGGACCGGACCACGCGGGTGGCGCCGGTCGTGGTCCCGGACGTGCGCAGCGCGAGGTCACGGCCGTCGTGGTGTGCCGCGACCACTCCGCCGACCGGGTCGGCGAGGCTGCCGGGGTCGAGTGGGCGCTGCTCAGACCGGGGCGGACTCACCACGACGGGTGGGCTCCCTGCGCAGGAAGCGGCGCCGCGCCGGCAGCAGCCCCGGGCGGGCCGCATGCACGCCACGAGCCACCAGGGCGGCGATGACGACCTTGACGGAGTCGCCCACGACGTACCAGCCCGCGCTCACCGTGGCGGCGGGGACGGAGATGTGGGCACGCCAGGCGGTGCCGAGGATGCCCAGCGCGTAGAGCACCAGGATGCCGCCGACGACGTTGGCGACGATCCCCCAGGCCAGCCGGTACGGCGCGCCGCCGCGCTCGGTGAGCCAGCCGATCACGAACGCCGCCACCGGGTAGCCCAGCAGGTACCCCACGCTCGGACCGGCGAAGACGCCCAGCCCGCCACGGCCCCCGGCGAGCAGCGGCAGCCCGACGACCACCAGGGCCAGCAGCAGCAACAACGCCGCCGCCCCGCGACGACTGCCGAGCACGGCGCCCGCGAGCATCACGCCCAGGGACTGTGCCGTGATCGGCACCGGGATGCCCGCCGGGTACATCGCGGGGACCAGCCCGAGCACGGCGACGAGGCCGGCGAACGTGGCCACCAGGGCCAGGTCGCGCGAGGAGGCTCGGGTCATGGGGCGAATCGTACTGACGTGACGGCGCCGGTAGAGTTCAGGCCCTTGTGATCACCGCCCATTCGCTCGAGGTCCGTGCCGGCGCACGCCTGCTCATGTCCGACGTCTCGTTCCGGGTCGGCCGCGACGACCGGATCGGGCTGGTGGGCCGCAACGGTGCCGGCAAGACCACGCTCACCCGCGTGCTGGCCGGCGAGCTGCTGCCGGCGTCAGGGACCGCGCAGGCCACGGACAGCGTCGGCTACCTGCCGCAGGACCCGCGGACCGGCGACCTCGAGGTGCTGGCACGCGACCGGATCCTGTCCGCGCGCGGCCTCGACGTGGTGGTACGCCGGCTCCGTGACGCCGAGCGTCAGATGGGCGCCGACGACCCCGACGTCCGGGACCGGGCGATGCGGCGCTACTCCGCTGCCGACGCCGAGCTGCACGCCGCCGGCGGCTACGCCGCGGAGGCCGAGGCGGCCCAGATGGCCGCGGCCCTGGGCATCGAGGAGCGGCTGCTGGCCCAGCCGCTGCGTACCCTCTCCGGTGGGCAGCGTCGGCGCGTGGAGCTCGCACGCATCCTGTTCTCCGGGGCCGAGACCCTGCTCCTCGACGAGCCCACGAACCACCTCGACGCAGACTCCGTCATGTGGTTGCGGGAGTTCCTGCGCGCCCACCGCGGCGGCCTGGTCGTGATCAGCCACGACGTCGGCCTGCTGGAGGCATGCATCAACAAGGTGCTGCACCTGGACGCCAACCGGGCAGTGGTCGACGTCTACAACCTCGGCTGGGACGCCTACCTCGAGCAGCGCGAGATCGACGAGCGCCGCCGCAGGCGCGAGCGGGCCAACGCCGAGCGCAAGGCGCAGAGCCTGACCGACCAGGCGAACCGGATGCGGGCGAAGGCGACCAAGGCGCAGGCCGCCCAGTCGATGCTGAAGCGGGCCGAGCGGCTGCGGGCCGGGGTCGAGCCGGAACGCCGCGCCGACAAGGTCGCCCGGATCACGTTCCCGCCCCCGGCGCCGTGCGGCAGGACACCGCTCACCGCGGGGTCGTTGTCGAAGTCCTACGGCTCGCTCGAGGTCTTCACCGACGTCGACCTTGCGGTCGACCGGGGCAGCCGGGTGGTGGTGCTCGGGCTGAACGGGGCCGGCAAGACCACCCTGCTCCGGATCCTGGCCGGGGTCGACGAGCCCGACACCGGCCGGGTGCAGCCCGGTCACGGCCTGCGGATCGGGTACTACGCCCAGGAGCACGAGACGCTGGACACCTCGCGCACCGTGCTGGCCAACCTGCACGGCGCCGCGCCCCAGCTGACCGACACCGAGGCCCGCTCGGTGCTCGGATCCTTCCTGTTCTCCGGCGACGACGCACACAAGCCCGCGGCCGTGCTCTCCGGTGGCGAGAAGACCCGGCTCGCGCTGGCGATCCTGGTGGTGTCCTCGGCCAACGTGCTGCTGCTGGACGAGCCGACCAACAACCTCGACCCGGCCTCCCGGGAGGAGGTGCTGGCGGCGATCCGCTCGTACGAGGGCGCCATCGTGCTGGTCACCCACGACGAGGGCGCGGTACACGCCCTGGCCCCCGACCGGGTGCTGATCCTGCCCGACGGCGACGAGGACCTCTGGTCCGAGGAGTACGGCGACCTGGTCGCGCTGGCCTGACGGCCGAGTTCCGGACACCCGGGGCCGGCCCGACGGAACAAGCGGGTCCGGTGCGACGTTTGCGAGTTCATGAGTGAGATGGGGTTCTGGTCGTCGATGCGGGCGATGCGCTCGGACCGCTCGGTGGTCGACCAGAAGCTGAGTCGTCGGATCCTGCGACGGATCGCCTCGTTCGCGGCACCCCACCGGCGGCTGATCGCCGGCTTCCTGTTCTTCGTGGTGCTCGACGCGGCGATCGTCGTGGTCAACCCGCTGCTGATCCAGCACCTGCTCGACGACGGCGTGCTCGCCCACGACGCCAGCGTGGTGGTCTGGCTCGCCGGTGCGATGGCCCTGACCGCCCTGGTCGACGCCGCCCTCGGCGTGGCCAACGGCTACCTGTCGTCGCGGATCGGGGAGAACCTGATCTACGACCTGCGCACCAGTGTCTTCGCGCACGTGCAGCGGATGTCGCTGGCCTTCTTCACCCGGACCCAGACCGGGGCGCTGGTCTCACGGCTCAACAACGACGTGATGGGGGCCCAGCGCGCGTTCACCTCCACGCTGTCGAGCACGGTGGCGAACGCGATCAGCGTGGTCGTGGTCGGGGTGACCATGGTGGCGCTGAGCTGGCAGGTCACGCTGGTGTGCCTGGCGCTGTTCCCGATCCTGCTGGTCGCCTCCCGCTGGGTGGGGCGCCGGGTCAGCAGGCTGACGCGGGACCAGATGGACGGAAACGCCGTGCTGGGCAACGCGATGACCGAGCGCTTCAGCGTGGGTGGCGCGCTGCTGCTCAAGCTCTTCGGGCGCCGTGACGAGGAGGACCGACGGTACGCCGAGCGGGCCGCCGTGGTGCGTGACCTCGGCATACGGATCTCGCTGGTCAGCCGGATGTTCATGGCGGTGATGATGCTGGTGCCGGCCCTGGCCACCGCCCTGGTGTACGGCATCGGCGGCTGGATGGCGGTCAACGGGGCGCTGACGATCGGCACGCTCACCGCCCTGGCGGCGCTGCTGATGCGGCTGCTCGGCCCGCTGCAGGGCCTGTCCAACGTCCGCGTGGACGTGATGACCGCGCTGGTCAGCTTCGACCGGGTCTTCGAGGTGCTCGACCTGCCCTCGACCGTGCAGGAGAAGCCGGACGCGGTCGCGCTGCAGCCGGGCGCCTCGCGGCTGGAGTTCGACGGGGCGCGGTTCACCTACCCGCGTGCCGACCAGGTCAGCCTCGCCAGCCTGGAGACCGTGGCACGCGTGGAGAAGCGCGACCCGGGAGAGGTGCTGCACGGCATCGACTTCACCGCCGAGCCCGGCGAGATGGTGGCGCTGGTCGGGCCGTCCGGCGCCGGCAAGACCACCATCACCCACCTGGTGGCGCGGTTGTACGACGTCACCGGCGGCGCGGTCCGCTTCGGCGGTCACGACGTGCGGGACGTGACCCTGCCGTCGCTGGAGGCGGTGGTCGGCTACGTCACCCAGGACGCGCACATGTTCCACGACACCATCCGGGAGAACCTGCGCTACGCCCGCCCCGACGCCACCGACGCCGAGATGCGGCAGGTGCTGGAGGCCGCCCGCATGGGCGAGCTGGTCCGCGCCATGCCGGACGGGTTGGACACGGTGGTCGGCGACCGGGGCTACCGGCTCTCCGGTGGCGAGCGGCAGCGGCTCGCGATCGCCCGGCTGCTGCTGAAGGCGCCCGCGCTGGTGGTGCTGGACGAGGCCACCGCGCACCTGGACTCCGAGTCGGAGCTGGCGGTCCAGCAGGCGCTCGACGCCGCACTGGAGGGGCGCACCTCGCTGGTGATCGCGCACCGGCTCTCCACCGTGCGCAACGCGGACCAGATCCTGGTGGTCGACGACGGCCGGGTGGTGCAGCGCGGCACGCACGCGTCGCTGCTGGCCGAGGGAGGGCTGTACGCCGAGCTGTACCGGACTCAGTTCCGCGACGACGAGGCCGCGCCGGTGGGCTGAGCCCGGGGCGGCTCCGCGGAGCCCGCGCCCTGGTCGCCTCTCCGGTGCCGTTGCCACTCGTCGTACATCAGGAAGAAGAAGCCGAAGACGGCCAGTACCCCGAAGAACCACCATTGCAGGCCGTAGAAGAAGTGCGGCCCGTCGCTGGTGTAGTCGGGCATCTCGGTCGCGCCGAGCCGGTGGGCCGGGGGTGGGCTCTGGGTGGCGAGGTCCACGAACCCGCCGTAGACCGGATGCGGGACCACGTGCGAGATCGCGGCGCTGGACACGGCGCGGGTCGACATCTGGGAGATGGCGGTGGCGCTGCCGGTCGCGTTCACCCGGACCCATCCGGTGACCGTCACCGTGCCTTTCGTGGCGGGCGGGGTCTTCGGCCGGACGCTGCCGCTGTTCTCGGTGGGGATCCAGCCCCGGTCGACGATGGCCGCCCGCCCGCCGGGCGTGACGAGCGGGGTGACCACGTCGGCGCCCGGTGCGCCGTTCATGTTGGTCTGGTACTTCACGACGACCGTGCGGGCGTCGTCCCAGGTGCCCCGGATCGTGACCCGGCGCCACTCGAGGGCACTGGTGGCCGGGCGGCCCGCCGACAGCAGCTCGCCGACCGGCACCGGGGCCGCGGTCAGGTTGTGCGCGATCACGTGGTTGGCGTGCCGTTTCTCCTGCAACCGGTGGAACTGCCACTGTCCCAGCGCGTACGCCCCCCAGGCGGCGAGGGCGATCACCACGAAGAAGGCCAGCCAGCGGCGGCTGAGCAGGAACCCCACGGGCCGAGGGTAGACGGGCCGGCCACGCGATATTCCCGCGCCCTGTCGTTGCCCGGGCCCCTAGACTGGAGGAATGGGCATGGCCTTGGAGGATCACTTCGGCCGGGTGGCCACCGACCTGCGGGTGTCGCTGACCGACCGGTGCAACCTGCGGTGCCACTACTGCATGCCCGCGGAGGGGCTGGACTGGCTCCCCCGCGAGGAGGTGCTGACCGACGACGAGGTGGTCCGGCTGGTGCGCATCGGCGTCGAGCAGCTCGGCATCCGCGAGGTGCGGTTCACCGGTGGTGAGCCGCTGCTGCGTCGCGGACTCCCGGACGTGGTACGCCGTACCAAGCAGCTCGCTCCCGCTCCCGAGGTCTCCCTGACCACCAACGGCCTGGGCCTGGTGCACACCGCAAGCGCCCTGGCCGATGCGGGGCTCGACCGGGTCAACGTCAGTCTCGACACCATCCGCCGCGACACGTTCGCCGAGATCACCCGGCGTGACCGGCTCTCCGACGTGCTGGCCGGCCTGGAGGCCGCCCGCGTGGCCGGGCTGGACCCGGTCAAGATCAACGCGGTCCTGCTCCGCGGCGTGAACGACGACCAGGCCGCCGAGCTGCTCGGCTGGGCGATCTCCGAGGGCTACCGGCTGCGGTTCATCGAGCAGATGCCGCTGGACGCGCAGGGGGAGTGGCGTCGCGAGAACATGGTGACCGCGGCCGACATCTTCGCGGCGCTGGAGCCGCACTTCGGTCTCGAGCCGGCCAGCGAGCCGCGGGGCAGTGCTCCGGCCGAGGAGTTCGTCGTCGATGGCGGTCCGGCCACCGTCGGGGTGATCGCCTCGGTCACCCGGCCGTTCTGCGGCGACTGCGACCGGGTGCGGCTGACCGCCGACGGGCAGGTGCGCAACTGCCTGTTCGCGAGGACCGAGTCCGACCTGCGCACCCCACTGCGCGCGGGCGCGAGCGACGATGAGATCGCGGTGCGCTGGGTGCACGCCATGGCGGGCAAGCAGCCCGGCCACGGCATCAACGACCCCAGCTTCCTGCAGCCCGACCGCCCGATGTCGGCGATCGGCGGCTGAGCCTCGGCGACCGCTACTCCAGCTCCCGGTGGTGCTGCTGGCTGTCCTGGAGGTCCGCCCCCAGGATCTGCGGGCTGCCCGCGTTGGCCATGACCACCGCGACGTAGGGCAGCACCAACGCGGCCACGATCAGCACCCACATCACCCAGCTGCCGCGCGTGAAGACCGCGCCGACGAAGCAGCCCGTGCGGATCGCCATCGAGATGAGGTACCGCCGCTCGCGGTGGCGGAGGTCCTTGCTGGGGCTCTCCGGCGCGGTGGTGATCCGGACCGGCTGCGACCGCGGGTGCGGATTCTTCCTGACCCGCTCCATGACTCCACACTACGACCGCGACCCTGAGACGGTGTCGAGCGCTGACGGGGCGCCCCCGGTTGTGCCACGCTGCTGTCATGTCGAACCGCACCTACCGCGTCACCGAGATCGTCGGCACCTCCCCGGAGGGAATCGACCAGGCCGTCCGCAACGGCATCGAGAGGGCGTCGCAGACGCTGCGCCACATCGACTGGTTCGAGATCATCCAGGTCCGGGGCCAGGCCAAGGACGGCACCGTCGAGCACTTCCAGGTCGGCCTCAAGATCGGCTTCCGGCTCGAGGACGACGGGCCGGTCTCGGACTAGCGCCGACCTGGCCCGGCCCCGATTGGGCGTACCGATGGGTAGACGCTAGCGTCGCCGGGTGACCAGATCCGTACTCGTGACCGGGGGCAACCGGGGCATCGGCCGGGCCATCGCCGAGGCCTTCGTGGCCCACGGCGACCAGGTCGCCGTGACCAGCCGGAACGGGGAGGGCCCCGAGGGCGCCCTCCCGGTGGCGTGCGAGCTGACCGACCCGGGCTCCGTGGCGGATGCCTTCGCGGCGGTGGAGTCCGAGCACGGACCGGTCGAGGTGCTGGTCGCCAACGCCGGCGTCAACCGGGACACCCTGCTGCTGCGGATGTCGGAGGAGGACTGGTCGACGGTCCTGGAGACCAACCTGACCGGTTCCTACCGGCTGGCCAAGCGCGCCGCGAAGGGGATGCTGCGGATGCGCCGGGGCCGCATCGTGTTCGTCTCCTCGGTGGTGGCCATGCTCGGCTCGCCGGGCCAGGTCAACTACGCGGCGTCGAAGTCCGGGCTGGTCGGCATGGCGCGCTCCATCGCACGCGAGCTCGGTGGACGTGGCATCACGGCCAACGTGGTGGCTCCCGGCTTCATCGAGACCGACATGACCTCCGTGCTGCCCGAGGAGCAGCAGGAGGCCTACCGAGCGCAGATCCCGCTCGGCCGGATGGGAAGCGCCGCGGAGGTCGCCGACGCGGTGACCTGGCTGGCCTCGGAGCGGGCCGGGTACGTCACCGGGGCCCTGGTCCCGGTCGACGGCGGACTGGGAATGGGGCACTGAGATGAGCGGGATCCTCGAGGGCAAGCGGCTGCTGGTCGCCGGTGTGACCATGGACAGCTCGATCGGGTTCGCGGTCGCCAGGGTGGCCCAGGAGCAGGGTGCCCAGGTGGTGGTCTCGAACTTCGGCCGGGCGCTCGGCATCACCCGCCGTATCGTCAAGCGGCTGCCGCAGGAGGCTCCGGTCATCGAGCTGGACGTCACCGACGAGTCCCACCTGGAGCGCCTTCCCGACGTGCTGTCCGAGCACCTCGACGGGCTCGACGGCGTGATGCACTCGATCGCGTTCGGGAACCCCGAGACCCTGCTGGGCGGGAAGTTCCTCGGCGGCCCCTGGCCCGACGTGGCGCAGGCGCTCCAGGTCTCGGCGTACTCGCTGGCCTCGCTGTCGCAGGCGTGCCTGCCGATGATGTCGGAGGGAGGCTCCGTGGTCGGGATGACCTTCGACGCGACCGTGGCCTGGCCGGCGTACGACTGGATGGGCGTGGCCAAGGCCGGGCTGGAGTCCTGCGCCCGCTACCTGGCCCGCGACCTCGGGCCGCGCGGGATCCGGGTCAACCTGGTCAGCGCCGGACCGTTGCGCACCCTTGCCGCGAAGGCGATTCCCGGGTTCGAGGAGCTCGAGCAGGGCTGGTCCGACCGTTCGCCGCTGGGCTGGGACAACACCGACCAGGAGCCCACGGCCCGGGCCGTGGTCGCGCTGCTGTCCGACTTCTTCCCCGCGACCACGGGGGAGATCGTCCACGTCGACGGCGGGTACCACGCAATGGGGGCCTGAGCACGAGGTCGGCTGTGCCACAGTGGCCATGTGACCGATGACCACCGGCTGCTCGTGATCATGCGACACGGTCGGGCCGAGCAGCTCGCCGACGCGGACGAGCACCGGTCCCTCACCGACCGGGGCCGTGCCGCCGCAGCGGAGGCGGGCCGTTGGCTGGCCTCCCGCGGGATCGCCCCGGACCAGGTGTTCGTGTCCTCCGCCGACCGTGCGGTCGCCACCTGGGAGGCCGTGGCCACCGGGCTGTCCGGGTCTCCCGTCGTTGCCCACGACGAGGCCCTGTACGCCGGAGGGCCCGATGCCGCCCTGGAGCTGCTCCGGACCGCGCCGCCGGAGAGCCGCTGCGTCCTCATGGTGGGCCACAACCCCACCGCCGGCCTGCTCGCCCACCAGCTCGACGACGGCAGCCCCGACCCGGAGGCGTTCCGCGAGATGAGCTCCGGCTTCCCGGCCGCGGCGGTCGCCGTGCTCGACGTGCGGGTGCCGTGGGCGGACCTGGACGTCGCCACCGGCAGGATCACCGCGTTCCACGTCGGCCGCGGGTGAGGGGCCCAGGCCCGGCTCACACCGGGGGAGCCGGCGTGGTGATCCCGGCGGCCGCATCGGCCGCCTCGATCTCCTCGCGGGTGATGCCCAGCAGGTACATGACCGCATCCAGGTAGGGCACGTTCACGGCGGTGTCGGCGGCCTCCTGCACCATCGGCTTGGCGTTGAACGCGATCCCGAGGCCGGCCGCGCTGAGCATGTCGAGGTCGTTGGCGCCGTCGCCGATCGCGATCGTGGCCTCCAGGGGCAGGCCGAGCTGCTCGGCGAAGCGTCGCAGCGCCGCGGCCTTGCCGGCACGGTCGACGATGTCCCCGAGCAGCCGCCCGGTGATCACACCGTCGACGACCTCCAGCTCGTTGGCGGCGACGTAGTCGATGCCGAGGTCCGCTGCCAGCCGGTCGGTGATCTGGGAGAAGCCGCCGGAGACGATCGCGAAGCGGTAGCCCATCCGGCGCAGCGTGCGCACCGTGGTCCGGGCGCCCGGGGCGAGCAGCAGCGCGTCGTACACCGCGTCCAGCGTGGACGCCGGCAGGCCGGCGAGCATCCGCACGCGGGCGCGCAGGCTCTCGGCGAAGTCCAGGTCACCCCGCATGGCCGCCGCCGTCGCGCCGGCGATCTCGCGTTCGCAGCCCGCGTGTGCGGCGAGCATCTCGATCACCTCGCCCTGGATCAGCGTGGAGTCGACGTCCATCACGATCAGCCGCATGCCCCGGCGCAGCAGGTTCGCCGGCTGCACCGCGACGTCGACCTGCTGCCGCGCGGCCTCGCCGGCCAGCACCGCGCGCAGCCGGTCGGGCTCGGTGCCCGAGACGTGCAGATCGATCGCGGTGACCGGGTAGCGGGCCATCCGCTCGATCCGGTCGATGTTCGCGCCGGTGTCGGCGATCCTGCCCGCGATCGCGGCCACCGCGGCCGAGCGCAACGGCGTCCCGATGACCGTGACGTGGCTGCGGCCCCGGGGGCGGTGTTCGTTGTCGCCCGAGCCGCGGACCACCTCCAGACTCATCTCCAGCCGGTCGGCGACCTCCTGCAGGGACGCGTGCAGCGCGTGCCAGTCGTGCGGGGAGCTGACCAGCAGGCCGAGGATCAGCCGGCCGCGCAGCACGATCTGCTCGATGTCGACGACCTCGACCCCGAACCGGGCCAGCGTGTCGAAGGCCAGCGAGGTGACGCCGGGGCGGTCCTTGCCGGACAGCGTGATCAGCAGCGTCGCGGGCTGGTCGGGCCGGTCGGTGGTGGTCACGGGAGCCGAGGCTAGCCGGGTACGCCGGGCCGGACCGCGGTGGTCCGGTGCTCAGGACGTGCGCTCACGCGCCACAGGCCGCTGCCAGGGCGTACCTGGCGGCCCTCTCGAGCCCGGTGAGTGCCTCGCGCCGTTCGAAGGCCTCGGCGGCGGACACCGAGCCGCCGTCGTCAGCCAGCGCGAGGCCGACGATCTCCCGGCACAGCACGGCACGCTCGATCGTGCCCCGGAGCCGGGTGTGGACGCCCGGCGGCAGCGGCAGCCCCGGCCGGTGGCGCACGTCGAGCAGCAGGTCGGGCAGCTCGGGACGCCAGCTGGCGACGTCGAGGTCGACCAGCCGGGCGGTGGCTTCCGACAGCGCGCTGCGCAGGCCCCGGTCCGCCTCAGCGGGGTCCAGCGGCGCGGGCGCCTCGGCCGGCAGCAGCCGCCACAGCACGGTGCGGGCGTCGTACGTCGGGACCAGGCCGTGGCCGGTGCCGGCCAGCAGCACCGCACCGCCGGCCGCCAGGGCCTCGTGGTTGAACCCGACCGGCCCGGCGAGCCCCAGCGGGTCACCGGGGACCGGCAGCGCCAGCGCCACCCGCTGCAGCGTGTCGCCCGCGCTGCGCACCGGCACCGTGCGCAGGTCGTGAGCATCGCCGTCGGCGTCGACAAGGAGGTGGCGCGGGTCGTCGCCGGTCACGGCGTCGGCGAACTCGTCGGGGGAGACCCGGCCGGCCACGCAGGCCGCCAGCCAGCAGGCCAGCCGCGCGGTCAGGGGCAGCGTCGGCCGCTCGCGTGACCGGGTGGACGCGCCCATGGAGGTCATGGCCGAAGCGTAGCTCCGGGCCCGGTAGGTTGGCTCCCGTTGCGGGCGGAGCCGACGACCGAGGGAGACCGGGAAGTGGCAGCGGTGCTGGAGCTGGCGGCGGTGTCCGTGCGGCGCGGCACGTCCACGCTGCTGGACCAGGTCAGCTGGCGGGTGCAGGAGGACGAGCGCTGGGTGGTGCTGGGCCCGAACGGCGCCGGCAAGACCACGCTGGTCCAGGTCTGCGCGGCACAGATCCATCCCACCGCCGGAGTCGCCGGGATCCTCGGCGAGGTGCTGGGCGCCGTGGACGTGTTCGAGCTGCGCCCCCGGATCGGCTACACCAGCGCGGCGGTCGCGGAACGGCTCCCGCGCGACGAGCGGGTCCGCGACGTGGTGGTCTCGGCGTCGTACGGCGTGGTGGGCCGCTGGCGGGAGCGGTACGACGAGCTGGACCACGACCGCGCCCGGGACCTGCTCGTCGAGGTCGGCTCCGGGCGCCTGGCCGACCGCACCTTCGGCACCCTGAGCGAGGGGGAGCGCAAGCGGGTCCAGATCGCCCGCGCGCTGATGTCCGACCCCGAGCTGCTGGTCCTCGACGAGCCGGCCGCCGGGCTCGACCTGGGCGGCAGGGAGGACCTGGTGGCCACGCTCGGCGTGCTCGCCCGGGACTCCCGCTCCCCGGCGACCGTGCTGGTCTCCCACCACGTCGAGGAGATCCCAGCCGGCTTCACCCACGCCCTGCTGCTGCGCCGCGGGCAGGTGGTCGCTGCGGGCCCGCTGGAGCAGGTGGTGACCGGCCCGTGGCTCTCGGAGACCTTCGGCCTGCCGCTGCAGGTCTCGCGGCTGGACGGCAGGTTCTCCGCGCGTAGACGGACGGCTCGCCACGCCGCCGGATAGGCTCACACCATGATGGACTGGATCAGCAACAACGCCTGGGCGGCGTGGCTGATCCTTGCCGCCGGGCTGGGCGTCCTGGAGCTGGTCAGCCTGTCGATGGTGTTCATCATGCTCGCCGGCGGTGCCGTCGTCGGTGCGATCGCCTCGGTGGTCGGTGCGCCCGGGGTACTGTCGGTGATCCTCGCACTGGCCACGGCGGTGGGCCTGTTGGCGGTGCTGCGGCCGAACGTGGTCAAGGCACTGCAGAACGGTCCCGACCTGGTCACGGGCACCCGTGCCCTGGTGGGACAGCGGGCCACGGTGCTGCGTGAGCTGGCCTCGCACACGACCGGCCGGGTCAAGATCGGCGGCGAGGAGTGGGCGGCGGTCCCGTACGACGAGGATGACCGGATCGAACCGGGGGAGATCGTCGACGTGGTCATGATCAAGGGCGCCACGGCGTACGTGCTGCGGGTGCCGAAGCTCAACGACTAAGGGGAAGCCATGGCTAGTGGAGGCATCATCGGGCTGATCATCGTGGTCCTCCTGGTGATCACGGTGATCGTCAAGACGATCCGGATCGTGCCGCAGGCGCGAGTGGGCGTCGTGGAGCGGTTCGGCAAGTACCGCGTCAGCCTGCAGTCGGGGCTGAACATCATCACGCCGTTCGTCGACCGGGTCCGCTACGTGATCGACATGCGTGAACAGGTGGTGTCGTTCCCGCCGCAGAACGTGATCACCGAGGACAACCTGACCGTCGCGGTCGACACGGTCATCTACTTCCAGGTCACCGACCCGGTGGGGGCGACATACGAGATCGCCAACTACATCCAGGCGGTCGAGCAGCTGACCATGACCACGCTGCGCAACATCGTCGGCGGCATGGACCTCGAGCAGACCCTGACCAGCCGCCAGGAGATCAACGACGGGCTGGCCGCGGTGCTCGACGAGGCGACCGGCAAGTGGGGCCTGAAGGTCAACCGCGTCGAGATCAAGGGCATCGACCCGCCGGCGTCGATCAAGGACTCGATGGAGAAGCAGATGCGCGCCGACCGCGACAAGCGGGCCGCCATCCTCGGGGCGGAGGGCCAGCGGCAGTCGGCGATCCTGACCGCGGAGGGCAACAAGCAGTCCGCGATCCTGAACGCCGAGGGCGACCGGGAGGCGCGGATCCTGCGCGCCCAGGCCGAGCGGGAGTCCGCGATCCTGCGGGCCCAGGGCGAGGGACAGGCGATCCAGACCGTCTTCCAGGCCATCCACGACGGCCAGCCCGACCAGTCGCTGCTGGCCTACCAGTACCTCCAGATGATGCCGAAGATCGCCGAAGGCGACGCCAACAAGGTGTGGGTGGTGCCCTCGGAGATCACCAAGGCACTGGAGGGCCTGGGCTCCTCGATCCACGAGGTGGCGGGCATCCCGCAGCACAGCGGTGGCCCGAAGTACCGGGTCGACATGGGGTCCAGTGAGCCCGACGTCCCAGGAGACGACGCGCTGTCCAGTGCCCAGGAGGACGTGCAGAAGGCGATCCAGGCGGCCCAGGAGTCCGCCCGCGGTGGCGGTGGTCCGCTGGGCGGCAGGTCGTCCTCCGCCGCCGGTCCCGACGCCTCCGACGGATCCTCCGACGGATCCTCCGACGGATCCTCCGACGGATCCTCCGACGAACCCTCCGACGACAGCACGCCGCCGGCTACATGATCGACTCCGTCGGGACGGCGGTTGCCGTCCTGGCGGCGGGCATGGCCGCGGGAACCATCAACACCGTGGTGGGCTCCGGGACCCTGATCACCTTCCCGACGCTGCTCGCGGTCGGCCTGCCGCCGGTCACGGCGAACGTGTCGAACACGATCGGGCTGGTGCCCGGCTCGGCCTCCGGCGCCTGGGGCTACCGTGCGGAGCTGCGCGGCCAGCGGAGCCGGGTGCTGCGGTTCGCCTCGGCCTCGGTGCTCGGCGGGGTCATCGGCGCCGTGCTGCTGCTCCGGCTGCCGCACTCGGCGTTCGACGCGATCGTGCCCGCGCTGATCGGGCTCGGGGTGCTGCTGGTGATCTTCGGTCCCCGGATCTCCCGGCGGCTGAATGCCCACCGGACACGGTCTGAGGAACCGAACCGGTGGGTGTGGCCGGCCGTGGCAGGCACCGGGGTGTACGGCGGCTACTTCGGAGCCGCGCAGGGGGTGATCCTGATGGCCGTCCTCGGCATCGGGATCGAGGACGACCTGCAACGGCACAATGCGCTGAAGAACGTGCTCGCGGCCCTGGTCAACGGCGTCGCGGCGGTGATCTTCATCGTGGTCGCACATCCCGACTGGCGGGCGGTCGGGCTGGTCGCGCTCGGCTCGGTCGTCGGCGGCCAGATCGGCGCCCGGGTGGGCCGCCGACTGCCGCCGTTGGTGCTGCGGCTGGTGATCGTGGTGGTGGGCGTCGTCGCGATCGTGACGTTCTACGTGTGACTCCCGGGCCGACGTGGGGGGACGACCACGACGGCCGCACCACGCGCGGCCGGTCAGTCGGTGCCGCTGAGCCGTCGGAAGACGGCCACCGCGTCCTCGTGGCCGGCGCTGACCGGCAGCTCGACCCGCTGGTAGATCCACAGCAGGATCTGGGCCGCGGTCCCCTCGACCATGGGCGTGGCGCCGCCGGCGCGCCAGACCAGGCCCGCGCTCGGCTCCTGGGCAACCGTCCAGTGCTGGCCGGTGTCGGTCGCGGCGAGGGTGAGCTCTCCGGGCAGCGCGGCCCCGAGCCGGGCAAGGTCGTCGGCGTCGGCAAGTGAGGTGGTCAGGAACTCCTCGACGCAGTCGGCGGCGGTCGCCGGGTCCACGGACCAGTCGGCGCCGGCGGCGTGGGCGGCGTCCCAGCGGTGCACCACGGCCTCCTGCACCTGGTGGCGGCTGATGAAGCCGATGTCGCGCCGGGGCGGGTACCAGGTCCACACAGAAGCGGTCTGGTCGGCGTCGCGCAGGACGCCGACCATCCGCTCCGCACCGGCCAGGAACTCCTCGATCAGCCGGTCGTCGGCGGGGGGCACCGGTCGGCGGGACTCGTCGGGTGGGGCATCGAGCCGTTCGGCCGCGATCGTGCCCCACAGCCAGTGCACCTCGGTGACGTGGCGGACCAGCTCGGCGATGTCCCAGCCCGGACAGTGCTCCACGGCCGCGGTGAGGTCGCGTTCGGCCGCAGCCGCCAGGCCCTTGCTGTGCGTCGTGATCGCGGTCAGCTGTTCGTCGAGGGAGAGCATGGGAGGAGGCTGGCAGCCGGCGACGGTCCCGGCAACCGGATAACCGGCTCTGCCTCGCTCAGTCGACGTAGGCCGCCAGGAAGCGGTCGATCTCGTCGAAGACGCGGGCCCGGGCCGGGGCGGGGGAGAGCGTGACGTCGTGCATCGCGCCCTCGACCTGGACGACCGTGCTGTGCCGGGACAGCAACGGGGCGCGCCGCCTGATCTGCTCGACGTCCAGCACGGTGTCGGTGCGGTGCAGGTCGGGGTCGACCGCCGACTTCGGGTGGCTGCTGCGGGCCGAGCACAGCGTCAGCACCGGGACGTCGAGGCCCAGGCCACGGGCCACCCGGGCCTGGGCGGTACGAATGGCCCGGATCCACCCGGCGTACACAGGCCAGGAGCGCAGCGGCTTCCATGCCAGGTCGAAGTCCCACTCGCCCTCGTGGTCGCGGTGCAGGCTGCGTGCGTAGAGGCCGCTGACCCGACGCGGCACGATCCGCTGCGGACGCCGGGCGCCGAGCCGGTGGATCGCGGGCATGGCCACCCGACGGGTGAAGGGGTCTCCCTGCATGTCGAGCCAGGGGGAGTTCAGCACCAGGGCCGCGGGGTCGGCGTCCCGGTCGTCGGCCCACAGCGGCACGGTCAGCCCCCCGGTGGAGTGCGCGCTGAGCACCACCTGCTCATGCCGTGCCCGGACCCGCTGCCAGGCCAGGTCGAGCTCCTCGTAGTAGGTGCCCAGGTCGGTGACGTAGTTGGGGGTCTGGTGCGGCAGCAGGGAACGGCCGTACTTGCGCAGGTCCAGGGCGTAGAAGTCGTAGCCGCGGGAGACCCAGTGGTCGGCGGCGACGGTCTGGAAGAAGTAGTCGGCGAACCCGTGCACGTGCAGCACGGCCCGCCGTGACGGCTCCGTCCCGGCCGCGCAGTGCACCAGGGTGGCGACCACCGGCCCCTCGCCGTCGTCGGGCAGGGCGATGGTCTCGGCGCGGTAGGGCGCGCCGAGTACGTCCTCGGGGTCCCCGCGCCGAGGCAAGCGAAGCGCGTCGGCGTGGGGTGGGTCCTCGGTCACGGGTTGCCCGGCCGTCAGTGCTGGTAGGTGCCCGTGACGATCGCGCGCCCCGCCGTCTTGAACGCGAGGTTGAACGACATCACCGCGTTGGAGGTGTCCCGGTCGATCCCCAGGCTGTCCTCCTGCACCGCGTGGACCACGAAGTAGTAGCGGTGTACCTGGTCACCGGGCGGCGGTGCGGCGCCCATGAACGCGTGGCCGCCGCCGTCGTTGCGCAGCATGAACGCGTTGCCCGGCAGCTGCGCGCCCTCGGTGCCGGCGCCGGTGTCGAGCGAGGTCACCTCGGCGGGGAGGTCGACCAGGGCCCAGTGCCAGAAGCCCGACGGGGTCGGCGCGTCCGGGTCGAAGCAGGTCACCGTGTAGCTCCGGGTGCCCTCCAGTGCCCCGCTCCAGGACAGCTGCGGCGAGGTGTTGCCGCCGTCGGCGACCTGGTCGTCCTTCAGTGGCTGTCCGTCGGTGACGTCGTCGCTGCTCACGGTGAACGAGGGCACCCGGGGGAGCAGCTCGTACGGGTCGGGATGCACGGGTCGGTCAAGGCTCATGGGCCCAACCTATTACGGCGCCCGGTGCGGTCCGGCGTCCGGCAGGTGAGCCGCCGGTCCGGGCTGGTCCGCAGAGGTGCGCAGAATGTGTGGGTGACCGACTTCCCCACATACCCGTCCGGGCTGCGACTGGCCGGCCGCCACGTGGTGGTCGTGGGCGGAGGCCAGGTGGCGCAGCGCCGCGTCCCCGGGCTGGTCGCCGCGGGCGCGCACGTGCGCGTGGTGTCCCCGGAGATCACGACGGCGCTGGAGGGTCTCGCCGCGGCCGGCGAGATCAGCTGGGTACCGCGCGGCTTCGGGGCCGCCGACCTCGACGGGGCCTGGTACGTGATCGCCGCAACCGACGACGTCGCGGTCAACCGTGCCGTCGGGGCCGCGGCGGAGGAGCGGCACACCTTCTGCGTGCGCAGTGACGACGCGGAGGCAGCCACGGCCTGGACGCCGGCGGTGGGCCGGTCCGAGGCCGTCACGGTGGCGGTGCTGGGCGACCAGCGGGAGGACCGGGACCCGCGGCGTACGGCGGGACTGCGCGACGAGATCCTCGAGGCACTCCACCAGGGTCGGCTCGAGGGCGGACGGGACCGGGGGAGCAGAACCGGCGTCCCGGAGGTGGTCCTGGTCGGAGGCGGCCCGGGCGACCCCGAGCTGGTGTCCGCCGCCGGACGGCGTGCCCTCATGAACGCCGACGTGGTGGTGGCCGACCGGCTCGCGCCCCGCGAGCTGCTGGGGGACCTGTCCTCGGACGTCGAGGTCGTCGACGTGGCCAAGCTGCCCGGTGGGCGGGCCGCGGAGCAGCAGACGATCAACCGGCTGATCGTCGAGCGTGCGCTCGCGGGCAAGCGGGTGGCCCGGTTCAAGGGCGGCGACAGCTTCGTGTTCGGCCGGGGCTTCGAGGAGGTGCTCGCCTGCCGCGCGGCCGGCGTACCGGTCCGGGTGGTGCCGGGGTTGAGCAGCCCGCTGGCCGTACCAGCGGTTGCGGGCATCCCGGTCACCCACCGCGGGGTGACCCATGAGTTCACCGTGGTGTCGGGGCACCTGCCGCCCGGGCACTCCGACTCGCTGGTGGCCTGGCACGCGCTGGCGGCCGGGAAGGGCACCCTGGTGCTGCTCATGGCAGTGCGCAACGCCGCTGCCATCGCCGAGGAGCTGGTGCGCTGCGGCCGGGACAAGGACCTGCCGGTCGCCGTGGTCTGCGACGGCACCATGCCGACCGAGCGCACCGTGCTCACCACGCTGGGCCAGCTCGGCGACGACATCATGGCGCACGAGGTGCGTCCGCCGGCGATCATCGTGGTCGGCCAGGTGGTCGCCGTCGCCCACCCGGAGCGCTATCCCGGGCCAAGATGACCACGATGACGCAGCCATGGCACAGCTGATCGAGGTCGCAAGCGCGGACGACCCCCGGCTCGCCGACTACCGGGACCTGCGCGACGTACAGCTGCGGCAGAGCCTGGAGGACGAGCACGGGCTGTTCCTGGCCGAGGGCGAGAAGGTGGTCCGCCGGGCCGTGGCCGCCGGGTACGAAGCGCGCTCCTTCCTGATGGCGCCGCGTTGGCTGGACGGGCTCGCCGACGTGCTCGCGAGCAGCGACGCGCCCTGCTACGTGGTCGAGGAGGACCTGGCCGAGCGGGTCACCGGCTTCCACGTGCACCGCGGCGCGCTGGCCTCGCTGCGGCGGCGGCCGCTGCCGTCGCTCGAGGAGGTGGTGGCCGGGGCACGTACGGTGCTGGTGCTCGAGGACGTGGTCGACCACACCAACGTGGGCGCGATGTTCCGCAGCGGCGCCGCCCTCGACGTCGACGCCGTGCTGCTCGCGCCGCGGTGTGCGGATCCGCTCTACCGTCGGGCGGTGAAGGTCGCGATGGGGGCGGTGTTCGCGGTGCCCTGGACCCGCCTGCCGGACTGGTACGACGCGCTGCCGGACCTGTCCGCGCGCGGCTTCACGACCGTGGCGATGAGCCTCGCGGAGGACGCGGTACCGCTGGAGCAGGCGGTGGCCGGGGTCGACCGGCTGGCCCTGGTGATGGGCGCCGAGGGCCACGGGCTGTCCCCCCGGTGGACCACCACGGCGGGCCGGCGGGCGGTGATCCCGATGGCGGCCGGGGTCGACTCCCTCAACGTGGCCGCGGCGAGCGCGGTGGCCTGCTACGTGGCACGGGGCAGGTGACGCGGCAGCCCGGTGCGCTCAGTCCTCAGGCCCGGCGTCGACGGGCCAGTCCGGCGGGTAGTCGTCCGCGGCCGCGTCCATCTGCTTGCGGAGCTTCTTGCGGGCACGGTTGTTGAGCCGGTCGCCGAAGACGGTGCCGAGGGTGTGGTCGGTCTCGTGCTGCAGGCAGCGGGCGAGCAGCCCGGTCCCTTCGAAGCAGACGTCCTCGCCGTCGATCCCCTGTCCGGTCACCCGGGCACGGTCGGGCCGCGCGCACGGGACGAACGCGCCCGGGTAGGACAGGCAGCCCTCCTCGTCCTCGTCGAGCCGGCGGTCGCTCCCCTCGGGCAGCTGCACGCGGGGGTTGCACACGATGCCGCGGTGCCGCTCGCCGTCGTCGTCGGGGCAGTCGAGCACGAACAGGGCGAGGTCCACGCCGATCTGGCAGGCGGCGAGGCCGACACCGTCGGCGGCGTACATGGTGGCGACCATGTCGGCGACCAGCCGGCGCAGCTCCTCGTCGTACGTCGTGACCGGCTGCTGTGACCGGTGCATCACCGCCGCACCCCAGCGGGTCATCGGGCGCACCGTCCCGTCACCACCGACCTCCGGCCACTCCTCCATGGGGCCAGACCCTAGCCAGTCTCAGTACCGGTGGAACCAACGGCTCGGGTCCCGCCCGGCGCCGGGGCAGACGATGTCGCGGTCGCCGGTCGCGTCCACCCACTGGGCGAGCACGCCGTGCCCACCCTGGAAGGACCAGTCGTCCCGGCAGCGTCGCAGCGCCTCTCGCATCGAGGTGTGGCCGGCCGGCCGCCAGGCGGGCAGGCCGAGCCTCAGGTCACCGACGATGTCGCGCCACAGCGACAAGGTGGAGTAGACGCCGACCTCGAACCCGGCGTCGCGGAACCCGCTCACGGCACCGCGGACCACCGCGGCGTTGGCGCGGGTGTCGGGGCTCCAGGGGACGTACGGCACGTGCTCGACGTCGACCCACACCACCGGCGTCCGCAGGCCGGTGCGGTGCATCGTGGCGACGTCGAACAGGGCGGCGCGGTAGCCGGTGTTGGCCAGCGCGCCGGTCCGGGTGCCGCCGTCGTAGGGGCCGTCGTCGCCGAGCTCGTCGAGGGTGTGGGCGTCGGGGTAGCTGACCACCGCGTACGCCGCCGCGAGCAGGTGCCGGGCGCGCACCCAGCGGACCTGGTCGGCCAGGCACGGGTTCGGGACGAACGAGGGGCCGTTGGTCAACCCGAGCACCACGAAACGGGCAGCGGGCGTCGGCATCGGCCTGCCCTCACCGCGCTTGTGGGCGATGCCCGTGCCCTTCGGGCACTGCGGCCAGCTGACGTCGGCCCCGATCCGGCTGGCGGGCCCGGGCGGGTGCGGCTCGCGGGCGGGGAACCGTGACAGGTCGGGCAGGGGCGGCACCATGACGCCGTTGCCCTGGGCGTTGGTCGACGGTGACGCGGACGGCCGGACCGGCGGTGGCGTTGCCGACGGCGCGGGGCCCGGCGGTGAAGCGGACGGCGGAGGGTCGGGGGCGGCCCGGGAGCCCGGCCCGCAGCCGCAGAGGCCGAGCACCAGGAGGCCCAGCAGCGCCGCCGCGACCACCCGGCCGAACCCCATGGCCGGATCCTAGATGAGTGGGCCCCGGGGAGCCGCGAGCCGGCAACCTCCCGTGGAACCAGCCATCCAGGGTGCGCGCCCGGCTGCGTGACCAGCGCCACGGGGCGGTGGTGTGGATCTACGTGTAACTCACAGTTACAGTCAGACCATGTCCCTCCTCAAGAACGTCAAGGGCGCCCTGTCACCCGGCGGGAAGCACGGTCTGGCCTCCCGGGAGAGCCGGGACCCGATCGGCTACGCGGTCGCCGCGCTGAACACGCTGGCGCAGAGCGACCTGGTCGACCGGCTCAACATCCGCAAGCAGACCGAGCAGGTGGTCTTCACCACCACCCGCAACGGGTTCAAGACGCTGGGCGCGGCCAGCCGCGCGTTCGCGAAGAAGGGCCGCGGCGACACGACGGGGGTACGGGCGCGAGCCACCGACCCGAGCGGCGTCTTCGACCTCACCCCGACCGAGGACGAGCAGATGCTCGTCGACGTGGTCGCGGAGTTCGCCGAGGAGATGGTCCGGCCGGCCGCCGCCGAGGCCGACGAGGCGTGCGCCGCCCCGGACGACCTGATGAAGGCCGGCCAGGAGATCGGGCTGCCCATCCTCGGCGTACCGGAGAAGCTCGGCGGCATCTCCGAGGAGCGCTCCGCCGTTGCCGGCACCCTCGTGGCCGAGGCATTGGCGAAGGGAGACATGGGGCTCGCGGTCGCGGCGCTGTCGTCGGGCGCGGTCTCCACGGCGCTGTCGCTGTGGGGGAGCGAGGCGCAGCAGCAGACCTACCTGCCGGCGTTCACCGGGGAGGACGCCCCGGCCGCCGCGCTGGCGCTGGCCGAGCCGGCGGTGCTGTTCGACGTACTCAGCCCGGCGACCACGGCCACCAGGAGCGGTGACGGCTACGTCCTGAACGGCGTGAAGTCGCTCGTGCCGCGGGGTGCGGGTGCGGAGCTGCTCGTGGTCGGTGCGGCGCTCGAGGGCAAGCCGGTGCTGTGCGTGCTGGAGTCCGGAACCGAGGGCGTGAAGGTCGAGGCGGACCCTTCCATGGGCGTCCGGGCCGCCTCGCTGACCCGGCTGCACCTCGGGGACGTGCACGTCCCCGCCGACGCGGTGCTGGGGGAGACCGACGGGTCGACGTACACCGAGTGCGTGCGGCTGTCGCGGCTGGCGTGGTGCGCGCTGGCCGTGGGAACGGGGCAGGCCGTGCTGGACTACGTGACCCCCTACGTCAAGGAGCGAGAGGCGTTCGGCGAGCCGGTGGCCCACCGGCAGTCGGTCGCGTTCATGGTCGCCAACATCGCGATCGAGCTGCAGGCGATGCGACTGGTCACCTACCGGGCCGCCTCGCGGGCTGCCCAGGGCAAGGACTTCTCCCGGGAGGTGGCGCTGGCCCGGAACCTGTGTGCGAGCAAGGGCATGCAGGTCGGCCTGGACGGCGTGCAGCTGCTCGGCGGCCACGGCTACGTCAAGGAGCACCCGGTGGAGCGGTGGTACCGCGACCTGCGGGCCATCGGTCTTGCCGAAGGCGCAGTCCTCGTCTGATCCGGCGACCACGCACACACACCTCGACCACAGACAACAGGGACCACACTGATGATCAATCTGGAGATTCCCAGGAAGCACCGGGCGCTGATCGACCAGGCGCACCAGGTCGCGATGAACATGCTGCGCCCGATCTCGCGCAAGTACGACCTCGCCGAGCACGAGTACCCCAGGGAGCTCGACATGCTCGCGGCGATGATCGACGGGCTCTCGGACTCCGGCGCCTCCGAGGGCGCCGGGGCCTCCGGCGTTCGACGCAGCGAGGAGGACGGCGACACGACCGTCCGGAACGGCTCGAACCTGGCCTCGGTGACCTCGATCACCGAGATGTGCTGGGGTGACGTCGGCCTGCTGCTGTCGATGCCCCGCCAGGGCCTGGGCAACTCCGCGATCGCCTCCGTGGCCGACGACGAGCAGCTGGAGCGGTTCAAGGGGACCTGGGCCGCGATGGCGATCACCGAGCCCGCGGTGGGCTCGGACTCGGCGAAGATCACCACCACGGCGGTCAAGGACGGCGACGAGTACGTCCTTAACGGCGAGAAGATCTTCGTCACCTCCGGCGAGCGGGCCGACAGCGTGGTGGTCTGGGCGACCCTGGACCGCGACCAGGGCCGTGCCGCGATCAAGTCGTTCGTGGTGCGCAAGGGCTCTCCCGGCATGAACGTCGAGCGGCTCGAGCACAAGCTCGGCATCCGCGCCTCCGACACCGCGGTGATCACCTTCACCGACTGCCGGGTGCCTGCGGAGAACCTGCTCGGCTCCCCGGAGATCGACAGCAAGCAGGGCTTCGCGGGCGCGATGGCCACCTTCGACAACACCCGGCCCATCGTCGCCGCGATGGCGATCGGCTGCGCGCGTGCCGCGCTGGACCTGACCCGGGAGCTGCTCGAGCAGGCAGGCGTGGCCATCGACTACGACCGGCCGGCGCAGGTGCAGTCCGCCGCCGCGGCGAGCTTCCTCCGGATGGAGGCCGACTGGGAAGGCGCCCGGCTGCTGATGATGCAGGCGGCCTGGATGGCCGACAACCGGAAGCCGAACTCGCTGGAGGCCTCGATGGCCAAGGCCAAGGCCGGACGGGTCGGCACCGACGTGACCCTGAGCTGCGTGGAGCTGAGCGGCACCCTCGGCTACAGCGAGACCGAGCTGCTGGAGAAGTGGTCCCGGGACTCCAAGATCCTCGACATCTTCGAGGGCACCCAGCAGATCCAGCAGCTGATCGTGGCCCGCCGGGTGCTGGGGCTCAGCTCCGCCGAGCTGAAGTAGGCGCAACAAGCGGCCGGTAGGCTGGCTCGTCGTGCGCTTTCTCGACGACGCCCGACCGGCGTACGACCTCACCTACGACGACGTGTTCATGGTGCCTCGGCGCTCCGGTGTGGCCTCCCGGTACGACGTCGACCTGACCTCCCCGGACGGCAGCGGGCTGACCGTGCCCCTCGTCGGGGCCAACATGACCGCAGTGTCGGGGCGACGCATGGCCGAGACACTGGCCCGCCGTGGCGGCATGGCCGTGCTGCCCCAGGACATCCCGCACCCGGTCGTCGAGGACGTGGTGGCGTGGGTGAAGCAGCGTCACCCGATGTTCGAGACCCCGATCGTGCTCGCGCCCCAGCAGACGGTCGGAGACGCCCTCGCGCTGCTTCCCAAGCGGGCCCACCGGGCCGCGGTCGTCGTCGAGGACGACCGTCCGGTGGGCGTGGTCACCGAGGCCGACTGCACCGGCGTGGACCGGTTCACCCAGGTGGCGCGCGTGATGACCGGTGAGATGGTGACACTGCCGGCCGACGTGGACGCCCGTACGGCGTTCGAGGAGCTGGCCTCGGAACGACACCGGGTGGCCCCGGTCGTCGACGGGGACGGCCGGCTGGTCGGACTGCTCACCAGGACCGGCGCCCTGCGGTCCACGATCTACCGGCCCGCCCTCGACCAGGGTGGTCGGCTGCGGGTGGCAGCGGCCGTCGGGGTCGGCGGCGACGTCGGCACCAGGACGCGCCGGCTGCTCGACACCGGGGTCGACTGCCTGGTCGTGGACACCGCGCACGGCCACCAGGAGCGGATGCTCGAAGCCCTCTCCGCGGTGCGCGACCAGCAGCCCGAGGTCCCGGTGGTCGCCGGCAACGTGGTCTCCGCCGAGGGAGTGCGTGACCTGGTCGAGGCCGGGGCGGACATCGTCAAGGTCGGTGTCGGGCCGGGCGCGATGTGCACCACGCGGATGATGACCGGCGTGGGCCGGCCGCAGTTCAGCGCCGTCCTGGAGTGCGTGGCCGCGGCCCGGGAGCACGGCCGTCACGTGTGGGCAGACGGGGGAGTGCGGCATCCTCGCGACGTGGCGCTGGCGCTGGCCGCCGGGGCGTCGGCGGTGATGGTCGGGTCCTGGTTCGCCGGCACCCAGGAGTCGCCGGGCGACCTGCAGACCGGCGCGGACGGCCGCTCCTTCAAGGAGAGCTTCGGGATGGCCTCGGCGCGAGCGGTGGCCAACCGGACGGCCTCGGAGTCCACGTTCGACCGTGCGCGGAAGGGGCTCTACGAGGAAGGGATCTCGTCCTCACGGATGTTCCTCGACCCCGACCGCCCCGGCGTTGAGGACCTGCTCGACGAGATCTGCTCCGGGGTCAGGTCTGCCTGCACGTACGCCGGAGCGCGCACCCTGCCCGAGCTCGCCGAACAGGCCGTGGTCGGGGTGCAGTCGGCGGCCGGCTACGCCGAGGGCCGTCCGCTGCCGTCGGGCTGGTGAGTCACCGGCGCAACAGGCCGGCCTGCTGGGCCGTGGCCACCGCGGCGGTCCGGGAGCCGGCGCCGAGCTTGGTCAGGACGTGGGCGACGTGGGTCTTGACCGTCGCCTGGCTGAGGAACAGCCGCCTGGCGATCTCGGCGTTGGACAGGCCCTCGGCGACCAGGCCGAGCACCTCGAGCTCCCGGGCCGACAGCGCGGTGTCGGGCCGGCGTACCCGCTCGGCGAGCCGGCCGGCCACATCGGCGGCGAGCACGGTCTCGCCGGCGGCGACGCGGTGCACCGCCGAGGTCAGGGCCTGCGGGTCGGCGTCCTTGAGCAGGTAGCCCGAGGCGCCTGCCTCCAGCGCCGCGAGGATGTCGGCCTCCGCGGCGTACGTCGTCAGCACCAACACCCGGGGTGCCGCCTCCTCTCCGCGTATCCGCCGGGTTGCCTCGATGCCCTGCGACCGGGTGCCGAACTGCAGGTCCATGAGCACCACGTCGACCTCTCCCGCCAACGCCACCGCCTCGGCAACCGTGCCGACCGCGTGCCGGACCTCGATCCCGGTGTCCAGCGAGAGCACCGCCTGCAGGCCGCTGCGGACCACCGGATGGTCGTCGGCGATCAGGACCCGGATCACGGTCGTACCTCTGGAAGGGAGACGCCGATCGCGGTACCGCCGCCCGGGGCCGACTCGACGGTGAGGCTGCCGCGCAGCTGCTCCGCCCGGGACCGCATCGACCGCAGTCCGAAACCCTCGTGGTGCGCGGCGGGGTCGAAGCCGAGACCGTCGTCGACGACGTCCAGGGACACCGAGTCGGCCAGGTAGCCCAGCGTCACCGCGACGTGGTCGGCGGCGGCGTGCCGGCCGGCGTTGGTGAGCGCCTCCTGGGCGATCCGCAGGAGGGCCTCGTCGTAGGCCGGCGGCAGCGCTCGGACCCGGCCGTCGACGGTCAGGGAGGCCCGGTGGGTGGCGGCCAGCCGGTCCAGCCCCGCGCCGAGTGACTGGTCGGCGAGCGCGGCCGGGGCCAGTGCGCGCACGAACCGCCGGGTCTCCTCGAGGTTGCCGGTGGCCACTTGCCGGGCCTGCCAGACCAGGTCGCGTGCCGGCACGCCGGGCGCAAGCTGCTGCTCCGCGGCGCCGAGCAGCAGCTGGATGCTGCTCAGCCCCTGGGCCAGGGTGTCGTGGATCTCTCGTGCCAGCCGCTCCCGCTCCTCCAGCACCCCGCGCCGCTGGCTCTCGCGGTCGACGGCCCGGATGCCCAGCACGGTCGCGATGGCGACCAGGGCGCCCAGCACCGGCCCGAGCACTGCCGCGAAGCTCCATCCCTCGGGAAGCGCGTAGCCGAGGACGGCGACGGCGGTGAGCACGCCCACCGCTGCCACCGTCGACCGGTCGGGCAGCACGTGGGCGATCAGGAAGTACAGCGGGAAGGCCAGGAAGACGCTCTGCGGGGTCAGCACCACCAGCGCGACCCAGCAGCCGACCAGGAGGACCAGCCAGGCAAGAGCGCGGGCGCGGTCCCGACCGACGAGCCGGCCCAGCCCGGCGGCGTATACCAGCGCCATGGCGACCGCCACGCCCACGGTGGCGGCCTCGCGTCCCGGGCCCGGCTCCGCCAGGACGGCGCGGACCACCACCACGGCGAGCAGCACCGCCATCAGTGCGTGCACGCCGATCTGGACGGCTGGCCAACCCAGGTGGCGTCGTTCCACGACCGGTCAGTCTAGGCAGCCGGGGCCGTGGCTCCGATCGGCCGAAAGGATGAGCGCGGGTCCAGCCCTTCGGCCGATTGATCCGGGCCGGGTCCGCGGGAGCCTTGTGCTGTCCAAGGAGGAGGCGCAGAACAGATGTACGTGGGGTTACGAGACCTGAAGTGGGCCCGGGGCCGGTTCGCCCTCATCGGCTCGGTGATCGTGCTGATCACGGTGCTGGTCGGGCTGTTGACCGGGCTCACCAAGGGGCTGGGGGACCAGAGCACCTCGGCGATCACCGGCCTGCACGCGCAGTCACTGGTCTTCGGCGGCGCGAGCTTCGAGAGCTCGCGAGTGCCCACCGACCTGGTCCGTCGCGGCGCTCCGCTGGGGATCGCGACCGTGCGGGGCCAGGGGCCCGCCGGTGGCGGCGCGGTCACGCTGATGGGCGTGCGGCCGGGCTCGGCCGTGGCACCGGACGCGGCGGGGGTTCGCCCGGGCACGGTCGTGCTCTCCACCGGCGCCCGGGACCTGGTGGGGGACTCGATCAGCCTCAACGGTCACCGGCTCACGGTCGTGGCGACCCGTGGCGACGCGTCCTACTCCCACGTTCCGGTGGTCTGGGCCAGTCTGGCCGACTGGCAGCGCCTGACCGGCAGCCCGGACCGGGCCACCGTGATCGCCCTGTCCGGGAAGGCGCCGCACCTGCCGGCGACGTACGACGTACGCACGATCCCGCAGTCCCTGTCGGCGATCGGCTCCTACAGCTCTGAGCACGGGTCGCTGCTGCTGATCCGCGGCTTCCTGCTGGCGATCTCGGCGCTGGTGGTCGGCGCGTTCTTCACCGTGTGGACCATCCAGCGCAGCGGCGACATCGCGGTGCTCAAGGCCCTGGGGTCCTCCACCTGGACACTGCTGCGCGACGCCCTCGGGCAGGCGGCCGTGGTGCTGGCGATCGGGTCGCTGGTGGGTGCGGGGATCGCCGTCGGTGCGGGCCTGTTCGCCAGCAGCGTGGTGCCGTTCTCGCTGGACCCGGCCACGCTGGCCCTGCCCGTCGGACTGCTGGCCGGGCTGGGCCTGGCCGGCGCCGCCCTCGCCGTACGGCGAGTCACCTCTGTCGACCCCCTGACCGCACTGGGGAGTGCCCGATGAACCGATCAGAGACCCTCCAACCCACCCTGCGGCTGGCCGACGTCACGCTGACCTACCCCGACGGGTCGGGACGGGTCACCGCCCTCGACCGGGTCTCCCTGGCCGTGCCGCGCGGCGACCTCACCGCGGTCGTCGGCCCCTCCGGCAGCGGCAAGTCGAGCCTGCTGGCCGTGGCGGCGACCCTGATCCGCCCCGACGAGGGCACCGTCATGGTCGACGGCCTGACCACCGCCGGGATGAGGCCCAGGGAGCTCGCAAGGCTGCGCCGCGAGCGCATCGGCATCGTCTTCCAGCAGCCCAACCTGCTGCCCGCGCTGACCGCGGCCGAGCAGCTGCAGGTGATGGCCCACCTCGGCCCCGGCGGCAACCGCAACCGGATCGACGCCAGGGCGGTCCTCGACCAGGTTGGCCTGGCCGACCTGGCCGACCGGCGCCCCGCCCAGCTCTCGGGCGGCCAGCGGCAGCGGGTCAACATCGCCCGGGCGCTGGTCCGGGAGCCCGCGGTGCTGCTGGTCGACGAGCCAACCAGCGCCCTTGACCACGAGCGGGGCGCGGAGGTGATGTCGTTGCTGCGCCGGCTGACCACCGAGCGGGACACCGCCACGGTCGTGGTCACCCACGACACCGAGCTGCTCGATGCCGTCGACCGGGTGGTGTCGTGCCGTGACGGACGGCTTGATGGGCAGACACCGGCCGCCCGTACGCTCGTCGGGTGAGCATCCTGGTGGTGGCCGCGACGAGCGCCGAGGCGGCGTACGTCGCCCGGGGGCTGCCGCTGCTCGTTACGGGGTTGGGCAAGACCGCGGCCGCCGCCCGGACGGCCCGCGAGCTCGCTCGTCGTACCGACGTGACCGAGGTGGTCAACATCGGCACCGCGGGGGCGCTCCGTGACGGGCTCGAGGGGCTGTACGTGCCCGGGAGCGTGCTCAACCACGACTTCAGCGCCGAGGCGGTCCGGTTGCTGGGCTACGACCCGGAGGAGCTGCTCGAGCTGCCCGGCGGGGACGACATCACGCTCGCCTCCGGTGACCTGTTCGTGACCGACCCCGCCGCCCGGGACCGGCTCGCGAGGCGAGCCCACCTGGTCGACATGGAGGGGTACGCCGTGGCCTGGGCCTGCCGCGATGCTGGGGTCCCGTGCCGGCTTGTCAAGCACGTCTCCGACCGGGCCGACGCCGGTGCTATGGCCTGGCCGGAGCTGGTCGACCGCAGCGCCCGGGAGCTGGGTCGGTGGCTCGATGAGCACGGCGCCGGACAGGTGCCACGGGATTCGGGTTCGGGCCCGGCGCTTTGCTAAGGTTGCTCCGCTCGTCCGGGTGGCGGAATAGGCAGACGCGCTAGCTTGAGGTGCTAGTCCCCGTAAAGGGGGTGGGGGTTCAAGTCCCCCCTCGGACACCAGAGGACCAGGCCCAGGACCCGCCGCGGTTCCTGCTCACTGGTCCCCACACATGGGGCGGAGCCGGTTGCGGGCAGCGATCAGGTGCGCCCGCATGGCCCGGGCCGCAGCCGTGGGGTCACCGGCTCGCACTGCCTCCGCGATGGCCGCGTGTTCGTTCAGGGCGCTCGTCCCGACCTGCTGGACGCTTCCGGAGGGTCGGATCTAGATCGCGATGTCTCGAGCTTCTGCCTCCCGGACCTGCGCGCTCACTGGTGGCTCCCCACGAGCGGCGCCATCGCCCGGGCGAGGAGGCTCGGTCGCCGCGTGATCTTCTCCTCGTGGTCTGCCAGGGCCATCGTCTGCAGGCCCGCGTTGACCCCGAGCCAGCGCATCGGTTCGGGTTCCCACGCCGGCGACCGGTGCCCCACCCAGGGCAGCGTGGTGAGGGCGCTGTCGGTGCCGGTGACCAGGTCGGCCAGGGTCCGGCCGGCGAGGTTGGTGGTGGTCACGCCGTCACCGACGTAGCCGCCGGCCGCCCCGATCCCGGTCCGCGGGTCCAGCCACACCGACGCAGTCCAGTCGCGCGGGATACCGAGCGTCCCGCCCCAGGAGTGAGTGAACCTCGCACCGTCCAGGGCCGGGAAGAGCTCAACGAGGGTACGGCGGAGCGCGGCGAACACCTTCTCCTCCCGGTCGTAGGACGGTCGGATCGACGAGCCGTAGTGGTACGGCGCCCCGCGCCCGCCGAAGACGAACCGGCCGTCGGCGCTGCGCTGGCCGTAGATCAGCAGGTGCCGGAAGTCGGAGAACGTCGGGCTGTCGGCCATTCCGATCCGCTCCCAGGTGCTGGCGTCCAGTGGTTCCGTGGCCACGATCAGTGAGTACGCCGGGATCATCGCCCTGCGCATGCCGTCCAGGCCGCAGGTGTAGCCCTCGGTGGCCCGCAGCACCCGTTCGGCACGTACCACCCCACGGTCGGTCACCACCCGGCCGGGGTGGAGGGAACGCGCCGCGGTCTGCTCGTGGATGGCTACCCCGAGCCCCTCGACCACGCGCGCCAGCCCGCGTACGAGCTTGCCGGGATGGATCCGGGCACAGTGCGGGGTGTACGTCGCACCCAGCAGCTCGGTCACCCGCGCCATCGACGCGGCTTCGGTGGCGCCCAGCAGCCGGATGTCGTCCTCGGTGTCACCCCATGCGCGCGCTGACTCGACCTCCGCGCGAGCCCGCGCGAGCTGTGCGGGGGTGCGGGCGAAGCTGACCGTGCCGCCCTTGTGCAGGTCGCAGTCGATGCCTTCGGCCGTGCACACCCGTGCCACCTCGTCGATGCTGCCGCGCATCGCGGCCGTGAGCCGGCCGGCGGCGTCCCGCGAGGACCCGCGCAGGGCAGCCAGCTTGTCGCGGGAAGCCGGGAACAGCGCCGACAGCCAGCCGCCGTTGCGCCCGGAGGCGCCGAAACCCGCGAACTCCCTCTCCAAGATCGCGATCCGCAACCCGGGGTCCGCCTTCGCCAGGTAGTACGCCGTCCACAGCCCGGTCAGGCCGGCGCCCACGATCGCCACGTCGACATCGATGTCGCCGTGCACCGGCGGGCGCGGGGACAGGTCGTCACCGCAGCTCTCCAGCCACCACGAGATCTCCTCCGGTGGCCGAACCCCTCCGGTCACCGCACGCCCCAGGCGTAGGTCTGCTTGTGCAGCCTCAGGTACACGAACGACTCCGTGGAGGAGACCCCCTCCAGGGTCCGGATCCTCTTGCTGAGCAGCTCCAGCAGGTGTTCGTCGCTCTCGCACACCACCTCCACCATGACGTCGAACGAGCCGGCGGTGATGGTGACGTAGTCGACCTCGGGCATCTTCGACAGCGCCTCGGCGAGCTCCTCGAGGTCGCCCTCGGTGCGGATGCCGATCATCGCCTGCCGCGCGAACCCGAGCTGGGTCGGGTCGGTGACGGCCACGATCTGCACGACGCCGTGGTCGATCAGCTTCTGCACCCGCTGTCGCGCAGCCGCCTCGGACAGGCCGACCCGCTTGGCGATGGTCGAGTACGGCATCCGGCCGTCGTGTTGCAACAGCTCGATGATCGCCTTGGAGGTGTCGTCCAGGTGCATGGCCTGGCCGTTGTTGCTCTTGTTGCCGAAACGATGAGGCACAGGCTGCATCATTACAGGTGCTTCATCGCCTCGGACAGGACCGAGCGCAGGATCTGCTCCATCTCGTCGAAGTGGCTCTGGTCGCAGATGAGCGGCGGGGACAACTGGACCACGGGGTCGCCCCGGTCGTCGGCACGGCAGTACAACCCGGACTCGAACAGCGTCCTGGACAGGAACCCGCGCAGCAGTCGCTCACACTCCTCGTCGTTGAACGTCTCCTTGGTGGCCTTGTCCTTCACCAGCTCGATGCCGTAGAAGAACCCGTCGCCGCGGACGTCACCGACGATGGGGAGGTCCAGCAGCTGCTCCAACGTGGCGCGGAACGCGGCCTCGTTGTCTCGCACATGCTGGTTGATGCCCTCCCGCTCGAACGCGTCGAGGTTCGCCAGCGCGACCGCGGCGGCCACCGGGTGACCGCCGAAGGTGTAGCCGTGGGCGAACACGGTGTCGCCGGTGGCGAACGGCTCGAACAGCCGATCGGTCGCGATCATCGCGCCCATCGGGGCATAGCCGGAGGTGAGTCCCTTCGCGCAGGTGATGATGTCGGGGACGTAGCCGTACCGCTCGCTGCCGAACATCTGGCCGAGCCGGCCGAACGCGCAGATCACCTCGTCGGACACCAGCAGCACGTCGTAGCTGTCGCAGATCTCCCGGACCCGGTCGAAGTACCCCGGAGGGGGCGGGAAGCAGCCGCCGGAGTTCTGTACCGGCTCCAGGAACACCGCGGCCACGGTGTCCGCGCCCTCGTTCTCGATCGCGATCGCGATCTGGTCCGCCGCCCAGCGGCCGAACGCCTTCGGGTCATCCCCGTGCACCGGTGCCCGGTAGATGTTGGTGTTGGGGACCCGGAACGTACTCGGCACCAGTGGCTCGAACGGCGCCTTCAGATCGGGCAGCCCGGTCACCGACAGGGCACCCTGGGTGGTGCCGTGGTAGGCGATCGCCCGCGAGATCACCTTGTGCTTGGTCGGCTTGCCGGTCAGCTTGAAGTACTGCTTGGCCAGCTTCCACGCCGACTCCACCGCCTCGCCGCCGCCGGAGGTGAAGAACACCCGGTTCAGATCGCCAGGGGTGTACCTGGCCAGCCGCTGCGCGAGCTCGATCGCTCGCGGATGGGCGTAGGACCACACCGGCATGTAGCCGAGCTGCCGGGCCTGCCGCTCCGCCGCCTCGGCCAGGTCGGCCCGGCCGTGGCCGAGCTGGCTGACGAACAACCCGGCCAGCCCGTCGAGGTACCGCTTGCCCTCTGCGTCGTACAGGTACGGGCCCTCGCCCCGCACCATCACCGGCACGTCCGCATGGTCATAGGTGGACATCCGGGTGAAATGCATCCACAGGTGGTCGCGAGCCCCCTGTTGCAGGGCGGCGTGGTCCAGCTCGGACGCGGTATCGGTGCTCATGGGCATCATCTTGCACTCCCCTCCGACTCAGATGCAAGTGAATCCGTGGCGCAACTGAACCCAAGCACCGTCATTCGCACTCAACACCTACTCTTCCTACGGAATCCACATCAGGGTGGCCCGCGAACGCCGGCGTCCTCATCGGGGGCCTCCGAGAGCATCCCCCCATCGGAACCGATCCTCGGTCCCTGATCCGGACGGGCAAGGGATTCCTAACGAAGCAGCGAAGATTGCCACGGATCCACTTGTCATGCGGAGTCGGATATGTCAATGTCGTGCTGACCGGGGGCCCTCAGGCGCAGAAAGGGTGTGCATGTCAACTCCCACGCTGCACAACTTCGTCGGCGGGCGGCAGGTGGCCGCGACCAGCGGGCGGACCGCACCGGTGATCGACCCGGCGACCGAACGGGAAGTGGCTCGGGCGCCGGTGTCGGGCGAGTCGGACGTCGACGCAGCGTGCCGGGCGGCGGCGGAGGCCTTCCCGCGGTGGCGCGACGCGACCCCGTCGGAGCGGAGCCTGGCGCTGTTCCGCATCGCCGACGCACTGGAGTCGCGCGTCGACGAGCTGCTGGATGCGGAGTGCGCGAACACCGGCAAGCCCCGGGCGCTCACGGCTGCGGAGGAGGTCCCCATGATGGTGGACCAGATCCGCTTCTTCGCCGGTGCTGCGCGCGTGCTCGAGGGGAAGTCGGCCGGGGAGTACCTGGCCGGCCACACGTCCTACGTCCGCCGCGAGCCGATCGGGGTCTGCGCCCAGGTGACCCCGTGGAACTATCCGATGATGATGGCGGTGTGGAAGTACGCCCCGGCGATCGCGGCCGGCAACACCGTCGTGCTGAAGCCGTCGGACACCACACCGATGTCGACACTGTTGATGGCCGAGGTCGCCGCGGAGTTCCTCCCGCCCGGCGTGTTCAACGTGATCTGCGGGGACCGGGACACCGGGCGGGCGCTGGTGTCGCACGACATCCCTCAGATGGTGTCGATCACCGGGTCGGTCCGCGCCGGCAAGGAGGTGGCGGCAGCCGCCGCGTCGGACCTCAAGCGGGTGCACCTCGAGCTCGGCGGCAAGGCTCCGGTGATCGTGTTCGACGACGCCGACGTGGCCGCGGCGGCGGAGGCGATCGCCGGCGCCGGGTACTTCAACGCGGGCCAGGACTGCACCGCAGCCACCCGGGTGCTCGCCGGGCCAGGCGTCCACGCCGACTTCGTCGACGCCCTGGCCGAGCAGGCGAAGGCCACGACGACCGGCACCGGTGACGATGCCGCCTACGGCCCGTTGAACAACGCCAACCAGCTCAGCCGGGTCAGCGGGTTCATCGACCGGCTGCCGGACCGCGCCACCGTGCAGACCGGTGGGTCCCGGGTCGGGGAGGCGGGCTACTTCTACGCGCCGACCGTGGTGTCCGGGGTGCAGCAGGACGACGAGGCGGTCCAGGACGAGATCTTCGGTCCGGTGATCACGGTGCAGCAGTTCAGGGACGAGGCCGAGGCACTGCGCTGGGCCAACGGCGTCCGCTACGGACTGGCCAGCAGTGTCTTCACGTCCGACCATGGTCGGGCGATGCGCATGTCGCGGGGCCTGGACTTCGGCTGTGTGTGGATCAACACGCACATCCCGATCGTTGCGGAGATGCCCCACGGCGGGTTCAAGCACTCCGGCCACGGCAAGGACCTGTCGATGTACGGACTGGAGGACTACACCCGGGTCAAGCACGTGATGAGCAACATCGAGATCTGAAGTCGCGGGATGCACACCCTGGAGAGGGACGGCCGGATGGACGAAGCCGACACCACGCGAGACGCAGACACTGCGATCCAGCTGAGCGAGGTGACCAAGCAGTTCAGCTCGCGCGGGGAGGTCGTGTCTGCGGTCGAGCAGATGGACCTGGCCATCGGCAGCGGGGAGTTCTTCTCCCTGCTCGGCCCGTCCGGCTGCGGCAAGACCACCACGCTGCGGATGGTTGCCGGCTTCGAAGCCCCCACCGCGGGACGGGTCCTGCTGTACGGCGTCGACGTCACCAGCACTCCGCCGAACAAGCGGGACGTCAACATGGTGTTCCAGAGCTACGCCCTGTTCCCGCACATGGACGTCTTCGCCAACGTCGCGTTCGGTCTGCGACGCAAGAAGGTCGACAGGGCCGAGACCCGCAGCCGCGTCATGGAGGCGCTGGAGCTCGTGGAGCTGTCGGGTCTGGAACGGCGCCGACCGGCCCGGATGTCCGGCGGCCAGCAGCAGCGGGTCGCCCTGGCCCGGGCGCTGGTCAACCGGCCGCGCGCGTTGCTGCTCGACGAACCGCTCGGCGCGCTTGACCTCAAGCTGCGGCAGACGATGCAGATCGAGCTCAAGCGGATCCAGCGCGAGGTCGGCATCACGTTCGTCTACGTCACCCATGACCAGGGCGAGGCGCTGACGATGTCCGACCGTGTCGCGGTGATGAACGCCGGCCACATCGAGCAGCTCGGCTCACCGCGAGAGCTGTACGAGCGGCCCGCGACGAGGTTCGCCGCCGGCTTCATCGGTACCTCGAACCTGCTGGCCGGCACCGTCGACCGGGTCGACGGCGAGCTGGCCGTCCTGGAGTTCGGCCGCGATGGCCGGGTGCTCGCGACCACCCGGCGTACTCCTCGCATCGGGGAGGCGATCGAGCTGACCGTGCGCCCGGAGAAGATCGGCCTGGCTGCCGGCCCGCCGGCGGACGGCTGCGCCCTGTGCGGCACCGTGAAGGAGGTCGTCTACCTCGGTACGTCGACCAGCTACACGGTCGCAACGGCTGCGGGCTACGACATCGTGGTCTTCAGCCAGAACTCCGTTTCCGCCGACTCCGGGACCCAGCGCGGGGACGAGGTGTGGCTGACCTGGCGCAGTGAGCACTCCTACGCGCTCGCCGATGCGCCGCAACCGCATGACGTGGACGACGCGACAACGGCACGAATCTGAAGGGAACCTCCATGGCCGACACCAACGACCCTGACCTCGATCCGGCGCTGCTCCGTGGGCTGACGCAGTCGCGGATGGGCCGGAGGGACCTGCTGCGGATGTTCGGCGCGGGCGCGGCGGGGGTGGGCGCGACCGCGTTCCTGTCCGCATGCGGCGTGGGCGGGCAGGGAGTCAGCCATGCCGACGCGAAGGCCCAGGCTGCCGGCTACTGGAAGGGCAAGCGGGCCAAGGGCGTCGTGGACTGGGCGAACTGGCCGCTCTACATCGACACCGCCGGCAAGAACAGCTCCAGGCACCCCAGCATCGAGGCGTTCACCCGGCAGACCGGAACCAAGGTCAACTACTTCGAGGACATCCAGGACAACGGGCCGTTCTTCGCCAAGGTGCAGCCGTCGCTGTCCGCCGGACAGTTCTCGGGCTACGACCTGGCGGTGATCAGCGCGGGCATCTACTTCAACAAGTTCCGTGACCTCGGCTTCTTCATCCCCCTCGACCACGACAGGCTGCCCAACTTCGACAAGTACGGCGGCGCCAAGTTCAAGAACCCCGTCTTCGACACGGGTAACACCTACTCCATCCCCTACCAGGCCGGCTTCACCGGCATCGGCTACGACCCTGAGAAGACCGGACGCGAGATCACCAGCTTCGAGGACCTGCAGGACCCGAAGTTCAAGGGCAAGATCGGCATGTTCGCCAACAACGAGGACCTGCCGAACTCCGCGCTGCTGGCAGTCGGGGTCGACCCGCAACAGTCCACCGAGAAGGACTGGAGGAAGGCGGCCGACTGGCTGCAGAAGCAGCAGCCGCTGGTACGCAAGTACTACTCGCAGGACTACATCAGCGACCTTGCGAAGGGGGACATCTGGATCACCCAGGCCTGGTCCGGTGACATCTACCAGCAGAACCTGTCCTCCGGCTCCAACCTGAAGTTCGTCATCCCCAAGGAGCGGGGGCTGCTCTGGACCGACAACTTCGTGCTGCTGAAGTACGCCGAGCACCCCGTCGACGCGATGAAGCTGATGAACTTCTACTACGAGCCGAAGCCGGCGGCCATGCTCGCCGAGTGGGTCAACTACATATCTCCGGTGCCGAAGGCCCAACAGGTGGTGGAGAACGACGCCGCGAAGGCGTCCGGGTCCGACGCGACCTTCCTCAAGAGCGTCGCCCACAGCTATGCGGTGTTCCCGACCCAGTCGACCTACGACAAGGCCGTGATCGGGTTCACTCCCAAGGAGGGCAAGCAGCTCGACACCTGGAACTCGATCTTCGAGCCGATCTACCAGGGCTAGGAGAGACCGCATGCAGAGGCGACGGCTTGCGTCGGCGTTGACGCCGTACGCGCTGCTCTTCCCCGGCGGGCTGTGGATGGCGATCTTCTTCGTGGTGCCGATCGTGGTCATGCTGTCGCTGTCGACGATGACCGGCGGGATCATCGAAGGGTTCCGCCAGACCTTCCACCTCGCCAACTACTCCGGTGTGCTGTCGCTCTACCACGACCAGTTCGTCCGGTCGGTCATCTACGGGCTGATCACCACGGTGGCGGCGATCCTGATCAGCTTCCCGATGGCGTACTGGATCTCCCGGTACGGCGGCGCGCGCAAGCCCATGTACCTGCTGCTGATGCTGCTGCCGTTCTTCGTCACCTTCGTGCTGCGGACGCTTGCCTGGCAGTTCCTGCTCTCCGACAACGGGTTGCTGCTGGGCCCGTTGCACGACATCGGGCTGGTGCCGTCGGACTTCCACATCCTGGCCACCTCGTTTGCCGTGATCGCCAGTCTCACCTATTACTCGATCCCGTTCATGGTGCTGCCGATCTACGTGGCCCTGGAGCGGATCGATCCGGAGGTGATGGAGGCGGCCAGCGACCTGTATGCCGGCAAGGCACACCGGTTCCTGCGGGTGGTGCTGCCGCTGTCGCTGCCCGGCGTGTTCGCCGGGGTGCTGCTGACGTTCGTGCCGGTGACCTCGGACTACATCAGCGCGTCGATCCTCGGAGGCCCGGGCCAGGTGATGATCGGCAACGTCATCGAGACGCTCTACGTCACCAACAGCGACTATCCGCAGGCGTCGGCGCTGTCGTTCGTGCTGATGGCTGCGCTGCTGCTCGGCATCTTCGCCTACGCCAGGGTGCTCGGCACCGAGGACGTGCTGGAGGTGAGTGCGGCGTGACGTCGGTGGCATCCACGGAAGCGGTGCCGGTTGCCACCTCGCCGGGCCGGCGCCGGCGCGGCCCCCGGCCGGCTGACCGGCCACGGGCCCGGTTGCTGCACCTGTTCACCTGGCTGGTGCTGATCTGGATGTTCCTGCCGATCGCGGTCATGGCGGCGTTCGGGTTCAACGACACCCAGGGGCGGTACAACTTCCGCTGGCAGGGGTTCACGCTGAAGTGGTGGCAGCACCTGTTCGCGATCCCCAACCTGACCGAGGCCCTGGTCAACTCGTTCACGATCGCCCTCATCGTCACCGTCGTCGCCGTCGTCCTGGGGACGCCGATCGGCTTCGCGCTCGGACGGTACCGGTACCGCGGGCGCGGTCTGACGGATCTGGTGCTCTTCGCCAACATCGCCGCCCCCGAGATCGGCCTCGGTGCCGCACTGCTGTCGCTCTACATCACCATCGGGATACCCCGCGGCTACCTCACCATCGTGATCGCCCATGTGATGTTCACGATCCCGTTCACGGCGATCACCGTGCGGGCGCGGATGTCGGGGCTGGACCAGTCGGTGGAGGAGGCGGCCCGGGACCTCGGCGCCGGGCCGATCACCACGTTCCGCCTGGTCACCTTGCCCCTGATCATGCCCGGAGTCGTGGCCGGTGGCCTGTTGGCCTTCGCCCTGTCGATCGACGACTTCATCATCACCCAGTTCACTGCCGGGTCGACCCTGACGTTCCCGCTGTGGGTGTGGGGCGCCAGCCGTCTGGGGGTACCGCCGCAAGCCAACGTGATGGGCACCATCATCTTCGTGGTGGGTGTGCTCCTGGCACTGGCCGCCGGGATGGTACTGCGGCGGCGTGACTAGCGACCCCGGTTCGTGGCCGGAGCGGGCGCTCCTCGACGCCGAACCCGCCGTGTACTGGCTGGACGACCCACAGGCGCCCCCGCCGATGCCCTCCCTGTCCGGGCCGACCGACGCCGACCTGGTCGTCGTGGGGGGTGGGTTCGTCGGACTCTGGACTGCGCTCCTGTCCAAGGAACGCGACCCCGGTCGTGACGTGGTGCTGCTCGAGGGCGACAGGTGTGGGCACGCAGCGAGCGGGCGCAACGGCGGGTTCTGCGCCGCCAGCCTGACGCACGGCTGGGGCAACGGCCACTCACGCTGGCCCCACGAGCTGGCGTCCCTGCAGGAGATGGGGGCCGAGAACCTCGACGAGATCGAGACCGCCGTCGGGCGCCATGGCATCGACTGCCACTTCGAGCGGACCGGTGAGCTGACCGTGGCCACCGAGCCCTACCAGCTGGCGGGGCTGGTCGAGGAGGCCGACCAGATGCGCGAGCTGGGCACTGACGTCGAACCCCTCGACCGACAGGGCGTGCGAGAGCTGGTGAACTCGCCGACGTACCTCGGGGGCCTGTGGGACCGGCAGGGCTGCGCCATGGTCGAACCCGCGAGGCTCGCCTGGGGCCTGCGCCGGGCTTGCATGGACTCAGGGGTGCGGGTCTTCGAGGGCACCCAGGTGACCGGTCTGGAGAAGGGCCGCCCCGGAGTACGCGTGGCGACCCGCGGTGGCCCGGTCCGGGCCCCGCGCGCCGTGCTGGCCACGAACGCCTACCCCTCCCTGCTGCGCCGGAGCCGGTTGATGACCGTCCCTGTCTACGACTACGTCCTGGTCAGCGAGCCGCTGTCCCACGCGCAGCTGGAGGCCCTGGCCTGGCGGGGCCGGCAGGGTGTCGGAGACAGCGCGAACCAGTTCCACTACTCCCGGCTCACCAGGGACAACCGGATCCTGTGGGGCGGGTACGACGCCGTCTACTACTTCGGCAGCCGCCTCGGACCGCCCTGGGAGCAGCGGGACCGGACCTTCCGGCGGCTCAGCAGGCACTTGTTCACGACGTTCCCGCAGCTGGAGGGGCTGCGGTTCACCCACCGCTGGGGCGGCGCGATCGACACCTGCACCCGCTTCTGCGCGTTCTACGGCACCGCGATGGCCGGGTCGGTCACCTATGCCGCCGGTTTCACCGGCCTCGGTGTCGGCGCCTCCCGGTTCGCGGCGAACGTGATGCTGGACCTCGTCGACGGCCTCGACACGCCGCGGACGCGACTGGAGATGGTGCGACGGCGGCCTGCGCCGTTCCCGCCGGAGCCGCTGAGGTACGCCGGTATCCAGCTCACCCGGTGGTCACTGGCACGCGCCGACCGCAACCACGGCCGTCGCAACATGTGGCTGCGCGGCCTGGACCGGCTGGGGCTCGGCTTCGACTCCTGAGGACGAAGCTCCGGTACGCCTCCGCCGGGTGTGCCCGAGCCACGACACCTAAAGGTATGAAGTCAGGCTATTGACGCTTTTGTGTGACGCAGATCATACTGCGACGGGCTCGCAGAGGGAGACAGCGATGGGCAGTGTCGAACCGGTCGAACCGGTCGAACCGGTCGAGGGGGCGGAGGGCGCGCAGGTGTCGCACGCCGTCGAGCGGGACGCGGACGAGCAACGCCTGCACGAGCTTGGCTACGCCCAGGAGCTGCGACGCCACATGTCGGGGTTCTCGAACTTTGCGGTGTCGTTCACGATCATCTCGGTGCTCTCGGGCTGCCTGACGCTGTACGGCTTCGGCCTGGTCACCGGTGGGCCGGCGGAGATCGTGTGGTCGTGGCCGATCGTCGGGGTCCTGGTCCTTTTCGTCGGGCTGGCGATGGCGGAGGTGTGCTCCAGCTTCCCCACCGCCGGGGGGCTGTACTACTTCTCGGCCAAGCTGGCCACGCCGAAGAACGCGCCGGTGGTGTCGTGGTTCACGGGTTGGTTCAACCTGCTGGGCGAGGTCGCAGTGACCACCGGCATCGACTTCGGGGCGGCGTTCTTCCTCAACGCCTTCCTGGAGCTCCAGTTCGGGTTCAGCGCCACGCCGCCGCACACGATCATCCTGCTCGCCTGCATCCTGGTCCTGCACGGCCTGCTGAACACGATCGGCGTCAGCGCGGTCAAGCTGCTGTCCAACATCAGCGTGTGGTGGCACATCCTGGGCGTGCTGGTCATCGTCGGCGTGCTTGCCTTCGTGCCCAGCCACCACCAGTCGGCCGGTTTCGTGTTCACCCACTTCGTCAACCAGACCGGCTGGGGCTCGTGGGTCTACGTGATGTTCATCGGGATCCTGCTGGCGCAGTACACCTACACCGGGTACGACGCGTCCGCGCACATGAGCGAGGAGACCGTGAACGCCGCGGTCGCCGGCCCGAGGGGCATCGTGAACTCGATTTGGGTGTCCATCCTGGCCGGGTGGCTGCTCCTGATCGGGGTCACCTTCGCGATCCAGGACTACGGCCATACGGTGAACACCGCGACCGGGGTGCCACCGGCGCAGATCTTCATCGATGCGGTCGGCCCGACCGGGGGCAAGCTGCTGCTGCTGGTCGCGATCGTGGCGCAGCTGTTCTGTGGCATGGCCTCGGTGGCGGCGAACTCACGGATGATCTACGCCTTCAGCCGGGACGGGGCGGTTCCCGGCCACAAGCTCTGGCACCGAGTGAACGCGCGCACCCGCACTCCGACCAACGCGGTGTGGTTCGCGGCCGTGGGGGCCTTCATCCTGGCGTTGCCCTACCTGGGGAACTCCACGGCGTACGCCGCGGTCACCTCGATCGCGGTGATCGGGCTCTACATCGCCTACGTGGTGCCGTCGTTCCTGCGCTTCCTGCGGGGCGACTCCTTCCAGCCCGGACCGTGGCACCTGGGCCGGTGGGGACGCCCGATCGCGCTGATCGCCACCATCTGGGTGTGCATCATCGTGATCCTGTTCATGCTGCCCACGGTCAGCCCGGTGACGACCGGGACCTTCAACTACACGGTGATCGCGGTGCTGGCGGTGATCGGCTTCGCCGGCATCTACTGGCTGGTGTCGGCCCGCAAGTGGTTCACCGGCCCACACGTGCAGGGCACCGAGGAGGAGCTGAAGGCGGTCGAGGCCGACCTGAAGGAGGCGGAGGTGTGACCAGGGATCCCGGCCCCGGCCTGGCCGCCGTCCTGTTGCGGCCGGTGCGGGCGCACCACGCCTTCGAGGCGTGCGTGGAGCAGCTTGCCACGGGGATCCGGCTCGGCGCCTACCCGCGGGGCAGTCCGTTGCCGCCGGAGCGCGAGCTGGCCGACCGGCTGAAGGTCTCGCGGGCCACGCTGCGTGAGGCGATCGCGGCGCTGAGGATGGCGGGCATGGTGGTGACCACCCGCGGCCGCGGCGGTGGCACGGTGGTCTGCTTCGAGCCTCCCGTGCCCGGCTCCACCGGTGGGCGGCGCTTCGGCCCCGAGGAGATCCTGGACGCGCTGGAGTTCCGCCGGGTGGTCGAGCCCGGTGCGGCGGCGCTGGCGGCCCGACGCGACCTCGACCCTGCCGAGCGCCAGCTGCTCACCGAGGGCCTCGCCGCGGTGACCGGCGCCGCTGACCAGGCGCGGCACCGTCAGGCCGACTCCCGGCTGCACCTCGCGGTGGCCACCTTGTCCGCTTCGCCGATGCTGGTCGAGGCGGTCACCCAGGCGCAGAAGTACCTCCACGACATGCTGGTCTCGATCCCGGTGCTGCCCCGCAACATCGACCATTCCAACGAGCAGCACGCAGCGATCGTCCGGGCGGTCCTGGCCGGTGACGCCAACCGGGCGCGGCGGGCCATGGCGACCCACTGCGACGACACCGCCGCACTGCTGCGAGGGCTGCTGGGCGGCAACCAGGCGGCCGATCCGAGACCGCGGAAGGGGACCAGCCGATGACCCGACGCAACGACCGGATGCTCGACCTCGACGACCTCCTAGCCCGCATCGACGCAGGCGAGATCGACACGGTGGTGGTCGCCTTCACCGACATGCAGGGGCGGCTGCAGGGCAAGCGGCTGCACGCCCGCTACTTCGCCGACACCGTGGTCGAGCACGGCACCGAGGGCTGCAACTACCTGCTCGCGGTCGACGTCGACATGAACACCGTCACCGGCTACGAGATCTCCTCGTGGGAGAAGGGCTACGGCGACATGGAGTTCGTGCCCGACTACGACACCATCCGGCTGCTGCCTCAGCACCCGGGCTCTTCGATGGTGCAGTGCGACCTCGCCTGGATGGACCACCAACCGGTGCTGCAGTCGCCGCGGACGGTTCTGGCGCGCCAGGTCGCCCGGGCGGCGGAGGCGGGCTACGTGGCGCTGGCGGGCACGGAGCTGGAGTTCCTCGTCTTCGACACCACCTACGAGGAGGCATGGCGGACCGGCTACCGCGAGCTGCCGCCGGCCAACCTGTACAACGTCGACTACTCGATCCTGGGCACCGGCCGGATCGAGCCGCTGCTGCGCGAGATCCGCAACTCGACGTACGCGGCGGGGATGAACGTCGAGGGCGCCAAGGGGGAGTGCAACTTCGGCCAGCACGAGATCGGGTTCCTCTACGACGAGGTCATGGTCACCGCGGACAACCACAGCGTCTACAAGACCATGGCCAAGGAGATCGCGGCCGGACACGGCAGGGCACTGACCTTCATGGCCAAGTACAACGAGCGGGAGGGAAACTCCTGCCACATCCACCTGTCCCTGCGCGGCCGGGGCGGGTCGCTGGTCTTCGGAGAGGGAGCAGGGCGCAGCCGGCTCTACGACCACTTCATCGCCGGCGTGCTGGCGACCATGACCGACTTCACCCTGCTGTACGCACCGAACATCAACTCCTACAAGCGCTTCGCCGACGGCTCCTTCGCTCCGACCACGGTGGCGTGGGGCCTGGACAACCGCACCTGCTCGGTCCGGCTGGTGGGGCAGGGCCCCTCGGCGCGGTTGGAGAACCGCCTCCCCGGCGGGGACGTCAACCCCTACCTGGCCCTGGCGGCGATGCTGGCCGGGGGGCTGCACGGTATCGCCGAGGAGCTGCCGCTGGAGCCCGAGCAGCACGGCAACGCCTACCACTCCGACCGGCCGCGGGTCCCGGGCAACCTGCGCGCCGCACGGGACGCCTTCTACGGCTCGGAGGTGGCCCGGAACCTGCTCGGCGACGAGGTGGTTGACCACTACACCAACATGGCCGACGTGGAGCTGGCCGCCTTCGACTCGGCCGTCACCGAGTGGGAGCTGCGTCGCTGCTTCGAGAGGATGTGAGCCGGACCATGGATCCCGGTCCCTCGACGTACGAGGTGGTCAACCCGGCGACCGAGCAGGTGCTGACCGAGGTCGAGCTGGCTTCGCGCGACCAGGCCGACGCGGCGATCGAGGGGGCGCACGAGGCCTTCACCGTCTGGCGCAGGGTGGAGCCCGCAGAGCGCTCCAGGCTGCTGCGCCGGTTCGCCGCCGTGGTCGACGAGGCCGACGAGGAGCTGGCCGAGCTCGAGATCGCCAACGCCGGCCACACCCTGGCGAACGCCCTGTGGGAGGCCCACAACGTCCGGGACGTGCTGAACTACTACTCCGCGGCGCCCGAGCGGCTCTTCGGGCGGCAGATCCCGGTGCCGGGTGGGATCGACATCACCTTCCACGAGCCTCTCGGTGTGGTGGGGATCATCGTGCCGTGGAACTTCCCGATGCCGATCGCCGGATGGGGGATGGCGCCGGCGCTGGCCGCGGGCAACACCGTCGTGCTCAAGCCGGCCGAGCTGACCCCGCTGACCGCGTGCCGGCTCGGGGAGCTCGGGCGTGAGGCCGGCATGCCCGAGGGCGTGCTCACGGTGCTGCCGGGAGCCGGCCCGGTGGTCGGGGAGCGGTTCGTGACCCACCCCCTGGTCCGGAAGGTCTGCTTCACCGGCTCCACCGGCGTCGGCAAGCAGGTCATGGCCGGCTGCGCGGAGCAGGTCAAGCGGGTCACCCTGGAGCTGGGCGGCAAGAGCGCGAACATCGTCTTCGCCGACGCCGACCTTTCGGCCGCTGCTGCCGCCGCCCCCGCGTCGGTCTTCGACAACGCCGGCCAGGACTGCTGCGCGCGGTCCCGGATCCTGGTCGAGCGCGGCGTCCACGACGAGTTCGTGGCGCTGCTGGGCCGGGCCGTCGAAGCGGTCCGGGTGCTCGACCCGGCCGATGCCGCGAGCCAGATGGGCCCGCTGATCTCGGCTGCCCAACGCTCCCGGGTGCAGGGGTACGTCGACGAGGCCGAGGTGGCCTTCCGCGGTGCCTCGCCGGCCGGTCCGGGATTCTGGTTCCCACCCACGGTGGTGCTGCCCGGCTCGGAAGACCAGCGGATCTGGCGCGAGGAGGTCTTCGGTCCCGTCGTGTCCGTGCTCCCCTTCGACGACGAGGACGAGGCGATCGCGATGGCCAACGACACCGAGTACGGCCTGTCCGGGTCGATCTACACCAGCGACCTCGGCCGGGCGCTGCGGGTTGCGCGCGGCGTGGAGTCCGGCAACCTCAGCGTGAACAGCCACGCTGCGGTGCGCTACTGGACCCCGTTCGGCGGCTACAAGCAGTCCGGGCTCGGTCGCGAGCTCGGGCCGGACGCGCCCGAGGGCTTCACCGAGGTCAAGAACGTCTTCATCGCACACGACTGACCACGCCCGGGTGCGGCCCGGCCGAGAAGAACGGGAACATCGATGCCAGCACGTCTCGAGTCCAGGACGGCGGTGGTCACCGGCGGCGGTTCCGGGATCGGGCTGGCCGCGGTCCGACGTCTTGCAGAGGAGGGCGCCAGCGTCGTGGTCGCCGACATCGACGAGAGCCGTGGTGCCGCGGCGGCCACCGAGGTCGACGGCACCTACGTGCAGACAGACGTGTGCGACCAGGAGCAGGTCGAGCACCTGTTCGCGGTGGCGAACCAGACCCATGGCTCTGTCGACATTGCCTTCAACAACGCCGGTATCTCGCCACCGGAGGACGGCTCGATCCTCGACACCGGACCGGATGCGTGGCGCCGCGTGCAGGAGGTGAACCTGACCAGCGTCTACCTGTGCTGCAAGGCGGTGCTGCCCTACATGCGGGAGCAGCGCCGGGGCTCGATCATCAACACCGCCTCGTTCGTGGCGGTGATGGGTGCGGCCACCTCGCAGATCTCCTACTCCGCAGCCAAGGGTGGGGTGCTGTCGATGTCGCGTGAGCTGGGGGTCCAGTTCGCCCGCGAGGGCATCCGGGTCAACGCCCTGTGCCCCGGCCCGGTGAACACCCCGCTGTTGCAGGAGCTGTTCGCCAAGGACCCGGGGCGGGCCGCGCGCCGACTGGTGCACGTGCCGATGGGTCGGTTCGCCGAGCCGGAGGAGATCGCCGACGCGGTGGTGTTCCTGGCCAGCGACGAGTCCAGCTTCGTCACCGCCTCCACGTTCCTGGTGGACGGGGGACTCTCGGCCGCCTACGTGACGCCGGTGTGAGGCCATGACCGCGCACGGGGCGCCACCCCTGGTGGGCATCTCCACCTACCGTGAGCGGGCGCGGTGGGGGGTGTGGGACGTGCCGGCCGACGTACTGCCCGCCGACTACGCGCGGTCGCTGGAGGCCTCGGGGGCCGCGGTGGTGCTGCTGCCGCCGCAGCACCCCTCGCTGGCGGCCCGGGTGGTCGAGGGGCTGGACGCACTGGTGGTCTCCGGCGGCGCCGACGTCGACCCGGCCCGGTACGGCGAGCAGCCCGGACCGCACACGTCGGGCTGGCGCCCGGACCGGGACGCCTGGGAGCTGAGCCTGCTCGACGGGGCGGCGGCACGGGGCCTGCCCACGCTGATGATCTGCCGGGCGATGCAGCTCGAGGCGGTGCGGGCCGGTGGCTCCCTGGTCCAGCACACGCCCCACCTGGTCGGCGACCTGCGGCACGCGCCGGGAGGTGACCGCTACGGGGCCGTGGAGGTGACCACCCTTCCCGGGTCCCGGCTGGCCGGCCTGGTCGGGCCGGGTCTGTCGGTCCGCTGCCACCACCACCAGTCGGTGCGCGACCACCCCGGGCTGGTGGCGGTCGCCCGGGCTGCCGACGGGACCGTCGAGGCGCTGGAGGATGCCAGCCGGCGGTTCTGGGTCGCGGTGCAGTGGCATCCGGAGACCCAGGCTGACAGCGGTCTGTTCGCCGGGCTGGTCACCGCGGCCCGGCCGGACGGCAGGGAACGGCGTCCTGGCCGCGGGCCCGCCTGATGACGCCAGCGACGGCGACGACCGGAGGGGTCCCGGGCTCAGCCCCGCCGGCGGCGCAGCGCGAGCACGCGGCCCAGGGCCTGGTGGGCCTCGCCCCGGTTGAGCTGCCGGTCCGCGACGGCGGTGTGGAGCGCGTCCACCGCGTCCTGACCCTGGCTCACGTCACGGGCGGAGCACAGCACGATGTCCATGCCGGCCGCCGCGGCACGCACCGCGCGCTCACCGGTGCCGCCGAAGTCCTGCAAGGCGCCGGCCTCGATCGCGTCGGTGATGGTGACGCCGCGGAACTTGAGCCGGTGCCGGATCTCGCCCTGCACGATCGTCGGCGACAAGCCGGACGGCAGGCCCGGATCGAGCGCCGGGTAGGTCGCCCAGGACGTCATGATCATGTCCACGTCGGCGCCGACGGCGTACGTGAAGGGCAGCTCGTCGATGCTCCGCAGGTCCGACAGCGACACGTCGAGCGTCACGGGCCCGAGGTCGGTGTTCTGGTCGCGGGTGGCCGCGCCGAGCCCGGGGAAGTGCTTGCCGGTCGTGACGACCCCCAGCTTCTGCTGTGCAGTGACGGACGCGGCACCGCACTCGCCGCAGACAACCGGATCCATGCTGTACGAGCGTCCGAACCTGTCGTCGAAGTTGCCGGGCTCCCGGTAGACATCGAGCACCGGCGCCAGGTTGCAGTTCATCCCGGCGTCGAGCAGGTTCTGCGCGGCGCCGGTGCCCGCCGAGCTCGCCGTGGCCACCGGGTCCGCGGACTCGCCGATCTGCTTCTCGGAGATCCCCGGGGCACCGGGAAGACGCTGCACGATGCCGCCCTCCTGGTCGGTCATGAGCAGCAGCGGGTAGCCGACACCGCTGTCGGCCTGCGCCTGCGCAAGCTCGCGAGTCACCGCCTGGATCTGGCTGCGGTCGGTGCGGTCGATGTTCTCGCCGAAGAAGATCACCCCGCCCACCAGTCCCGCGCGGATGGCATCGACGAGCGCCTGCGGCGGCGTGAGACCGGGGTACGACCAGATCACGCGCTGCCCGACCTGCTGCAGGGGGGAGAGATCATGCGGACCGGAGCGCGCTGTCGCCCGGGCGTCTGCCCGGCCCTCGGCGACCGCCGGCGCCGCCGTCATGAGCCCGGCGCCCGCCAGCACGGCCGCACCGCCGACGAGCAGGCTCCGCCTCCTGATCACCCGGTTGTCGACCCCCGCCTCGACGTGGTGTGGAACGCCGCCGGAGCCCTTGCCGATAGCCATGCCGCCTCCTCGCACCGTCGGAGGGCCCACCCGGACCAGCCGCGCGTGGAACATCGGTTCCGGCGGATGTGCTCGATGTCGACGTCACAGTGGCATAGACCAATTCGAGTGGTCAAGGCTCAGCCGATCCGGTGAGCGGTGCGTCGACGAGAGCATGGAGCGACCGACAGCCGGTCGTGGTGGTTCATCGCGAGCGTTGTCGTGCCCGCTCGGCGAGCGCGGCCAGCGCGGCGGGGAAGATGTCCGCGGGCGGCGTGACCAGGCCGGCGCCGACCTGACCGGTGCCGGCGACCTTGCCCGCCATACCGGTGTTGATCTGCGGCAGGATGCCGGTGCGGCAGACCAGGGAGACGTCGATCCCGGTGGGGGAGCCGAGGAAGTCCAGCACCGGGACCGACCAGCGCGGGTTCTCCGCGAGGGTGATCTCGTGCATCCGGCGGCTGGTGGCCAGCGCGTCGGGGACGGTGCCGCCGACGAACCGGACGATCGCGGGGGCCGCAGCCATCGAGAAGCCGCCGAGGCCGGCGGTCTCGGTGATCGCGGAGTCGCCGATGTCTGGGTTGGCGTCCTCGGGCCCGTAGTCGCCGAGGTAGAGCCCGTCGGCCACCTGCGCCGGCCCGGTGAACCACCGGTCGCCGGTGCCGGCGGCCTGGATGCCGAAGTCGGTGCCGTTGCGGGCCATCGCGACCACCATCGTCGACCCCTCGATGGCGCGCGCAGCGTCCAGGGCGAGCTTGCAGGCCGGCATCGCGACGTTGAGGAAGAAGTGGTCGTTGCCCCCGATGAACGCGAAGGCCTCGGCCACGTCATCGGCGGAGTGCTTCGAACGCACCAGTGAGGGGGCCAGGTCGCGCAGCAGCATCAGCGTGCCGGCGCGGTTGCGGTTGTGCGCCTCGTCGCCCATCTGCAGCATCTGGGTGAGGATCCCGGTCGCGTCCACCGGCCCCGCGGCCGCCATGGAATCGGCGAGCAGCGGCCCGAGCACGTCGCGCATCCAGGCCAGCCGTGCCAGCACCTCGGTGGAGTAGGCGCCGTACCGGAGCACCTTGCCCAGCCCCTCGTTCAACGAGCAGTACGTACGACGACCCGAGACCGGGTCCTCCAGCACCCACATCCACATCGACGCGGAGACCACCCCGGCCATCGGGCCGACCGCGCTGCGGTGGTGGCACGGTTCGAACGACACCGAGTCACCGGCCTCGAACAGCACCATCGCGTCCTCCGGGTCCTCCACGATGCCCTCGAACGCGGCGGCGCCCATCAGCGCGCCCCGCATCGGGCCCGAGGCACGGTCCCAGGTCAGCGGGGGACCGGCGTGCAGGAACTCGCCCCTGGCCAGCCCGAGCACCTCCGACGCGGGAGCCAGGCCGACCAGCATCGCCTGGACGCCGAGCACCGCCTCGACCGCGCGCTGGTTGGCCTCCCGGCGCAGTGGGTCGGCTGCGACGGCGGCGATGTCCTCCGCGGTGCCCTCCATCGGCGGTTGCCAGTCGACGCGGGTGACCGGGACCGCCTGGTCCGCGACGGCGGCGGCGAACAGGTCCGCGCCGGCGGCGGTGACCGAGGTCGGTGGCTGGGTGGGGGCGGGGACCGGCTGGCTCATCGGGCTGCTCCGGTGACGAGTTCGACCGCGCGCCGGGTCGCCGCGGCGTTGGACAGGTGAACCTCGGCGCCGGCCCGGGCCAGCGTCGCTGCCTGCCGGGACAGGCCCTGCGGGTCGCCTCGGGTGCCGACACAGGCCACCACCACCGGGAGGTCACGGTCGGCCCGTGCCCTGGCGATCGCCGGTGCCAGCGCGTCGGCCGGGTCGGGCTCGGCGCCGTGGCCGAGCACCACGTCGATCAGGAGTACGCCGGTCTGCGGGTCGGCCGCCAGCCGGCCGAGGTGCTCCAGGCGCAGGGTCGGGTCGATCATCGGATGCGCCCGCCCCTGGGTGAGGGCATCGTCGCCGAAGTCGATCATCAGGTGCGCCGGGGCACTCAGCGAGGAGTCCAGGGCGAGGTCGGGCTGCAGCGGGATGTTGCTGTGGATCGGGCCCAGCGCCGCGCCGGCCAGCAGCATCGCCTCGTCGCAGAGGGTGCCGCCGACGAACAGGCCTCGCAGGAACGTGCCGCTCGCACGGGTTCCGGGGGCGGGGTCCCGAGGCCCTTGCCCGGGTGGTTCCCGGGGACGCCACGTCGGCCATTCGGGTGTGGGCCTGCCCATCGCCTCGAGCAGGTCCTCGGTGGCGGCGGTCAGGTCGGGCCGGCCGGGGCCGAGCAGCGCGAAGGTGACCGGGGTCGACAGGGATGCGGCGTACGTGCGGAGCGCCTCGGCGACCTCGTCGGCCGGGGGCTTGGAGATCACCAGCAGGTGCTCGATCGACGGATCGTCGTCCAGCCGGGCCAGTGCGGCGCGGGTGGCCAGCCCACCCACGTCGGTGGACAGGTCGCGGCCGCCGACGCCGAGCGCCGCACCGACGCCGGTCCCGGCGGCGTCCAGCAGGCTGACCACCTGCTGGCAGCCGGTGCCGGAGGCCGCCACGATGCCGACCGGTCCCCGCTCGGTGGCGTTGGCGAAGCCGAGCCCGACCCCGCCGACGATCGCGGTTCCGCAGTCCGGGCCCATCACCAGCAGGTCCCGCTCGGCGGCAACCCCCTTGAGGACCAGCTCCTGCTCCAGCGGCACGTTGTCGCTGAACACCATCAGGTCCCGACCCGCGTCCAGGGCGTCCATGGCCTCGGGGAGCGCGTGTGCGCCCGGCACGGACACCAGCACGAGCCCCCCGGCGTCCGCGGGGGCGGAGCGCAGGGCTGCCCGGATGGTGCGCGGGGGAGCGATCCCGGTGGCCTCGCCGGACGTACCGCCGGCTGCGGCCAGCGCGGAGGTGACCGCGGCCAGGGCATCGGCCAGTGTGTCCTGCTCGGCAACCCGCAGGGCGACCACCATGGCACTGGACGGGCACTCGGGGAGGGTGAAGCCCATCGCGGCCAGCACCTCGAGGTTCAGGGGGGTCGCCATCGCCACCTGGGCGGCGAGCACGCCCGGCACGGCGGCCACGTCACGGCTGACCTGCAGCAGGGTCACCGAGTCGGCGTACGCGCCGGGGCGCACCTCCACGTGCTCGACGCTGTGGTCGCCGCCGGTGCTGGCTGTCATGCGGGGCTTCCTTCCCTCGGGGTCAGCGCGAGCAGACAACCCAGGGCCAGGCCGGCCCCGGAGGTGTGCCCGATGCGCAGCAGCCGTCCGGCTGCCGGAGCCGGCGACCGGCCGGTGGCCAGCGCGGTGAGCAGCTCCCGGAGCTGCGGCACCACCTCGCCGGCGACCGCACAGTCGAGCAGCTCCGCGGAGAGCAGCGTGGTACGGCGCGACGCGAGCGTGCTGACCTCGCGGCGCACACCCGCAGCCACCGTCAGCCGGGTGGCCGCGGCGGCGGCCAGCCAGCCGGAGAGCACGTCGTCCCCGAGCGGGGTCAGCCCGCTGCCGCGCCCCAGCAGGTCCCCGACCGACGCCGGCTCGCCGCGACCCAGTGCCCGCAGCGCGGTGGCGGGCAGCTCGGTGGCGACCTCGTCGGTGGCCGAGGCGAGGACCGGTCGCAGGTCGGCGCGCGCCCGGACCGGGTCGTCGATGCGGGGCAGGGCGCTGGGGACCAGCCGGGCGACCGTGACGGCGACCTCGCCGACGACCAGGATCCCGTCGTGGATCCGTACCCGGTCGCCGGGACCCGCCAGGCCGCCGAGCGCGGGCAGGGTGGTGAGCAGCCCGCACGGGACATGGACCGCGTTGCGCGCGAGCACCCCCAGGCAGTGGCCTGCCACCGCGACGTACGCCGCGTCCCGGCCCCGGTGCACCACCTCTCCGACAGCGTCCGGGCCGCCGAGCAGGTCCCGCACCCGGGCGGTCGCCGCGCCGGGGACCCGCACGGTCCGCGCCTGCGCGGCGACCCCGGCAGACGGGCTGGATCCTGTGATCGGCACGCTTCGGACGCTAGTTGTTGGGATGGCGCCGGCCGAATGGTAAGCATTGCCAACGTGGAGGCTCCGCAGCAGCAAGAGTTGATAACCCGCACCGGCGAGACCGCGGGCCAGGGGACGGCCCTGCAGGAGCGACTGTCCCAGATGGTGCTCGCCGCCGAGGACCTCGACCGACTCGTGCGCGAGATCGCCGACGTGCTCGGCATCGACGTGGCGATCACCTCCACCGACGGCCGCGAGCGCGCCGCCGCGCTCAGTGACGGGGTGCGTGCCGCGCTGTCCGCAGCCGACCTGGTCGATGAGACCGGCCGGATCCGCGTCGAGCGGCTCGGCCCGGGGGTCAACCCGCTGGCTCCTGCGCAGGTGCGGTTGCTCCCGATCGCCGCGCCCCGGAACGACCTGGGCCGGCTGCTTGCCGTCAGCGACCGCGTCCTGGAGCCCGCGGACGCCCGCGCGCTGGACAGCTCGGCGACCGTGGCGGCCCTGTGGATCACCCGGGAGCGTGCCGTCTCCGCGGTCGAGCACAAGTACCGCGGCGACTTCCTTCGGGATGTGTTCCTGGGCCGTGCCGGCAGCGAGGACTTCGTGCTCGAGCACGCCGCGGGGTTCGGCTGGGACCTGGCCCGGCCGATGGTCGTGCTCTCGGCGCAGATCGACCCGCAGCCTGCGGGGGAGGAGCCCGCAGACGAGCAGCAGCGACGCCACTGGCAGGAGCGGTTCGCCGCTGCCTGGCGTCAGGTGGTCGGGCACGTCGACAAGGGCAGCCCGACCGCGGACTTCAGCTCCGAGGTCGTGGTGGTGCTGCCGGCCGATGACGCTGGTTCCCTCCCTCGCGGAGCCGAGGAGCTGGTGCGGCAGGTGGTGCACGGCGTGGGCGGTGACCGCGGCGGCGGGCGGCGCTCGTTCACCGTCGGTGTCAGCCGGGTGGTTGCGGCCGTGTCGGACCTCCCGGACGCCTATGCCCAGGCACGCCGTGCGGTCGAGGTCGGCCGCAGGCTGCACGGCACCGGGTCGACCACCTGGTTCGACCAGCTGGGCCTGCACCGGCTGATCGCGATGGTGCCCGACGCGGGTGAGCTCGAGGCCTTCGCCCACGACGTACTGGGCGAGCTGGCCGCCGACACCGACGAGGCTGCCACGCTCCGGCTGACCCTGCAGGTGCTGCTGGACACCAACTTCAACGTCGCCGAGGCGGCCCGCAGCCAGTTCTTCCACTACAACACCATGCGCTACCGGGTGGGCAAGCTGGAGCGGATGATCGGGCCGCTCAGCCGGGACCCGAACCTGCGCCTGGACGCTGCCGTCGCGCTGAAGGTGCTGGAGATCCTGGGCTGAAGCGTGCCCATGCGCTGAGCAACCGTTGCCAGAAGATCGCCCATCCGTTCGGCACCTCTCGCCATCGAGCGCTCGTGACGCAGGCCACTAGGTTGAGCGAATCCCGGGCGCGGAGCCCAGCCCGTCGCGAGGAGGATCCGACGTGTCGTTGTTGAAGTGGGAGGTCGTGTACGGCGGGAAGACTCCTCCGCCGGGCAAGGCGGTCGGGCCCCTGCAACGGTTGAGCTGGGGACGCACCGTGGGCCTGGGAGCCCAGCACGTGGTCGCGATGTTCGGGGCCACCTTCGTGTTCCCGATCGTGATGGGCCTGGACCCCAACCTGGCGATCCTGTTCTCCGGCATCTGCACGATCCTGTTCCTGCTGGTCAACAACAACCACGTGCCGAGCTACCTGGGCACCAGTGGGTCCTTCGTCGCAGGCGTTGCCGCGGTGCGTGCCCAGGGCGGCGACTCCGCCGACGTGACCGGTGCGATCCTGGTCTCCGGCCTGGTGCTGGCCCTGGTCGGCGTGCTGGTGCACTTCCTCGGGGCGCAGGCGCTCAAGAAGGTGCTGCCACCTGCTGTCACCGGTGCGGTGGTGATGCTGATCGGCTTCAACCTGGCTCCGGTCGTTGCGAACACCTACTGGCCGCAGGACCAGTGGGTCGCGCTGGTCACCGCGGCGTTCGTGGTCTTCGCGGCCGTCCGGTTCCCGGGTTTCTGGGCGCGCATCTCGGTCTTCCTCGGCCTGGTGTTCGGCTACCTGATCTCGTGGTTCAGCGACCTGCTGTTCGGTCCGATCACGTCCTTCAGTGCCGCCGCCGGCAAGGTCACCACGCACCACCGGGTCGACCTGTCGGGGATCGGCGACGCGAAGTGGTTCGGGCTTCCCACCCGTTCCCTGGCCGACGGCGTACCAGCCGTGCACGGCCCCAGCATCTCGCTGACGTTCGTGATCCTGATCCTGCCGGCCGTGATCGCGCTGATCGCGGAGAACACCGGTCACGTGCGCGCCGTGGCCGAGATGACCGGCGAGGACCTGGACCCCTACATGGGCCGTGCCCTGGGCGCGGATGGCGTCGCAACCGCGCTGGCCAGTGCCTTCGGCGCGTCCCCGACCACGACGTACGCCGAGAACATCGGGGTGATGTCGGCGACGCGGGTCTACTCCACGGCGGCCTACTACGTGGCCGCCGTCGTGGCGATCGTGCTCGGCCTGTGCCCGAAGTTCGGCGTGGTCGTCGACGCGCTACCCGGAGGTGTCCTCGGCGGGATCACCGTCGTGCTGTACGGGATGATCGGACTGATCGGTGCCAAGATCTGGGTCGATGGCGGCGTCGACTTCGCCGACCCGGTCAACATCGCCCCGCTCGCCGCCGGCCTGATCGCCGGCATCGGCAACGTGAGCCTGAAGATCACCAGGAACTTCGAGCTCGGGGGCATCGCCCTCGGCACCATCCTGGTGGTCGCCTTCTACCACATGGTCAACGCGTTCAGGCGGGGCGGAGGCGCCGGGGAGGTGCTGGAGAGCTTCGGGGACATCCCACCTGGCCACTCGTCGACCTCCAGAGATCGATGACTGGGGACGACGTCCCGAGCCCCGCGTCGGCCTGACCGGAGCCGGGGCAACAGCCACCAGGACCACCCGTTCCGGTACCCCGAGCCTCGGGGCGGCGTAGAAAGGCATCGTGAAACCCGCACCGTTCCGCTACTGCAGACCGGGGTCGCTCGCCGAGGCGGTCGAGATCCTGGCGGTCGAGCCGGACGCGAAGGTCCTCGCCGGGGGGCAGAGCCTGGTGCCGCTGCTGTCCATGCGGCTGGCCTCGCCCAGCGTGCTGGTCGACATCAACGGCCTGCCCGGCCTGGACCACGTCGCCACCGGCCCCGACGGTGTGCGCGTGGGCGCACTCGCCCGGCACGCTGCGGTTCTGGCCGATGCGGACGCGCGGCGCTGCCAGCCGCTGCTGGCCGAGTCGCTCGGCCACGTCGCACACGCCACGATTCGCAACCGCGGCACCACGGTCGGCTCACTGGTGCATGCCGACGCGGCGGGGGAGCTGCCGGCGGTGCTGGTTGTGCTGGGTGGCTCGGTCGAGGCGACCTCCTCGCGGGGCACCCGCACGATCGCGGCGTCCGACCTGTTCGCCGGTCCGCTGGAGTCGACCGTGGCGCATGACGAGGTCGCCGTCGGGGCGTTCTTCCCGGCACTGCCGTCCGGCGGCGGCGTCGCCTTCGACGAGGTCGCGCGGCGCCATGGCGACTACGCGCTGTGCGGGGTGGCCGCCGTGGTGCGGCTGCAGCAGGACCGGGTCATCGAGGCCCGCGCGGGCTACCTCTCGGTGAGCGAGGTGCCCACGGTCGTCGACCTCACCGAGCACCTCGCCGATGGTGTCGATGAGCAGGGCCTCGCCGCCGCGGGCGCCGCGGCCCTGGAGCGGCTCGAGCCGCTGGCGGACATCCACGCCACGGCGGAATACCGCGCACAGCTGGTCCGGGTGCTCACGGCTCGGGTGCTGGTGGCCGCGGTGGACGACGCACGCCGACGCTCCGCGACCGCAGGCAACAGCGAGGAGCGGCGACCATGAGCGCACTCGAACCACCCACGGCGACCAGCCACGAACCGGAACCACGTCACGACATCCGGCTGCGGGTCAACGGCACGACGTACGACGTACGGGTGCCGGCCCGCCGGCTGCTCTCCGACGCCATTCGTCACGACCTGGGTCTCACCGGGACCCACGTCGGTTGCGAGCACGGCGTGTGCGGCGCCTGCACGGTGCTGGTCGATGGTGTGCCGATGCGCAGCTGCCTGATGTTGGCCGTTGCCGCCGAGGGACTCGAGATCACCACGGTCGAGGGGCTGTGCAACCCGGATGGGTCGCTCGGCCCGGTCCAGCAGGCCTTCAAGGAGTGCCACGGGCTGCAGTGCGGCTTCTGCACGCCGGGGTTCCTGACCACGATCACGGCCGGCATCGCCGCCAACCCCGAGCCCACGCACGAGGAGGCGCGGGAGCTGGTCGCGGGCAACCTGTGCCGTTGCACCGGCTACCAGAACATCGTCGCGGCGGTTGAGCGCGCGGCGGCCCTGCAACGGGGGCGGGAGCGCGCGCGGGAGGAGCAGCCATGACCACGAAGCTGTTCGGCGAGAAGGTCGCCCGCGTGGAGGACGACCGCCTCCTCCGGGGCCGGGGTCGCTACGTCGACGACCTGGCCCGGGGCGCGCTGGAGACCGCGGTGCTGCGCAGCCCGCACGCCCACGCCCGCATCCGCGACATCGACGTCAGCGAGGTGCTCGACATCGAGGGCGTGCACGCGGTGTGGACGTATGAGGACCTGGCAGGCCTGGCGCCCGCGATGGGAGAGCCGCTTCCCCTGCTGATCCCGCACCCCGCACTCAGCCATGGCCGCACGCAGTACGCGCTGGCCCGCGACGAGGTCAACTACGTCGGCGAGGCGATCGCCTTCGTGGTCGCCGACGACCGTTACCTCGCCGAGGACGCGCTGGACCACATCCGCGTCGACTACGAGTTCCTGCCCGCGGTGGTGGGCATCGACCACGCCCGTGCCGCCGAACACCTGGTCCACCCCGACGTACCCGGGAACGTCGGCGCCCGGCTGGAGCAGGGCACCGGTGACGCGGCCGCCGCGATCGCAGCCGCCCCTCACCGGCTGACGCTCGACCTCACCGTGGAGCGCAGCGCCAGCACTCCGTTGGAGGGCCGTGGCGTGGTGGCCAGGTGGGACCACGACCAGGACCGGTTGCAGGTGTGGAGCTCCACGCAGACCTCGACCGGGGTGCGCGCGGCAGTTGCGGCCAGGCTCGGGCTCGACCTGGGACAGGTCGACGTGATCACTCCCGACGTCGGTGGCGGCTTCGGCGTGAAGATCAACCACCCCTGGCCCGAGGAGGTGCTCGTGCCGCTGGCGGCCCGCACCCTGGGTCGGCCGGTGAAGTTCATCGAGGACCGGCGCGAGCACTTCATCTCCGCCGCCCACGAGCGCGGTCAGCTGCACCACGTCGAGGTCGGCTTCGACGACGACGGACGGCTGCTCGGGCTCGACGTGAGGTTCTGGCACGACCACGGCGCCTACACGCCGTACGGCCTGATCGTGCCGATCATCACCGCGACCCAGCTGCTCGGCCCCTACAAGCCGCAGAACTACCACGTGGTGTTCGAGTCGCTCTACACCAACACCGTGATGGTCACGCCGTATCGCGGCGCCGGCAGGCCGCAGGGCTGCTTCGTGATGGAGCGGACCATGGACGCGATCGCGGACCGGCTGGGCAGGGACCGCACCGAGGTGCGGGCGGTCAACTTCATCCAGCCCGACGAGTTCCCCTACGACCAGGGGCTGACCTTCCAGGACGGCCGCGAGCTGGAGTACGACTCCGGTGACTACCCGGCGCTGCTGGACAGGATCAAGACGCTGGTCGGCTGGGACGACTTCGAACAGTTCCGCGCCGAGATGGCCGAGCAGGGCCGACACGTCGGCATCGGGCTGGCGTGCTACGTCGAGGGCACCGGGGTCGGCCCCTACGAGGGGGCGCACGTGCACGTCGAGACCTCCGGCAAGGTCAAGGTGGCCACCGGCCTGACCAGCCAGGGCCAGGGACACCAGACGGTCTTCGCCCAGATCGTCGCCGACGAGCTCGGCGTGCCGCTCTCCGACGTCGAGGTGACCACCGGGGACACCCGCCGGATGCCGTACGCCGTGGGCACCTTCGCCTCCCGTGCCGCAGTCATGAGCGGGTCGGCGATCCACCTGGCGGCGCAGCGCACCAGGGAGAAGGCGCTGCGGATCGCCGCCGATGCCCTGGAGGCGTCCGCCGAGGACCTGGAGATCGTCGACGGGGTGGTCGGTGTCCGGGGCAGCCCCGGCGCGACCATCGACCTGGGCACGGTCGCGGTGCTGGCCAACCCGCTGCGCTACGCCTTCGACGAGAAGTCGGCCGCAGCCACGCAGTTCAGCGTCGGCGACCCCGGCAAGCCCCCGGTCGCCGAGGGCGACGAACCCGGACTGGAGGGCAAGGACTTCTACTCTCCCGAACGGTCCACGTTCGCCTCCGGCATGCATGCGGTGATCGTGGAGACCGACCCCGAGACCGCGGAGATCAGCATCCTCAAGTACGCCGTGGTGCACGACTGCGGCCACCTGATCAACCCGATGATCGTCGAGGGCCAGATCCACGGCGGCGTGGCCCAGGGTGTCGGCGGTGCGCTCTACGAGCGGATGGTCTACGACGAGTCCGGCCAGCTGCTCAACGCGTCGTTCATGGACTTCCTGATGCCCTACGTCACCGAGGTCCCCGACGGCATCGACATCGACCACCAGGAGACGCCCTCGCCGCTGAACCCGCTCGGGATCAAGGGAGCGGGGGAGGCCGGCGTGATCCCGTCCGCGGCCGTGTTCGCCTCCGCGATCGAGGACGCCGAGGGCGTCCCGATCAGGTCGATGCCGATCTCGCCCTCGGAGCTGTTCGCGTTGAGACAGGGCCAGGAACCGACAGGGGAGGACCGATGAAGATCTCCGGAGAGGCGACCCTGGTCGCGACGGTGGACACGGTGTGGGAGGCGTTGCTCGACCCCCAGGTGCTGGTCAGCACGATTCCCGGGTGCGAGCGGCTGGAGCAGACCGGCGAGCACGCCTACGACATGACCGTCACCGCGGGGGTTGCCGCGATCCGCGGCACCTACACCGGCACCTGTGCGCTCAGCGACCTCCGGCGACACGAGTCCCTGGTCCTGGACGTGCAGGGAGCGGGGGCGCCGGGCACGATCGGGGCCAGGGTCGACGTCCGCTTCGACGACAACGGCGACGGCACCACCACGCTGATCTACGAGGCCGACGCCGTGGTCGGCGGCATGGTCGGCGGGGTCGGGCAGCGCATGCTGACCTCGGTGAGTCGACGGATGGCCACCGAGTTCTTCACCAACGTCGAGCGGGCGATCAGCGGGGTGGCGGCGCACGAGGAGCCAGTGGGCGTATCCGGCTCGACCACGGGCGCATCGGGCGTGTTCACCGCGCCGGCGCGCGCCGCTGCAGGCCTGGACCACGACAGCTTCGTCAAGGGGGTCGCCCTGGGGGCGGGGCTGGTGCTGGCCGGTGCCGTCGTCGGCGGCCTCTTCGGGCGCCGGCGCTGAAGGTCATGGGCCACCTGGGGGTCGAGTCCACCGCACGCGACATGGTCGCGGCCGTGCGAGCCCGGAGCGTCTCCGCGCGCGAGCTGCTCGAGCTGCACCTGGACCGGATCGCCGAGCGCAACCCCGGGCTGAACGCGATCGTCTCCCTGGACGTCGAGCGCGCTCGTGCCGGCGCCGCGGAGGCGGACCGCCGATCGGCGGCGGGCGAGGAGCTCGGGCCGCTGCACGGACTGCCGTTCGCGTTCAAGGACACCCATGCGGTGGCCGGGTGGCGGACGACGTACGGCTCACCGATCTACGCCGGGAACGTCCCGGACACCGACGAGCTGATCGTCGAGCGGGTACGCCGCGCCGGCGTGGTGGTCATCGGCAGGACGAACGTGCCGGAGTTCGCCGCCGGGTCGCACACGTTCAACACGATCTTCGGGGCCACACTGAACCCGGTCGACCCGCGCCGGTCGGCCGGTGGGTCGAGCGGTGGCGCTGCGTGCGCCCTGGCATCGGGCATGGTGCCGCTCGCCGACGGCTCCGACATGGGCGGCTCGCTGCGCAATCCCGCGTCCTTCTGCGGCGTGGTGGGCCTGCGCCCGTCCCTGGGCCGGGTGCCCGGCTGGCCGACCGACAACCTCTGGGAGACGACCGCGACCAGCGGTCCGATGGCCCGCAACGTCGGCGACCTGGCGCTGCTGCTCTCGGTGATGGCGGGGCCAGACGCCCGGGTGCCGACGGCGCTGGGAGACGCGGGTACGACGTTCGCCCCGCCGGTCTCCGGGTCGCTCGAGGGCTTGCGGGTCGCCCTGTCGACCGACCTCGGCGGCGCGTTCGAGGTCGACGACACCGTGGCCGCGGTCGTCGAGGCCGCCGGGTCGGTGTTCGCCTCGGCGGGGGCCGTCGTACGACCTGCCCATCCGGACCTGGCCGAGGCAGACGACTGCTTCCGCACGCTGCGGGCGTGGCACTTCCAGGCGTCGTTCGGCGACCTGCTGCGCGAACACCCGGACGGGTTCAAGCAGTCGCTCGCCGACAACATCCGGGCGGGGGAGCCGCTGACCGGCGCCGACGTGGCCCGCGCCTACGCGCAGCGGACCGCACTGTCGGAGCGGATGCGCGGGTTCTTCGCCGACCACGACGTGCTGGTGCTGCCGACCTCGCAGGTGCCGCCGTTCCCCGCCGACCAGGAGTACCCGACCGAGATCAACGGACGGCCGATGCGGACCTACCTGGACTGGATGCGCTCGGCGTACCTCATCACCGTCACCGGCTGCCCGGCGATCTCGGTGCCGGCCGGCACCACCCCCGACGGCCTGCCGGTAGGAATCCAGATCGTCGCCCCGCACGGAGCCGACCGCCGGCTCCTGGAGGTCGCCGCGGGGTTCGAGGCCCTCGAGTCCCGCTGACGGGCTGTGGGCCGGCGTCAGCCGGACGACCCGCCGTGACCAGCGGATTGCGCTCGTCCGGGCCTCGGGAAAAGGCAGAATCGAAGTTGTCCGTCTGCGGACGGGCGCGACTCCGGCCCTGGGGATGCCACGCGACACGGTGTCGACGTGACGGGCGGGACGACCGGTGCGGAGGTGTCCCGATGAAGCGAATCGCAGGTGTGGCGGTCCTGGCCGCGGGCGTGCTGGCGGCATCCGGCGTGGCCAGCGGTCTGCAGCTCTCCGGTGGGTCTGACGCGCAGGTGAGCCTCGCGGCCTCGGACCGGGAGGGCCACGGCAGCTCACACGACAAGTCGATCGAGCACAAGGTCAACGCCCTGCTGCACAAGATGACGACCGAGGAGAAGCTGCAGCAGGTGCAGCTCCTCTCCGACGGCCAGGTCACCGACGCGGACGCGCGCGCCGGCGTCGGCGGCGTGTTCAGCCTGACCGACCCCGCGAAGATCAACCACCTCCAGCACGTCGCCGTGGAGCAGTCCCGGCTGCACATCCCGATCCTGTTCGCCTACGACACCATCCACGGCTACCGCACGATCTTCCCGATCCCGCTGGGCGCTGCGAGCTCGTTCGACCCCGACGTCGCACGTACCGACGCCCGCATCGGGGCCCGCGAGTCCGCCACGGTCGGCATCAAGCAGGTCTACAGCCCGATGGTCGACGTCTCCCACGAACCGCGCTGGGGACGGATCGCCGAGGGCAACGGGGAGGACCCCTACCTCGGCTCGAAGTTCGCCGCGGCGCGGGTGCACGGCGCCCAGGGCAAGGACTACGGCGACCGCGACAAGGTGGCCGCCAGCGTCAAGCACTTCGTGGCGTACGGCGAGCCCGAGGGCGGCCGGGACTACAACACCACCGACATGTCCGAGCAGCGGCTGCGCAACCTGTACCTGCCGCCGTTCAAGGCCGCCGTCGACGCCGGCGCGGACACGGTGATGTGCTCGTTCAACGCGATCAACGGCGTGCCCGGGTGCGCCAACCGGCACACCGAGACCGACATCCTGAAGCACGAGTGGGGCTTCGACGGGTTCATCGAGAGCGACTACACCGCGGTCGCGGAGACCCGGGCCTGCCCGCCGGTGAAGCCGGACAGCGGGCCCTGCGGCCACGGAACCGCAGCCGACGGGCCCAGCGCCGGAGCGCACGCGCTGATGGCCGGCACCGACTCGGAGATGGTCAGCACGAACATCCGCGACTACGGCAAGCAGCTGCTCGCCCAGCACCGGATCAGCGTGAAGCGGCTCAACGACGCCGTACGCCGGATCCTGCGCGTGAAGTTCCGCGCCGGCCTGTTCGACCACCCCTACGTCGACCAGGAGAAGGCGACCGACCCCGCCAGCTTCGTCACCCCGGCCGACCGCGCCGCGGCCCGCAAGGCGGCCGGGGAGTCCATGGTGCTGCTGAAGAACGACGCGAAGACGTTGCCGCTCGACCCGTCGAAGAAGACCGCGGTGATCGGTCCCCTGGGCGACGACCAGCACGACATGCTCGGCCCGTGGTGGGGCCGCGGCCGCGACTCCGACGCGGTCAGCGTGCTCGACGGCATCAAGGCACAGGACCCGGACACGACGTTCACCAAGGCGTGCACGCTGCCGAACACCGAGCCGCCGGCCTACGACCCTGCCGACGACTGCCCGCAGACCTCGTTCCCCGACGCGGTCGCCGCCGCCAAGGACGCGGACCAGGTCGTGCTCGCGCTCGGCGAGACGCGCGAGATGAGCGGCGAGGCGACCTCGCGCAGCCACCTCGACCTGCCCGGGAACCAGGAGGAGCTGGTCAAGGAGATCAAGGCCACCGGCAAGCCGTTCGTGGTCGTGCTGTTCAACGGCCGCCCGCTCACCCTGGGCGACGTGGCCGACTCCTCTCCGGCGATCCTCGAGGCCTGGTTCCCCGGCATCGAGGCCGGCAACGCCGTCGCCGACGTGGCCTTCGGGAAGGTGAACCCGGGCGGCAAGCTGCCGGTCTCCTTCCCGCGGAGGGTGGGGCAGGTGCCGATCTACTACGACCACGAACCGACCGGACGGCCGTGCGACGTCGGCCAGAAGTACACCTCGCGCTACCGCGACCTGGACTCCTGCGACCCGCAGTACGCGTTCGGGTACGGCCTGAGCTACACCACGTTCTCGGTCTCGGACCTCACCCTGGACGAGCACCAGGTCAGCCCGCACGGGAGCCTCACCGCGTCGATGAAGGTGACCAACACCGGCTCGCGGAAGGGCGACGACGTTGCCCAGCTCTACCTGCACGATCCCGTGGCGAGCATCTCCCAGCCGGTACGACGACTGCGCGGCTTCAAGCGGGTGACGCTGGCGCCCGGCGAGTCGACTCAGGTCAGCTTCAGGCTCGACCGCAGCGACTTCGGCTTCTACGACAACAGCGGCAGGTTCGTCGTCGAGCCCGGCAGGATCGACCTGTACGCCGGAGACTCCTCGAAGGCCGCCCTGACCAGGTCGTTCACGGTGACCGGTCACTGAGCGGGCAGGTTCTGCCAACCGGAGGTCGATGCGTTGGCAACCCGTGCCGTCGCAGGTTGACGGGATCGCGCGTTGAATCGTCGCCATGGCGCAGCGCGGGAGGCACGGGGGCTCACCGGTCCGGCGGGTCCGGATAGGCATCGACACCGGCGGCACGTTCACCGACGTGGTCGCCAACGACCTGGACACCGGCGAGCTGGTCACCACCAAGACGCCCTCGACCCCGGACAACCCCGCCGACGGTTTCATGGCCGGTGTCGCGAAGGTCCTCGCGATGGTCGGCGCGGACGGCGAGGCGGTCACCGCGATCAGCCACGGAACCACGGTGGCCACCAACCAGCTGCTCGAGGGCAAGGTCGGGCGGCTCGGCTTCATCACCACCGCCGGTTACGAGGCCATGCTGGAGATCGCCCGCCAGTCGGTGCCCGACGGCTACGGGAACTCCTACTTCTGGGTCAAGCCCGACCGGATCGTGCCGAGGCATCTGGTCCGCGGGGTGGAGGGCAGGCTGGACTTCACCGGCGCCGAGGTGCGCCCCTTCGACGAGGACGGCGCCCGTGCGGTGGCGCGCTGGTTCCGCGACCGAGGCATCGACACCCTGGGGGTCTGCTTCCTGCACGCCTACGCCAACCCGGAGCACGAGGAGCGGATGCGGGCGGTGCTGGCCGAGGAGCATCCCGACGCCGTGGTGAGCCTGAGCAGCGAGGTGCTGCGGGAGTACCGCGAGTACGAGCGGGCGATGACGACGCTGGTCGACGCCGCGGTCAAGCCGCGGCTGTCGCGGTACGTCGGCAACATCGCGTCCCGACTGGAGGCGTTCGCCGGCCGCCGGGTGCCCTTCTACGTGATGAAGTCCAACGGCGGGGTGCTCTCGGCGGCCGAGGTGGTGCACCAGCCGGTCACCACCGTGCTCTCCGGGCCGGCCGCGGGGGCGCTGGGCGCGGCGATGGTCGCCCGGGTTGCCGGCTACGACAAGGTGCTCACCAGCGACGGCGGCGGCACCTCCACCGACGTCAGCGTGGTCATCGACGGCGAGCCGACGCTGACCACCGAGGGACGCGTCGGCGCCTTCCCCAGCAAGATCCCGATGATCGACGTGGTCACTGTGGGCGCCGGCGGCGGCTCGATCGCCTGGCTGTCGCCGGAGGGGACGCTGAAGGTCGGCCCGCGCTCTGCGGGTGCCGACCCGGGGCCGCTGTGCTACGCCCGCGGTGGCACCGAGGTCACCATCACCGACGCGCACGCCCTGCTCGGCCGGATCCCGCCGTACCTGCTCGATGGCGAGATCCCGCTGGACGTCGAGGCCGCGCGCAAGGGGATCGAAGAGCTCGCCGGTCGGCTGGGGCTGACTGCGGAGGCCTGTGCGACCGGGATCCTGGAGATCTCCGCGTGGAACCAGGCGAACGCGTTGCGCCAGGTGACGGTCAAGCGTGGTCTCGACGTACGCGACTTCGCGCTGGCCACCTTCGGTGGTTCCGGTCCGCTGCTGCTGTGCCGGCTGGTCGACATCCTCGGCGTGCCGACCGTCCTGGTGCCGCCCGACCCCGGCAACGTGTCCGCGTTCGGGCTGCTGACCGTGGACGTGAAGAACGACTACGTGCAGACCCATGTCTGCCTCGACGAGGAGCTGGTGGCCGGGCAGGTCGGAGGGATCTTCGAGGACCTGACCGGCCAGGCACGCGAGGCGCTGTTCGTCGAGGGCTTCGCGGCGGACCAGCAGCAGTTCGTCCGCACCGCCGACCTGCGCTACTTCGGCCAGGCCTTCGAGGTGCGCGTGCCGGTGCCCGACAGCCCGGTGGACTCGGCGATGCTGCGCAGCGTTGCCGACCGGTTCCACGCCGAGCACAAGGCGCTCTACGGCTACGACTTCGCAGGTGACCCGACCCAGCAGGTGGAGTGGGTCAACGTGCGGGTCTCCGGCATCGGCCCGATCCGGCACCCGGAGATCAAGCGACGGTCAGGGCCCGAACACGCCCAGGTTGAGCCACGGAGCCTCCGTCCCGTCTGCTTCGACGCCGACGAGGGGTACGTCGAAACCCCGGTCGTCCGACGCGAGGACCTGGTGCCCGGGCTGGTCCTGCCCGGCCCGGTGATCATCGAGGAGTTCGGCTCCACGGTGCCCGTGCATCCCGGCTTCGTCGGGCGGGTGGACGAGTACCTCAACATCATCGTGACCAGGGCGGCGGACACGTGAGGGCGCCGGGCACCGACAGCCGCCGCGCACCGACGCAGTTCCCGTTCGCCATGCTCACCGGCGACGCCGGGGCGAGGGCCGACCTCGTACTCGTGGAGATCGTGCAAGGATCCCTGGCCAGCGTGGAGATGGAGGTCGAGACCGCCATCGCCCGGACCTCGCGCAGCCCGATGATCCGCGACGCCCACGACTTCCGCGCCGGCATCCACGACCGCAACCTGCGCAAGCTGACCGGCCGCTCCTACAGTGCGCTGGTGCATCCGGTGGCGCGCGACTTCCCGCTCGAGACGATGCGTCCGGGCGACGTGTACTTCCACAACGACGTCTACCGGTCCGAGGGCGGCATCGGGCACCTGCCCGACCTGTGCGTCACGGTCCCGGTGTTCAGCGGCGACGATGACCGGCGCCGGGTGGTGGCCTTCGTCCAGGCCTTCGGCCACCACGACGACATCGGCGGGGCCGTGCCCGGCTCCATGCCGTCCCACGCCACCTCCGTCTACGAGGAGGGGCTCATGGTGCCGCCCATCAAGCTGTGGGAGGAGGGCGTCGTCAACCGGGCAGCCCTCACGATCATCACCAGCAACTCGCGGAC
>JBOHDO010000095.1:0-36148 GCA_050699415.1 Marmoricola sp.
CCTTCAAGGCCAACCAGGTCGAGCTCCTCCGGCACCACCTTACGAATGGTGTTCTTCGGCTTGCCGATCACCTCGAGGGCGAACGCGACGTTCTCCGAGACGGTCTTGTTGGCGAGCAGCCGGAAGTCCTGGAAGACGCAGCCGATCGACTGGCGCAGCCGCGGCACTCTCCGGCGGGCCATCCTGGAGACGTCGAAGTTGGAGACGTAGACACGCCCCTTGGTCGGCACCTCTTCGCGCAGCAGCAGTCGCAGGAAGGTGGACTTACCGGACCCTGAGGGGCCGATTAGGAAGACGAACTCCCCCTTGTCCATCTCCACCGAGACGCCAGCCAGAGCAGGCCTGGCGGACGTCTTGTACGACTTGGATACGCCTTCTAGCCGAATCACGAGGCGCGAGTCTACCGCTGCCCCGTTGGCGGACGGTGTGGACTCCAGGGGAAGCCTTGCCGCGCAAGGCAATCGATCACAAAGGCGACATCCGTGCCAGGATCAGGGCGAGAGATCGGAGATCAGGTCGCGTGCGTGCGCCGCCAGCGGATGCCCGCATCGAGGAAGCCGTCGATATCGCCGTCAAGCACCGCGCTCGGGTTGCCCACCTCGTACTCGGTGCGCAGGTCCTTGACCATCTGGTACGGGTGCAGCACGTAGCTGCGCATCTGGTCGCCCCAGCTCGCCTGCACGTCACCGCGCAGCTCGTCGAGCTGCGCCCGCTCCTCCTCCTTCTTCTTCGCCAGCAGCTTGGCCTTCAGGATCACCATCGCCGAGGCCCTGTTCTGCAGCTGGGACTTCTCGTTCTGGCAGCTGACCACGATGCCGGTGGGCAGGTGGGTCAGTCGTACGGCGGAGTCGGTGGTGTTCACCGACTGGCCGCCCGGACCGGAGGACCGGTAGACGTCGACGCGCACGTCCTCGTCGGGGATGTCGACCTGGTCGGTGTGCTCCAGCACCGGCACCACCTCGACGGCGGCGAAGCTGGTCTGCCGTCGGCCCTGGTTGTCGAACGGGCTGATCCGGACCAGCCGGTGCGTGCCGGACTCGACGCTGAGCGTGCCGTAGGCGTACGGCGCATGCACCGCGAACGTGGCCGACTTCAGGCCGGCCTCCTCGGCGTAGGAGGTGTCGAAGACCTCGACTTTGAACCTGTTCCGCTCGGCCCAGCGGGTGTACATCCGCATCAGCATCTCCGCGAAGTCGGCCGCGTCGACGCCCCCCGCACCGGAGCGGATGGTCAGCAGCGCCTCGCGGGCGTCGTACTCGCCGGACAGCAGCGTGCGCACCTCGAGCTGCTCGACCGCCTTGTGCAGCCGGTCGAGCTCCTGCTCTGCCTCAGCGAGGGTGTCGGCGTCGGACTCCTCCTGGCCGAGCTGGACCAGCACCCCGAGGTCGTCGACCCGCCGCTCCAGCGAGGTGAACCGCTCCAGCTCACCTTGCAGCATCGACAGCCTCGAGGTCACCCGTTGCGCGTTCGCCTGGTCGTCCCACAGATCCGGCGCGGCCACCTGCTCGCCCAGGTCGGCGATCTCGGAGCGCATGCCGTCGGGATCGAGCACGGATCCGATCGTGCCCAGCGTGGTCCGGAGCTGCTTGATCTCTGCGTCGAAGTCCCTGGAAGCCACGAGAGCCAAGGGTACGGCACCGGATCCGGGGGGTTGCCGGCCGGAGCGGGGGCCCACTCTCCCGGCGAACCTCACGGCTCCACCGAGGCTGGTCGCCCGACCCGAGCGGTGCATGCGTGCCTCCGGGCCCCGGCACCACCGGCCGGCGGTGGCCCGAGGACGCCCCAGTCCCAGGAGCAGGCGTGGTGCCACGGACGGCACACCACCGGCTACCGGTGCGGGCGGGTCTCACCGGCAAGGAATGCCGGCTCAGTGGTTCGACGCGAAGAGGTCGCCGTGCTCCTGCGCGCGGTGCAGCACGTCGTCGAGTCTCAGCTGCTCCAGCGCGAGCGGGTCCTCGGCCCCGCCCTCGACCTCGTCCCAGGTTCGGGGTGCCGCGACGGTGGGCAGCTCCCCGCCCCGCAGGGAGTACGGCGAGACCGTGGTCTTCGACCCGGCGTTCTGCGACCAGTCCAGGAACACTTTGCCGCGGCGCCGGGACCTGGTCATCTGCGCGACCACCAGGTCACCGTGCTCACGCTGCAGCTCCTCGGCGACCCGCTTCGCGTAGCCGCGTACCTCGTCCGGCGTGCTTCCGACCAGCTCACGGTGATCCCCGCGGATCGCGGCGTACAGGTGCAGGCCCTGGGAACCACTGGTCACGGGGGCACACGTCAGCCCGTCGTCGGCGAGCCGGTCGCGCACCAGCAGTGCCACCCGGGCGCACTCCCCCAGCCCGGCCGGCTCCCCGGGGTCGAGGTCCACGACCAGCCGGTCGGGCGGAAGTACGCCGCCGTCGCCGTCGACGGTCCACTGGTGCGCGTGCAGCTCCAGCGCGGCGAGGTTGGCCAGCCAGGTCAGCGCGGCCAGCGAGTCCACGACCGGGAACCGCAGGGTGCCCTCCTCGCCCGACCCCGAGCGCGAACCGGTGGTCGGCACGTCCACGGTGCGCAGCCACGACGGGGTGCCCGCCGGGGCGTTCTTCTCGAAGAACCGGTCGCCGCCGGTGCCGTGCGGCCAGCGGATCCGGGTGACCGCGCGTCCGGCCAGGTGTGGCAGCAGCACCGGTGCGATACGCGCGTAGTAGTCGAGCACCTCGGCCTTGGTGGTCCCGGTGCGCGGGTACATCACCTTCTCGAGGTTGACGAGGGTCAGCGTGCGCCCCTCGACGTCGACCCGCACCTCCGTGCGTTGCTCGGCCATATCCTCAGCGAGGTACTTCCGCGGTCACCACCGTGTCGAGCGCGGGCCGCTCGGCGCCCTCGACCGGCCGCTCCCGGATCGCTGCCTCCCCCACCCGCAGGCCGAGGTCGGCCAGGGTGTCGACCACCGTCCTGGAGTCGTAGAGCACGTCCGGGTCCGACGGACCGCCGGTGCCCCCGGTCAGGTTGGCCAGCGCGTGGCCGACCACGACCAGCTCCCCGCCCGGCGCCAGCGCGTCCACGGCGTGACCCAGCGCCCGGGTCATCTGGGTGGCGGGCAGCTGCAGGTAGCACAGCAGCGCCACGTCGTACGACAGCTGCGTCTCCAGCCGGGGCACCGGCTCGGTGGCGTCGGCGACCAACAGCCGTAGCCGCGACCGCGTCTCCTCGGGCAGCTCCGCGGCCCGCTGCCGCGCGCGCTCGAGCCCGGCGGCGGAGTAGTCGGTGGCGAGCACCTCCCAGCCGCGGCCGGCCAGCCACAGCGCGTTGCGGCCCTCGCCGGCGGCGATGTCGACTGCACGGCCCGGCTCCCGGTCGGTGAGCAGCTCCTCGACCCACCGGTTGGGGCCCGCCGACCAGACCAGCTCGGCTGCGTCGTACCGGGCGTCCCAGTCGGCGGCGCTCATGCCCATGGAGGGTCAGGACTCCATCGCCCAGCCGCGGTCGGCCCAGGCTCCGGTGCCGTCGGAGACGTTGACCGCGTCGAGGCCGCGGCCGCGCAGGAAGTCGGTGACCTGCCGGCTGCGACTTCCGCTCTGGCAGATCACGTGCACGGTGCGGTCGGTGGGCAGCTCCCCGACCCGCTGCGGTACGTCGCCCATCGGGATCGCCACGGCCCCGGGCACGTGGCCGGCGGCGTACTCGTTGGGCTCGCGCACGTCGAGCACGTAGCCGCCCTCGGCCTGCCGGGCCGCGAAGGTCTCCAGGTCGATCTCGCTGGCGTCGGACTCCGCGGCGACCTGTTGGTGCACCTCGTCCATGTCCAGGCCGCGGACCTCCTCGACCAGCTGGTCGAGCGCGGCCGGAGGGAGCGCGCCGGCCTGGGAGAACACGCAGATCCCCTCGCGGAAGGCCATCAGGGTCGGGATCGACGAGATGCCGGCGGCCTGCGCCAGCTGCTGCTCGGCGTCGGTGTCGACCTTGGCGAAGACGATGCCGTCGTACTTGTCCGAGGCAGTCTCGTAGGTGGGCGCGAACTGCTTGCAGGGGCCGCACCACTCGGCCCAGAAGTCGACCAGCACGATGTCGTTGCCGGTGACCGCCTGCTCGAACTCAGGCGTCGTCAGATCGCGGGTGGGCATGGTGTCACTCCAGGTCCTCGGGGATCAGGTCGTTGCGGATCCCACGGTACGCGGGCTGGCGCAACCGGCCGTCCGCGGTGACCACGAGGTACTCCACGTCGACCACCAGCTCGGGCCGGAGCCAGACCGTCCCTTCCCGGTCCACCCGGGGCACCTCGTCGACGAACGGGGAGCCGGCGGCCGCCAGGTCGGGCAGCACACCGGCCAGCCGGGTTGCGGCCCGGCCGGCCACCCCGCTGCCCACCCGGCCGCGGTAGCACAGGCCCCCCGACCCGCGCTCGCCGACCAGCAGCGCGCCGACGCGTCGGTCGCTGCCGGTCTCGTGCCGGTAGCCGCCCACGATGAACGACCCGGTGCTCCGGAGCGGGAACTTCAGCCACTCCCGGCTGCGCACGCCGGGACGGTACGGCGAGGACAGCCGCTTGCTGACCACCCCCTCCAGCCCCTGCTCCCGGGCAGCGGCGAGCAGCGCCTGGCCGTCGTCGTAGGTCGGCGGCACCTGCCACGCGGGTCCCTGCAGGCCCAGCTGCGCCAGCGCCTGCCGGCGCTCCCGGAGGGGCCTGGCCACCAGGTCTCGGCCGTCGAGGCGGAGCAGGTCGAAGACGACGAGCAGCACCGGCTGTTTCTCGGCGAGCCGCGCGGCGCGACGTACGTCGGTCACGTGCATCCGGTCGGCCAGCGCCGCGAACGAGGGCACGCCGCCGGCCAGCGCGACCACCTCCCCGTCGAGCAGCACGTCGCCCATTGAGGCCAGCCCGTGCAGTTCGGGGAAGGAGACGGTGACGTCGTTCTCGCGGCGCGAGAACAGCCGCGCGGCCGTTCCAGCGGTGTCGACCAGCACCCGCATGCCGTCCCACTTCACCTCGTGCGCCCAGTCCCCACCTGAGGGCACCCGATCACCGCGGGTGGCAAGCATGGGGCGCATGGGGCCATCCTGTACCCATGCGCGCAATCTGGAAGGGAGCCGTCTCCTTCGGGCTGGTCAGCGTCCCGGTGAAGCTGTATGCGGCGACCCAGAGCAAGGACATCGCCTTCCGCCAGGTCCACGCCACGGACGGCGGCCGGATCAGGTACCAGCGGGTCTGCAGCCTCGACGGCGAGCTGGTCGAGTACGCCGACATCGCCAAGGGCTACGAGACCGAGGACGGCGAGATGGTCGTGCTCGACGACACCGACCTCGCCGAGCTGCCGGTCACGGGCAGCCGTGAGATCAGCGTCGAGAAGTTCGTGCCCACCGACCAGATCGACCCGATGCTGTTCGAGAAGTCGTACTACCTGGAGCCGGAGAAGAGCGCGGCGAAGCCGTACGCCCTGCTGCGCCAGGCCCTGGTCGACGCCGACCGGATGGCGCTGGTGACGGTGGCACTGCGGCAGCGCACCACGCTCGCGGTGCTGCGGGTGCGCCCCGGCAAGAACGCCGAGAACGGGGACGTGATCGTGCTGCAGACGATGATGTGGCCCGACGAGATCCGCACCCCCGACCTCGCCGAGACCGGCACCGAGGACGCGAAGGACAGCGAGGTCAAGATGGCCAACATGCTGGTCGAGACCCTCGCGGGCGACTTCGACGCCGCCGAGTTCCACGACGACTACCGGGAGGCGGTCGAGGCGCTGGTCGAGGCCAAGATCGAGGGCGGAGAGGTCAAGGCGCCCCCGGAGCAGCGCAGGTCCCCCGGGGAGGTGGTCGACCTGCTGGCTGCGCTGCAGCGCAGCGTCGACGCGGCCAAGAGCGCCCGCGGCGAGTCCACCGGGGACTCCGGGGGCTCCGGGAGGAAGGCGTCCTCGGCCTCGTCCGGCTCGCGCGGGTCGGCGAAGAAGGGCACGAAGAAGCAGCCGGCCAGGAAGCAGACCGCCAAGAAGGCCGGCAAGGCGAGCAAGACCAAGAAGAAGGCCAGCTGAACCGGGTCCGCTCCCCCACCGGGCGGCGTCGCCGCTGCTGGTTTCGGGCTCCGTGACCTTTCGGACAGCGTCTCGTTGAGCCGACAGGAGCGGCGCGGCATCTCGGGCCTGATCACCCTGAGGGGGAGAGTCCAGTGAAACCACATGTGGTGCGAGCGGGTGCCGTTGCCGGGCTGGTGTCGCTGGCCGCACTGTCCGCCACCCCCGCCGTGGCCGCGGGCCACGTCTCCCAGGCCAGCGCGCAGTCGCTGCAGGTCTCGGTCGCCGGCAACCCCGGCGTGAGCCAGCTGGTCACGGCGTACAACGACGGCCACGGCCAGGTGAAGAACGACGCCAGCACGATTCCCGAAGTCGCCGACCTGCTGCCGGACAACAACGCGGCGGCGGCAGGTGTGGCACCTCAGGATGCCGGGGCGCTGATCCGCAACGGCGACGGCTTCTCCTATGCGTGCGCGGGTCTGACGGGTGGCGCTGCAGGTGGGGCCGTCCAGGTCGGAGACAACGGCTGCACCATCAGCCCGCGCACCCTGACCCGCAACCTCGCCAACCTCGATCTCGACCTGAAGGACGTGCTCGGCAAAGGCGCGATCAGCGGCCCGCTGAAGAAGGCGCTGAACCCGGTTACAGATCAGCTGGGGGGCCAACTCGATACTGTGGTCAAACAGATCACCGACGGCATCCGAAACACCCCGCTGGGCAAAATCGGGTTGTTCGGATCCCTGAGCGTGATCCAGGCGACCTGCACAGCGAACACGAGCGGTGCGCACGGTGACGCACAGACTCTGGACACCACCGGCCGCAACCAGTTCCCGATCGCCATCACGCTGCCCAACCCGAGCGGCGGCTCGAAGTCCTACGACCTGCTGACCGCGAGCACGAACTATCCCCTCACACCCACGGGCACCGAGATCATCCCCTCCGCCGGGCTCAACGAGACCACCCAGCAGGCCTTTCAGAACGTCGTCCAGCAGGAGGTCAAGAAGGCCCTCGCCGGGCAGCTCGGTCAATTGAGCGATCCCCTGAAACTGGTTCTGGATCCACTGCAGGAGGGCCTCGACAATGCCTACGAGGGCCTCAGCCCGGCCCTGGATCAGATCAGCTCCAACCTGCTGTCCATCCGAGTCAACAAGGGCGTCAAGACCGACGGTGGCAAGAAGATCGACGTCACCGCCTTCTACATCCAGGTACTTCCGGCGGCGAAGAAGTTCGCCGGCGCCTCGCTGGTCAGCGGCCAGATCGGCCACGTGACCTGCGGGCCCAACGGGGTGGTGCAGGCCGCAGCGAAGGCGCCCGCGAAGGTGACCCCGCCGCGCCACGTGAAGAAGGCGCCCCACCTGCCGACCGCGGTCAACTCGGGTCTGGCCCACGGCTACCCCACCGGCTCGGGTGACCAGGGGCCGAGCAGGCTGGTGCTCGGTGCCACCTCGGCACTGCTGCTGGTCTCGGCCGGAGCGGCCACGGCGGCGTACCGCCGGTTCCGCCTGACGCAGGAGTGAGACGCGGTTGAGCGACAGCCCGGGCCACGCGTTCCGGATCCAGTGGTTCGCAGCGAAGATCGGCACGGTGGTGTGGGTCCTGCTCGCCGCGCTCGTGGTCTGCGCCGTGGCGGTGCCTGGGAAGCAGCCGGCCCGGCTGCCGGCCTCGGCGAAGCCGGTGCGCCTGGTTGTCCCGTCGCTGCACACGCGGGCGCAGGTGGTCCCGATCCGGATCACCTCGTACGGCGCGCTCGACCCACCGCGGGACTACCACATCGTGGGCTGGTGGCGGCGCAGCGCGACCCCCGGTGAGGAGCGGGGCCAGACCGTGCTCACCGGCCACACCGTGCACACCGGCGGCGGCGTGATGGACCACCTCGGCCGGATGCGCCCCGGCGACCGGATCAAGGTGATCACGCACAAGGGAACCGCGCTGTACCGCGCCACCCGGGTGAAGAACTACACCCGGGCCGGGCTCGCCAAGCGCGCCCGCTACCTGTTCAACCAGCACCGCACGCCCTCACGGCTGCTGCTGATCTCGTGCACCGGCTGGACCGGCACCGACTACACCGGCAACGTGGTGGTGTTCGCCTCCAGCACCGGCGTCCGGCTGCACCACAAGCACCACGTCCAGCACCACAAGCACCACGGCCAGCACCACCACCGCCACCACCACGGGCACCCGCATCACTAGCCCTCCCTGGCACACACAATCGATCAGGTAAACGAAACTGTCGGTGCCGTGTGGTTGGCTTCGGACATGGCGATCCAGGCGAGCGAACCCGACCGGCACCCGGTGCTGCGGTTCGCCGATGCGCTGGCCGCGTCGCTCGACAAGGCGCACGCCGTCGAGCCGGCGTTCATGTCGGCCTCGGAGAAGCGGGAGGCACTGGTCACGCTGCATCGGCAGGAGCGCCGGCTGGTCGCGTTGCGGCTGAAGATTCTCGCGGTCTCCGACGACGTGACGGAGGAGACCGGGGCCCGTGACGCTGCGGTCTGGCTCGCCCACCACACACTGACCGAGAACGGCCCCAACGCCGCGGACCTTCGCCTGGCCGTCGCACTGGACAAGCGCTGGTCCCACCTCGCGGCGGCCCTGGTCGCGGGCCGGGTCAACCAGGCGCAGGCGCGGGTGATCGTGCACGGCCTGGAGCAGCTGCCCGGCGACTTGGACCCCGAGATCCCGGCTCGCGCCGAGCAGCACCTCGTCGAGCTCGCCGAGCGGCACCGCCCGCGCGAGCTCCAGGTCCTGGGCCGACGAATCCTGGAGGTGGTGGCACCCGAGGTCGCCGACGATCATGAGGCCCGGGCGCTGGAGGCCGAGGAGCGCCGGGCCCGGGAGACCACGAGCTTGCGCACCAAGCGGCTCGGCGACGGATGCAGCCGGATCACCATCGAGGTCCCGGATGCGGTGGCGGGCCGGCTGGGCACGTACCTGGACGCGTTCACCTCACCACGCCACGACACCGGTCACGATCCCACCGGGGCGCTCGGCATCCCCGGCGTCCAGGACGGCGACAGGATCCCCGTCCATCGCAAGCGCGGGCAGGCGTTCTGCGCGCTGCTGGAGGCCATCGACCCCGTGCGGCTGCCGCTGCACGGCGGAGACGCCACCACGGTGATGGTCACCGTCGGGCTCGACCGGCTCCACTCCCGGTTGGCCGCCGCGGGAGTGGACGGTGCCGAACCGATCACAGCGGCCGAGGCCCGTCGGCTGGCGTGCACGGCACGGATCCTGCCCGTGGTCCTCGGCGACAGGTCCGAGCCACTGGACCTTGGCCGGGCCCGACGTCTGTTCTCGCCGGCGCAGCGCAAGGCGATGGCAGTCCGTGACAGGCGCTGCCGGGCCGAGGGCTGCACCGTTCCCGCCTCATGGTGCGAGGCACACCACGCCGGCAAGCCCTGGTCCGAGGGCGGCCGGACCGATCTGGCCGACGGCGTCCTGCTGTGCAGCTGGCACCACCACCGTGCCCACGACGATCGGTACCGAAGCAGTCGCCTCCCCAACGGCGACATCCGGTTCAGCAGGCGGACGTGACGCGCCGCCACCGGGACAGCTCGATCTGTCCGCGCTCGCCCGTGCAGGAGCAGCAGGGCGTAGGCCGCGATGGACTTGGCGTCGGTGATGGTGGCGTCGCGGATCATCCGCTCGACTGCGGCACGGGTGAACCGGGCTGACTCCATGTCCTGCTCCTCGGGCTCCCTCTCCGGAGCTCGCTGGGTGAGCTCCGTGGCCACGAAGACCCAGCACCGCTGATGTCGGGACTGTCGACCACACCGTAGATGCCGACCGATCCGTCCGGCCTGCGGATCGTGTCCTCCCGGACCGACATCCACGGGTTGGCGTATACGGCTCTGCTGCCAAGCTTCTCCACGGCAACCATTGTCGCCGCAGGTGCGCGCTGCCGGTCAGCCGCCGGCCCGGTCACCCCATGCGACCGCCCCGGCCGCTCCGTCCGACGGCGCCACCACGCCCCGGGCCGCCCGGGAGTCCGGCACCCAGCGGTCGCTGAGGGCCATGGCCGCGTCCATCAGCCGCGGCGCCACGAGGTTGAGCACCTCCCCGACGTTGCCCGCCACGGTGCCGATCGTCAGCGGCCGGTCCTCCAGCGCGCGCACCACCAGCTCCGCCGCCTGCTCCGGCGTCCGGGCCGGCATCCGCCGGTAGGCCTCGGTCGAAGCGATCATGTCGGTGCGCACCAGCGAGAGCCGCAGGTTCGTGAAGGTGACGTTGTCGGCCCAGGTCTCGCGGCCCGCGATCCGCGAGAACGTGTCCAGCGCGGCCTTCGAGGAGATGTAGGCGCTGAACTTCGGCGCCTTGAGCTGCACGCCCCAGGTCACGATGTTGACCACGTGGCCGAACCGGCGCTCGCGCATGCCCGGCAACAGCCCGAGCATCAGCCGCACCGGCCCGAAGTAGTTGATCGCCATGGTGCGCTCGAAGTCGTGCATCCGGTCGTAGGAGTACCGCAGGCTGCGCCGGATCGACCGGCCGGCGTTGTTGACCAGTATGTCGACGTGACCGTGCTCGGCGAGCACCTGGGTGACCAGGGCGTCGATGGCGGCGGCATCGGTGAGGTCGCACGGATAGGGGTGCGCCGACCCGCCGGTGGCCCGGATCCCGGCCACGACCGCATCGAGCCGGTCAGCCCTCCGCGCGACCAGGAGCACGGTGCCGCCTCGGTCGGCCACGGCCCGCGCCGCGGCCGAGCCGATGCCGGAGGAGGCGCCGGTGACCATGACCACGCGTCCCGCCAACGGGCTGGGCAGCGGGCGCCCGGCCAGCCGTGCCGCCGGGCCGAGCAGCCGACGGCGTACGAAGGCACGCGGGGTCGTCGCGAGCAACCCCATCAGCGCGCCGCCCCCGACGGCGACGGCACCTGCGGCATCCGCCACGGCCGCTCGCTCTCCAGCTCCGCGGCGAGCCGCAGCACCGTCGCCTCGTCGGCCCGTCGTCCCACCAGCTGCACCGCCAGCGGCAGCCCGTCGGGGCCGACACCCGCCGGCACCGACGCCGCCGGGTTGCCGGCAACGTTCCACACTGCGGTGTAGGCGATCATCGGCATCGCCCGCCACATCTGGGTCAAGGTGCCGCCGCTGGAGAGCACGCCGACCTCCCGCGGCCGCGTGGCGATGCTGGGGGTGAGCAGCACATCCACCCCGTCGGCACCGTCGAAGACCTGATTGGCCCGTTCGGCCACCTTCTCCCCCGCCGCCAGGGCGCGTTCGAGCACCGCGGGACGCACCCACCCACCGAGCCGGTACGTCTCGCGGGTACGGCGCTCGAGCCGGTCGAAGTGCTCCACGGCGTCCGCCTCCGCACGTACGCCGGCGTAGAACTGCGCGCCGAACGCGAACGTGAGGTCGGGGTAGTCCGGCTCCACCTGCGCCACGTCGTGGCCCAGCCGGTCCAGCAGTGCCGCGGTCTCCCGCACCGCCCGCACCGCCTGCAGATCCGGCCGCACGCCGCGCGCCGCCGGCCTGGTGGACCAGCCGACCCGCAGTCGCGGCACGGGGTCGAGCACCGACTCCACGAACCCGCGCTCGGGCTCGGGCGCGGAGAACAGGTCGTCGGGCCGGGAGCCACGGATCGCGTCGTAGACCAGCGCGGAGTCGAGCACCGACCGGGTCAGCGGCCCGGTGGTGCCCAGCGCCCACCACAGGTGGCGCATCGGCGCGCTGCTGACCCGGCCACGCGCCGGCTTGAGCCCGAACAGCCCGCAGCACGCCGACGGGATCCGGATCGACCCACCGCCATCACCACCGAGGCCGCAGGGCACCATGCCGGCGGCGACCGCGACCGCGGTACCACCGCTGGAGCCGCCGGGAGTGCGCGTGGGATCCCAGGGGTTGCGGGTGATGCCGCCGTCCGCGGACTCGGTGTAGGGCCACTGCCCGAACTCGGGCATCCGGGTCTTGCCGATCACCACGGCACCGGCCGCACGCAACCGGCGTACCACCTCGCTGTCGTGCTCCGCGGGCGTGCTGTTGCCACGGCCGCCGAAGGTGGTCACGCAGCCGGCGACGTCGATCTCCTCCTTGACCGCGATCGGCACACCGTGCAGCAGGCCCGCCGGCCGGCCCTCGGCGAGCTCCGCGTCGCGGGCTGCAGCCTCCTCGCGGGCCCCCTCGGCCAGCACCCCCGAGAACGCGTTCAGGGCGGGGTCGCGCTCGGCGATCCGGGCCAGGCAGTCCTCGACCACCTGCCCCGCGGTGAGGTCGCCGGACGCGACGGTGTGGGCGAGCTCGGCGACACCAAGGTCCGCGAGGTTCATGCGGGTGAGTCTAGGGTCGCACCGTCGTCGACAGGCCACCCCGCCCGGGTAGGTTGACCGGGGTGGAGCGACCCCTCACCCTGATCACCGGCGGCACCCGAGGCATCGGGGCTGCAACTGCACTACGGCTGGCGAGCGCAGGTCACGACCTGGTGCTGGGCTACGTCAGCGACGAAGCCTCCGCGGAGGCCACCGCAGCCCGGGTGCGTGAGGTTGGCGCGGCGATCCGCACCGTCCGTGCGGACGTGACAGCGGACACCGGGATCGACGCACTGTTCGCCGCGGCCACCGGCCCCTTGACCGGCGTGGTCAACAACGCCGGCGCCACCCTGCACGTCGCTGAACTGGCACGGACGCCCGTCGAGACGGTACGTCGCGGCATCGAGCTCAACCTCACCGCCGCGATCCTGGTCGCGCGCGCAGCGGTGCGCCGGATGGGCCGGTCATACGGCGGTGGCGGCGGTGTCCTGGTCAACATCGGCTCCGGTGCAGCCACGCTGGGCTCACCCGGCGAGTACGTGCACTACGCAGCCGCCAAGGCCGGGGTCGACGCGCTCACGCTCGGGCTGGCGCAGGAGGCCGCAGCCGACGGCGTCCGCGTGGTCGGGGTGGCGCCGGGCATCATCGAGACCCGGATCCACGCCGACGCCGGGGACCCCGAGCGGGTCGACCGGGTCGGCTCGAGGGTTCCGCTCGGCCGGGCCGGAACCGCGGACGAGGTCGCCGAGGCGGTGGCATGGCTGCTCTCGGACGCCGCGTCGTACGTCACCGGCACCACCGTCCGGGTGGCCGGGGGCCGCTAGAGGCCACGGTGCGAACGCGCCACGGTAGCGCCGAGCCGGTGTGGTGTCGATCCGGGATCCGAACGGCCGGGCTCAGCCCAGGAGCGAGCGCACCACTCTCAGCGCCACTGACAGCCGGGCCAGGTCGGCCCCGTCGTCGACACAGATCTCGTCCAGCTGCTCGACCGCGCCGTCCTCCAGCTCGGACTCGAGCCCGGTGCCGGCCAGCTCCTGGGCGGTCAGCTGCGCATGCACCGCGTGCAGGTCGTCACGCAAGGACGCGCGCGCCATCGTCTGCCACCGGTCGTCGCGCGGCAGCGCCAGGATCCGGGTCACCAGCGCGGGCAGGTGCAGCCGCTCGGCCACGTCGAAGTGAGTGCGCGCCACCTCGACCGGGTCACGGCCGTCGCGGGCGCTGGTCTCGACCACGCCGAGCAGCATGTACGCCGGCGGGCAGCAGGCCACCTTCGACGCGAGCTCCTCCGGGACCTGCTGCTCGACCAGGGCGTCCCGTCGGCCCCGGAACGCCTCCAGCTCCACCCCGGTCATCAGGTCGGGCAGGGCGGCCATGAGCTTCTCCACCACGACCTCGAACTGGTCGACCAGCGCCTCGCTGTCCAGCGGGGCCCGACGGTTGTTCACCAGCCAGCGGGAGACACGCTCGACCAGGGTGCGCACCTCCAGCCGCATCCGGGTCTGAACCCCCGCATCCATCTTGTTGTCGTACGCCGCAATCTGGCGCCAGAGCTTCTCGGCTCCGAAGATCTCGCGGGACACGAAGTTGGCCCGTGCCAGCGACGCCACGGATGCGTTCGTCTCCCCCGACAGCCGGTGGTAGAACGTGATGCCGGCGCCGTTGACCAGCTGGTTGACGATCTGGGTCACCACGATCTCCCGGCGCAGCTGGTGCCGCTCCATCTGCGCCCGGTAGTCCTGGCGCATCGGGCTGGGGAAGTAGGAGTAGAGGTCGTTGCGCAGGAACGGGTCGTCGGCGATGTCGGTGTCCAGCAGCCGCTCGGCCAGCACGATCTTGGTGTAGGCCAGCAGCACCGACAGCTCCGGCGATGTCAGCCCCTCGTCGCGTTCGCGGCGAGCCCCGACCTCCCGCCGGGTGGGCAGTGCCTCCAGCTCCCGGTTGAGCAGGCCGGCGCGCTCCAGCGTGCGCATCCAGTCCTCGTGGACGTGCAGCAGCGCAGGCGCCTGCGCCTCGGAGTTCGCCAGCGCGAGGTTCTGGTGGTAGTTGTCCCCGAGCACCAGCTCGCCCACCTCGTCGGTCATCGACGCCAGCAGCTGGTCGCGCTGCTCCTCGGTGAGGTCGCCGTCCCGGACCGCGTGGTCGAGCAGGATCTTGATGTTGACCTCGTGGTCGGAGGTGTCCACACCGGCGGAGTTGTCGATGAAGTCGGTGCACATCCGCCCGTCGTTCTGCGCGTACTCGATCCGGCCGCGCTGGGTGAACCCGAGGTTGCCGCCCTCGCCGACACAGCGCACCCGAAGCTGGGAGCCGTTGACCCGGATGGCGTCGTTGGACTTGTCGCCGGCGTCGGTGTGGCTCTCGGACTCGGCCTTGACGTAGGTGCCGATGCCGCCGTTCCACAGCAGGTCGACCGGCGCGAGCAGGATCGCCTGCATCAGCTCCGCCGGGGTCATCTTGGTGGCCTCGACACCGAGGGCGGCCTGCATCTGCGGGCTCACCGGGATCGACTTCAGGCTGCGCGGCCACACCCCGCCGCCCTGGGAGATCAGCGAGGTGTCGTAGTCCTGCCACGACGAGCGGGGCAGGTCGTAGAGCCGCTGCCGCTCGGCGTACGACGTGGCCCGGTCGGGGTCGGGGTCGACGAAGATGTCGCGGTGGTCGAACGCCGCGACCAGCCGGGTGTGCTCGGAGCAGAGCATGCCGTTGCCGAACACGTCACCGGACATGTCGCCGATGCCGACGCAGGTGAAGTCCTCGGTCTGGCAGTCGACGCCCATCTCCCGGAAGTGGCGCTGCACCGACACCCAGGCACCGCGTGCGGTGATTCCCATGTCCTTGTGGTCGTAGCCCGCCGAGCCCCCGGAGGCGAAGGCGTCGCCCAGCCAGTAGCCGTAGTCCTTGGCGACCCCGTTCGCGATGTCGCTGAAGGTGGCGGTGCCCTTGTCAGCGGCAACGACCAGATAGCTGTCGTCGCCGTCGTGGCGCACCACCCCGTCGGGCGGCACCGTCCGGCCGTCGACGAGGTTGTCGGTGAGGTCGAGCAGGCCGGAGATGAACGTGATGTAGCAGGCCTTGCCCTCGGCCAGCCAGGCCTCGCGGTCGGAGACGTCGGGAAGCATCTTCGGGAAGAACCCGCCCTTGGAGCCGACCGGCACGATCACCGTGTTCTTGACCATCTGTGCCTTGACCAGGCCGAGCACCTCGGTGCGGAAGTCGTCGCGGCGGTCGGACCAGCGCAGGCCACCACGGGCCACCGCGCCGAACCGGAGGTGGACGCCCTCGACGCGGGGCGAGTACACGAAGATCTCGTAGCGCGGCCGCGGCTCGGGGAGGTAGTCGATCTCGTCGGGCTCGAGCTTGAGCGAGAGGTAGTGGTGCGGCCGCCCGTGCTCGTCCGCCTGGAAGTAGTTGGTGCGCAGCGTCGCCCGGATCGAGACCAGGTAGGCCCGCAGGATGCGGTCCTGGTCCAGGCTGGCGACCTCGTCGAGTGCGTGCCCGATCCGCTCCTCCAGGTCGGCGCACGTCGCGCGGCGGGCGTCGTCGTCGGCGGCCAGACCGTGCTGCACCGGGTCGAAGCGGGTCTCGAACAGCTCGACCAGCATCCGGGTGATCCCGGGGTTGAGCCGCAGCGCGTCCTCGATGTAGTCCTGCGCGAACGGCGTGTTGCCCTGGCGCAGGTACTTCGCGTAGGCGCGCAGCACGGTGGCCTGCCGCCAGTTCAGCCCGACCGCGAGCACCAGGGCGTTGAACCCGTCGCTCTCGTTGCGTCCCTCCCACACCGCCCGCACCGTGTCCACGAACAGCTGGCGGGCATCCTCGGGCAGTGCCTCGGAGTACCTCAGCCCGAAGTCGTAGATGTAGGAGGGCAGCTCGAGGTTCTCCAGCTCGTAGGGACGCTCGTCGACGACCTCGACGCCCATCGTCGACAGCATCGGCAGCACCTGGGACAGGGAGAGCCGGTCGCCGACACGGAACAGCTTCAGCCGTGCCGTCCCCGGCGCGGCGCCGGCCGGCTCCTGCAGCGACAGCGCCAGCCCTTCCTCGCCGGTGATCTCCTCCAGCCGGGCCAGGTCGCTCGCCCCGGTCGCCGGCGGGTAGTCCTCCTTGTAGGCCTCGGGGAAGCAGTCCGCGTACCGGCGGGCGAGCCTGCCGCCCGCATCATCGCCGTACTGCCCGACGGCTGCGGACATGAAGTCGTCGCGCCATGAGCGCGCGGCGGCCGCGCAGCGGCTCTCCAGGTCGGCCACGTCCGGCTCGGCCAGCCGCTCACCGGGCGCCGGCCGCACCACGAAGTGCAGCCGGGCGGCGAAGGTCTCGCCCAGATGAGCGGTGTACTCGACCGTGTCACCGTGGAGCTGGTCCTTGAGGATGCGCATGATCCGCTCGCGGACCATGGTGTTGTAGCGGTCGCGGGGCAGGTACACCAGGCAGGACAGGAAGCGTCCGTAGATGTCGCTGCGCACGAACAGCTTGAGCTGCCGGCGCTCCCGCGCGTGCACGGCCTGGGTGCTGATCGCCACCAGGTCGTCCACCGAGGTCTGGAACAGCTCGTCTCGGGGATAGCTCTCGAGCACGTCGATCAGGGCCTTGCCGGCGTGGCTCATCGCCTCGAACCCGGAGCGCTGGAGCACCTCGTGCGCCTTGTCGCGCAGGATCGGGATGCGGTTCACCGACTCGGTGTACGCCGAGGACGCGAACAGTCCCAGGAACCGCCGCTCACCGACGACCTCCCCGTCGGCGTCGAACGTCTTCACGCCGACGTAGTCGAGGTACACCGGCCGGTGCACGGTCGCCTGCGAGTTCGCCTTCGCGAGCACCAGCAGCGTCTTCTCCCGGGCCCGCTCGGCCACCTCCCGGGGCAGGGCCCGGGTCCGCTTGGGGTCCGGCCGCAGGATGCCGTAGCCCGTGCCGGGCGTGGAGACGAGCACGTCGTCGCCGTCGCGGCTCTCGAGCTGGTACTCACGGTAGCCGAGGAACGTGAAGTGGTTGTCGGCCAGCCACTCCAGGAACTCCTTGCCGCGATGCAGCTCGTCCTCGGCCAGGGGCGGCGGGTCCTGCTCGAGCTCGTCGATGATCTCGCCGATGCGAGCATGCATCTTCGGCCAGTCCTCGACCGCCTCGCGAACGTCGGTGAGCACCTTGCCCAGCAGCCGCTCGACAACGTCGACCTGGTCGTTGGGGACCCGGTCGACCTCGAGGTGCATCCACGACTCCCGCTGCACGTCGTGCGGGCTGGTGTCCGCATGGTCGTCGAGCACATCCTGCAGCGTGCCGCCGAGATCACGCCGGCAGACGAACTGGGGGTGGATGACCAGGAAGACCTGGTGCTGGCTGCCGTCCTCGCGCAGCGTGTCCAGCGCCATCGACACGGAGTCGACGAGGAAGGGCATGTCGTCGGTGACCACCTGCACGACGGTGTGCCCGTGGGCCGAGAAGCCGTGCGAGGCGTCGGTGGGCGTGAACACGTCGATCTTCGCGGTGCCCTGGGGACGTTCGGCGCCGAGCTCGAGGTGGTGCTGCACGCTGGCGTAGAGGTCCGACTCAGACCGGTCGAGCAGGTCCTCGGGGGCCACGTGCCGGTAGTAGCGCCGCAACAGGTCCGGCATGGACAGCGGCCCCGACTCACCGCCGGCCCTCCCCTCGGCATACTCACACAGTCGCTCGAGCAGTTCGGACTTGCCGGTATCCAGCGAGGTGGTCACGTTGCTGACACTAGGACTGCCCGGGGGCGGTCACAACTGCCCGCGCACACCCGTGTCTCGTGCATGAGACCCTTCGGACGGGTCACGGCACTGCGAACCGAGGGCTCACAGGGCCGAACGCAGCTCCCACAGCAGCGGGTAGTACTTCAGGTCCAGCCGGGTGCGCAGGTACGCCGCGCCGGTGGACCCCCCGGTGCCGGTCTTCGCGCCGATCATGCGCTCGACCATGACAACGTGCCGGGCCCGCCAGGCCGACGCCATCTCGTCGTGCTCGAGCAGCGCCTCGGCCAGCGCCCAGATGTCGGCGTAGGAGGACCGGTCGTGGGCGACCGTGCGCAGCGAGGCCGTGATCGCCTCGTCGGACGATGTGTCCAGGCCGGCCTCGCCGAGCACGTGCACGAAGCCGTCCCACAGCGTCGGTTCGGCCAGGCGCCGCTCCAGCCGCGCGCGCTCGTCGTCGGTGAGGCCGCGGAAGCGCCGTACGAAGCCGGGGTCCTTGACCCCGGAGAGGAACTCCAGCTCGCGGAACTGCACCGACTGGAAGCCGCTCGCCGGCGCGAGCCGCTGCCGGAACTCCAGGAAGTCCTGGGCCGTCATCGTCTCCAGGATGTCGATCTGGTGGACCAGCACCTGCTCGATGACATGCATCCGGCCGAGCAGGTGCCGGCAGAACCACAGGTCCCGGCCGCCACTGGCGGCCTCGGTGGAGACCAGCGCGTCGCGCACGGTCTCGGCCTCGTGCAGCAGCTGCTTGAACCACAGCTCGTAGACCTGGTGGATCGTGATGAACAGCAGCTCGTCGTGGGCGGGCGGCTCGGACTCCAGCACCTGGGCGGAGAGCAGCTGGGGCAGTCGCAGGTAGCTGCCGTAGGTGAGCAGCGCACCTTGCTCCCCGAAGTGCACGTCGGTCATGCAGCCAACCTATGCGGCCGCAGCGGCGTCGAGCATGATGACCCCATGAAGTTCCGGCACCAGGTGCACTACGACGCGGGCGCGGCCGAGGTCCACGCGATGCTGACCGACCCCGCCTTCCGGAAGCGGGCGGCCGAGCACGTGGGCGCGCTCTCCGTGGACGTCGCGGTCACTCCCGGCGCCGCGGGCGCCACCACCGTGCACGTCGAGCGGGTGGAGGACCTGGCCGGGGTTCCCGACTTCGTCAAGAGGGTCTTCGGTGCCACCGTGACCGTGGTCCAGCAGGAGGAGTGGTCCTCACCGACCCGGGCCGGGTTCCGCATCGAGTCACGAGGCAAGCCGGTGTCGTTCGTCGGTGAGCTCATCCTCGAGGAGTCCGGCGATGCCACGACCGAGACCATGGCCGGGGAGATCAGGATCAGGATCCCCGTGGTCGGCGGCAGGCTGGAGAAGCAGATGGCCGAGATGTCGGCCGAAGGGATGGAGGAGGAGCACGAGATGGGTGTGGCCTGGCTGCAGGGAGATCACGGATGAAGAAGCTCACCCACGAGATGAGGTACGACGGCGCGACGCCCGGGCAGGTCCACGCCATGCTCGCCGAGACCCGCTTCCGCGAACAGGTCTGCGAGTACCAGCACTTCCCCCGGCATACCGTCACGATCGAGCCCAACGGCCAGCGAATGCGCGTGAGGGTGGACCAGCGCCGTCCCGCCGACGGACTGCCGTCGTTCGCCAGGAAGTTCGTGGGCCAGGAGATCAACATTGTGCAGGAGGAGGAATGGTCCTCGGCCACCGACGCGACACTGTCGGTCGCCATTCCCGGCAAGCCCGGCGAGATGACGGGCACGGTCCGGCTGGCCGGTGACGACACCGGCACCACCGAGACCGTCGATGCCGAGGTGCGGGTGAACATCCCGGTGGTGGGCGGCAGGATCGAGGGCTTCATCGCCGACATGCTGCTCAAGGCGCTCAAGGCCGAGAGCCGGGTCGGCCGCGACTGGCTCGCCACCGGTGGTCGAGGGCCCGATGCCTGATGCCCTCCGGCCGGGGGCGCCGGCTCAGCCCCCGTTCATGTGCGGGTAGCGGTAGTCGGTCGCCGCCACGAAGGTCTCCTTGATCGAGCGTGGCGACGCCCACCGCATCAGGTTCGCCGGTGAGCCCGCCTTGTCGTTGGTGCCGGACGCGCGCGCGCCGCCGAAGGGCTGCTGCCCCACGATCGAGCCGGTGGGCTTGTCGTTGACATAGAAGTTGCCCGCCGCGAACCGCAGCGCCTGCTGGGTCCAGGCGACCACGTCACGGTCCTGGGCGATCACCGCGCCGGTGAGGGCGTACTTCGCCGACGACTCCATCTGCTGGACGACCTTCTCGTAGCGGCTGTCGTCGTAGACGTGCACCGCCAGGATCGGGCCGAAGTACTCCTCGGTGAACATCGCGTCCGACGGGTCGCGTCCCTGCACGATCGTGGGCCGGACGAACCAGCCGACACTGTCGTCGAGCCGACCCCCGGCGATGACCTCGAGCTTGTCGGACCGCTTGGCACGGTTGATCGCGCGACGGTGCTTGTCGAAGGCACGGGCGTCGATCACCGCGCCCATGAAGTTGGACAGGTCGGTCGGGCTGCCCATCGGCAGCGCCTCGGTCTCCTCGACCAGCGGGGCCTTGAGCTTCTTCCACAGCGACCGCGGGACGTAGGCGCGGGAGGCCGCCGAGCACTTCTGCCCCTGGTACTCGAACGCTCCCCGCAGCAGCGCGACCCGGAGCACGTCGAGGTCGGCGGTGGGATGGGCCACCACGAAGTCCTTGCCGCCGGTCTCGCCGACGATGCGCGGGTAGGAGTGGTACGTCGAGATGTTCTTGCCGACCTCGCCCCACAGGTGCTGGAAGGTCGCGGTCGACCCGGTGAAGTGGATCCCGGCCAGGTCGGGGTGCGACAGCAGCACCTCCGAGACCTCCTTGCCGTCACCGGGGAGCATGTTGATCACGCCCGGCGGCAGACCCGCCTCCTCCAGCAGCTGCATCAGGAAGTGCGCTGAGAACTGCTGGGTGGGCGAGGGCTTCCAGATCACCGTGTTGCCCATGAGCGCCGGCGCGGTCGGCAGGTTGCCCGCGATCGCGGTGAAGTTGAACGGCGTGATCGCGTAGACGAACCCCTCGAGCGGCCGCAGGTCGACCCGGTTCCACACCCCGCGCGCGTTGGCCATCGGCTGCTCGGCCAGCAGCTGGTGCCCGAAGTGCGCGTTGAACCGCCAGAAGTCGATCAGCTCGCACGCCGCGTCGATCTCGGCCTGCCACACCGTCTTCGACTGGCCGAGCATGGTTGCGGCGTTGATCCGGGCCCGCCATGGTCCTGCCAGCAGGTCGGCGGCCTTCAGGAAGATCGCCGCCCGGTCGTCGTACGACAGGGCACGCCAGCCCGGCGCCGCCTTGGTCGCGGCACGGACGGCCGCCTCGGCCTCGGTCCTGGTCGAGTTCCGGATCACCCCCAGCACCGAGGCATGGTCGTGGGGCTGCACGACCGGGATCTCGGCGCCGCCGCCCGACCTGCGGCGGCCACCGATGGTGGCGGGCAGGGTGATCGTGCGCCCGGCCAGCCGGGTCAGCTCGTCGGTGATGTCCTTGCGCTCGGGGCTGCCGGGGGCGTAGTCGAGGTTGGGCTCGTTGGCGGGGATCGGCGGGTGGGTGATGCTGTCCATGCTGGCGATGTTGTCAGACAACCTCCCGGCCTTCCAGCCGGCCGGTCAGGAGTTCCTCGTGGTACCCGGCCGGGCGGTGCCGCGGCGCGCACGGGCACGGGAGCCCCCGGTGGTGGAGACCAGCTCCTCCAGCGCGTCGGTGACGCACTGGCCGAGCACCTCGACGTCGGGCAGGGCGTCCCGGTCGGCGCTGATGCCGAAGTAGACCCCGCCGTCGTACGACGTGACCCCGATCGCCAGCGAGAAGCCGGGGTGCAGCGGAGGCACGGGGTACGACGCGACCATCTCCGCACCGGCCAGGTACATCGGGAACTGCGGCCCGGGGACGTTGGTGACCACCAGGTTCGCGTGGCGGTCGTCGGCCGCGGCCAGCCGGGAGCCCAGCGCGTGGAACGTGGTGGGCGCGAAGCCGGCCACGCCCGCGATCCGGTCCGCCGCGACCGCCTTGCCGGTCTCCCGGTGCGCATTCAGCGCGTAGGAGACCTGGTGCAGCCGGACGACCGGCGAGGACTCCCCGACCGGCAGGTCGACCAGGCGGGCGATCACCTGCGAACCCAGCGATGTGGGCTCGAGCTCCTCGTCGATCACGCTCATCGGCACCAGCGCCCGCAGCCGACGTGCCCCGCCGACCGGCTCTGCCCGAGCCATCAGCCAGGACCGCAGCGCTCCCGCCAGCGTGGCGAGGATGACGTCGTTCACGGTCCCGCCGTGCGCGCGGCGTACCTTCCGGTGGTCCTTCAGCGACGTACGCACGCACAGGATGCGCCGTTGTGCAGAGGGGTCGACGTTGAACGGCCACTCCGCCCGCGGGCCCCGGTTGGACAGCGCACCGGCGACCTCGCCGGCGCGACCGAGTACGGCGCCCAGGCCACGGGACAGGGCCGCGAGGTTGCTCCGTGCCGTCGCCGCCGCCGTGCCGGGATGACGACCGGTCTCCGCGAGCGCGTCCGCGACCAGCCGCGCCGGTGCCGGCTCGTGCCGCGGTGTCCAGCCCTCCTGCACCACGCGTCGCGGCCCCGGGTCGACGTCGAGCAGCACCTGTCCGATGTCGACCGTGGAGACCCCGTCGACCAGGATCTCGTGCGACTTCGACAGCACCGCCAGCCGGCCGTCGGCAAGGCCCTCGACCAGGTACACCTCCCACAGCGGCCGGTCGGTGTCCAGGCTCCGGGAGGCGATCCGGGCGGTCAGCTCGAGCAACTGCTCCAGGTTCCCCGGACGCGGCAGCGCCGACCGGCGGACGTGGTACGCGAGGTCGAAGTCGACGTCGTCGACCCACACCGGGTTCGCCAGCCTCCCCGGCACCCGCAGCAGCCGCTGCCGGTAACGCGGCACGAAGGCGATCCGGTCCTCGATGTGGGCGACCAGGGCGTCGTGGTCGAACCCGGAGTGGCCGAGGTCGAAGATCTCCAGGGTCGCGTTCTGCATCGGTGTCTGCGACGACTCCTGCGCCAGCAGCGCGAGATCGCTCTCCCGCAGACGATCGGTCATGCCCTGCTCTCCCCTGCTCTCCCCTGCTCTCAGTGCCCGCCGGGATTCTTTCATTCGCCGCCGCCCGCCACGGACACGTCCCAGCGCCCGACGAGGTCCAGCCACAGCCGACCGCCCGAATGTGGAGCCCAACAGCCGGATCCGTTAGCAACCGGACACAACGGGTGGCACAGTGGTGCTGTGACGACCACCGGCGGCACCAGCGAGCCGGCCGCGCGATTCCTGCAGCTGGCCGACGTGGCGGAGATCCTGAGCATCTCCGGGGCACAGGCCTATGCCCTGGTACGCCGCGGCGAGCTGCGGGCGATCAAGATCGGCGGCCGGGGGCAGTGGCGGGTGGAGGTCACCGAGCTGGAGGCCTACATCCAGCGGCTCTACGACGAGACGGCGCGGTTCGTCACCGACCACCCCTTCGAGGACGGCCCCGGGAGCGGTTGAGCCGCCCGGGCAGCACGTCGCGACGACCGGTGGGTCGGGCTCAGGAGGGCACTCGCACCAGGTCGATCGCGCCGAACGGGATCGCGGTCACCGAGGAGCCGGTGGCGCCTGCCCGGTCGAGCTCGAGGAAGTCCCGTCCGACCCGGGCCACCTGCCCCTCGCACCGTTCTGCGCCGAGGTGCACGACCACGTGGGCCTCGGCGTCGACGAGCCGGCGCAGTGCCGCCCGCACGGACAGCCGGCTGACCAACGGCCGGGCAGCCTCGTCGAGCCAGCCCCCGGTCAAGCCCTCGACCCGGGCGATCGCGCCGCAGCGCACCACGCCACGCTCGCGGGCGGCGCGCAGCACGCAGTAGTCGCTGCCCATGTGCGTGAGCACGCCGACGAACCGTGCGCCCGCGCGCGTCCGGACGGCCAGCGCCTCGCCGACCGAGGCGTGCATCCGCGACACCAGGTCGACCGAGGCGTCCTCCACGGACGGGGGCGGCCCGGTGCTCCCGGTCACTGGCCGCACCCCGTCGGCATGGCTCTCGAGGTCGGCGAGCACCTCCCGCAGTCGACCGTCCAGTGTCATGCGGCGTTCCTACCCACCTGGTGCGCCCACGAAACCTCGTGGGGGCCTGTGGACGAAGCGTTGACACCGCTGTCGAACAAGCGTTGTATGACGCAACCGGACGCAAACAGAAGGGTCGGGGGGTTTGTCCGATCCGGTGCAGTGTCCGGCTTCGCCTTCCCCACGGGTCCCACCACCCACGAAGGAGACGCCATGACCCAGGTCTTCGGACGCCCACCGGCGTACCGCAGTGGAGCCGCGCGAGTGACCAGCCTGCTCGGCGTCGCCCCCGACCCACGTGACCTGGACGTGCCGATGGGGACGACGCAGGGCACGCTCGCACTGCAGTTCACCGACGGCCCGTTCCACCACCGGCCCACCGGGCAGGGCACGCAGGCCCGCCGCGCCGAGCTGGACGCGTTCGCCCGGCGCTTCTGCGCCGCGGTGGTGGAGGTGGTCGGCGGCGACCGCGGGCCACACCAGCTGCTGCGCTGGACCACCGAGGAGGTCTACGACGACCTGGTCCGGCGGGCCGACGCACTGGCCCAGGTCACACCGGTCGACCGCCGCCTGCGGCGACTCCGCGCACGGGTGCACAGCGTGCACCTGTCCTGCCCCAGCCCCGGGGCCGCCGAGCTCGGGGTGCACGTCCGCCACGGGAACCGGTCACGCGCGATCGCCGCTCGGCTGGAGCTGCGCCGCGGGCGCTGGCTGTGCACCGCCCTGCAGTTCGGCTGAGCGAGGACGCGACAGCGGACTCGCTGTTGGTGGTTGAGCAGCGAGCGCGGCTGAGGGACGAAGCCGCGACCGAGCGTGTCGAAACCCGCCCACCGCGGATCTTCTGAGCCAGACTCAGCCGTTGACCCTGGCCGTCAGGCCGGTTGGGCCACCCGGGGCGCCGTGGCACTTCTTGTACTTCTTGCCCGACCCGCACGGGCAGGCGGCGTTGCGGCTGACCTTCGCGAACGGGTCGTCGGCCGTGGTGAAGGTCTCCCCGCGCACCTCGGCGTCGCCCACCTCGTCGGGAGCCGAGTAGGACAGGTGCTCCGGGGCCTTCGGCTGCTGCAGCCCCTTGGCGTGGAACCCCGCCGCTGCCGGCACCGGCTCGGCGGCGGGCGCGCCGTCGACCTCGACCATGTCCTCGGCGGGCTCCTGGGCCTCGGCCTCCTCGTCGAACTGGACCTCGAGGTTGAACAGGAAGCCGACGGTCTCCTCGCGGATGCCGTCCTTCATGGCGGTGAACATGTCGAAGCCCTCGCGCTGGTACTCCACCAACGGGTCGCGCTGGGAGTAGGCGCGGAGTCCGATGCCCTCGCGCAGGTAGTCCATCTCGTAGAGGTGCTCACGCCACTTCCGGTCCAGCACCGACAACAGCACCTGCCGCTCCAGCTCGCGCATCACCTCCGGGCCGACCTGGGCCTCGCGGGCGTCGTACGCCTTGTGCGCATCGGTCTGCAGGTCCGCCAGCAGCGTCTGCCGGTCGAGGTTCTGGCGGCCACCCACCTCGCGCTCGACGTCCTCGGGCCGCACCGAGACCGGGTAGAGCTGGTGGACGTCGGACCACAGCCCCGGCAGGTCCCACTCCTCGGCGAACTCCTCGGTCGCGGGCAGCACGTAGGCGGCCACGGCCTCGTCGATCATCGAGCGGACGTGCCCGGTGAGGTCGACCCCCTCGAGCACGCTGCGGCGCTCGGCGTAGATCACCTCGCGCTGCTTGTTCATCACGTCGTCGTACTTGAGGATGTTCTTGCGGGACTCGAAGTTCTGCGCCTCGACCTGCGACTGGGCGGACTGGATCGACCGCGTCACCGACTTCTGCTCGATCGGCATGTCCTCGGGCATGTTCAGGGCCGCCATCACCCGCTCGACCCAGTCGGACTTGAACCGACGCATCAGCTCGTCCTCGAGCGAGAGGTAGAACCGGGACTCGCCCGGGTCTCCCTGCCGGCCGGAGCGACCGCGCAGCTGGTTGTCGATGCGGCGGGACTCGTGCCGCTCGGTGCCCAGGACGTACAGCCCGCCCGCCTGCTTGACCTCATCGTGCTCGGCCCCGACGCGCGCGGTCACCTTCTCCAGGGTTGCCGGCCACGCAGCCTCGTACTCCTCGGCGTTCTCCACCGGGTCGAGACCACTCTCGCGCAGCTCCTGGTCGGCGAGGAACTCCACCGAACCGCCGAGCATGATGTCGGTGCCCCGGCCCGCCATGTTGGTCGCGACCGTGACCGAGCCCTTGTGGCCGGCGAGGGCCACCACCTTGGCCTCGTCGGCGTGCTGCTTGGCGTTGAGCACGGTGTGCGGCACGCCCCGGCGCTTCAGCAGGCCGGAGAGCAGCTCGGACTTCTCCACCGAGGTGGTGCCGACCAGCACCGGCTGCCCGTTCTCGTGGCGCTCGGCGATGTCGTCGACGACCGCGTTGAACTTCGCGGGCTCGGTGCGGTAGACGAAGTCGCGCTGGTCCATCCGGATCAGCGGCTCATTGGTGGGGATCGGCACCACGCCGAGCTTGTAGATCTTGTCCAGCTCCGACGCCTCGGTCATCGCGGTACCGGTCATCCCGGAGAGCTTGTCGTAGAGGCGGAAGTAGTTCTGCAGCGTGATCGAGGCCAGGGTCTGGTACTCCTCGCGGACCTCCACACCCTCCTTGGCCTCGATGGCCTGGTGCAGCCCGTCGTTGTAGCGCCGGCCGGCGAGCAGCCGGCCGGTGTGCTCGTCGACGATGAGGACCTCGCCCTCGAGGACGACGTACTCCTTGTCGTGGCGGAACAGCTCCTTGGCCTTGATGGAGTTGTTCAGGAACGAGATCAGCGGCGTGTTCTCCGCCTCGTAGAGGTTCTCGATGCCGAGGTAGTCCTCGACCTTCGTGATCCCCGGCTCGAGGATCGAGACAGTCTGCTTCTTGATGTCGGCCTCGTAGTCGACGTCCTTCGCGAGCGTCTTGGCGACCTTGGCGAACTCGTGGTACCACCGCACGTCGTCCTCGGTCGGACCGCTGATGATCAGCGGGGTGCGGGCCTCGTCGATCAGGATCGAGTCGACCTCGTCCACGATCGCGAAGTTGTGCCCGCGCTGCACGCACTCCTCGAGCGAGGTGGCCATGTTGTCGCGCAGGTAGTCGAACCCGAGCTCGTTGTTGGTGGCGTAGGTGATGTCGCAGCTGTACGCCACCCGGCGTTCGTCCGGGTCCATCTCGGGCACCACGACGCCCACGGTGAGGCCGAGGAACTTGTAGACCCGCCCCATCCACTCGGCGTGGTACTGCGCGAGGTAGTCGTTGACGGTGACCACGTGCACGCCCTTGCCGGTCAGGCCGTTGAGGTAGGCCGGCATGGTCGCCACCAGGGTCTTGCCCTCACCGGTCTTCATCTCGGCGACGTTGCCCAGGTGGAGCGCCGCGGCCCCCATGACCTGCACGTCGAAGTGGCGCTGCCCCAGCACCCGCTTGGCGGTCTCACGGACGGTCGCGAACGCCTCCGGCATCAGGTCGTCGAGCGCCTCCCCGTCGTCGAGGCGCTGTCGGAACTCCGCGGTCATCCCCTGCAGATCCGCGTCGGACATCGTGGCGAAGTCGTCCTCGATGGCGTTCACGGCCTTGGCGACCCCCGCCAGGCGTCGCAGGATCTTGCCCTCGCCGATGCGCAGAACCTTGTCGATGACGGACACAGCAGGAAACTCCCCGGTTGGCAGGCGTGCTCACGGGCCCGGGAACACGGGCCCTACCATCCTAACGGCCGCGCGAGGCCGCGAGTGCCGAGCCGTGGATGACAGCCGTGAGGGCCGGCGCAAGGTCGCCGCGCGGGTGGACGACGATCTCGTCGAGGCCCAGCCACCCGGCCAGCTCACGCAGCTCGGCCGCGAGCTCCTCGGCGGTCTCGTGCGGCGCCTTCGGCTCGGCGTACGCCGCCCGCACCTGCAGTACGCCGGCCTGCCGGTCGGCCTTCAGGTCCACGCGCCCGACCAGCCGGTCCCCGAGCAGGAACGGCAACACGTAGTAGCCGTGCACCCGCTTGTGCGCCGGCACGTAGATCTCGATGCGGTAGCGGAAGCCGAACAGCGCCTCGGTCCGCGAGCGCTCCCACACCAGCGGGTCGAACGGCGAGAGCAGCGCCCGGGCCCGGACCGTGCGCGGAATCCGGACGCCGCGGCTCAGGTAGGCGGGCCGGCGCCACCCGTCCACGCGGACAGGGACCAGCTCACCGGCCTCGACGAGCCGGTCCACGGCTGCCTGCGCCCGTTTCGCACCGGTGGTGTGCCCCTCGCCCAGCCGGTAGTAGTCGCCGAGGCACTGCACCGTGGCCACCCCGAGCGAGGTGGCCGCGCGCCGGACCAGCTCCACGTCCGCCTCCTGCCTGGTGGGCGTCGGCAGCGCAAGCACCTCGGCGGGAAGCACCCGTTCGGGAAGGTTGTAGATCACCTCGAACTGGCTGTTGCGCCCGGCGATCGCGAGGTCGCCGGCCATGTAGAGGAAGTCCAGTGCCTTGCGCGTCTCCGACCAGTTCCAGCCCCAGTGGTCCCGACGCCGGGGGCCGCCGTCGTCGAGGTCCCGAGCGGTCGAGGCGCCGCGCTCGGTCACGGCGGCGAGCACCCGCGAGGCGAGCTCCTCCGACACCACGCCCCACCACTTGCCGCGCTGCGCGCGATGGAAGGCCATCCGGTGCTGCATCACCGGCCACAGCTCCACCGGCATCAGCGCCTGGACGTGCGCCCAGTACTCGACGACGCGGCGCGGGCTGCGGGCGGTGTGCCTGTTGGCCCGGTGCAGCAGGCCGGTGTCGTAGGGCCCCATCCGCGCGTACAGCGGCATGTAGTGGGCCCGTTGCACCACGTTGACCGAGTCCACCTGCAGCACGCCGGTCCGCCGCAGGGAGCGCATCAGCGTCCGCATGTCCGGAACGGCGTGCCGGGGGTCACGGAAGCCCTGTGCGACGAGGGCGACGCGCCGCGCCTGGCCGATGCTGAGCGAGTCCACGGGTCGCAAGCAAAGGCCGGACGTCAGGAGATGTCCAGCAGTTTCTCGCGCAGTGCGTACATCACAGCCTCCATCCGGGAGTGCAGCTGCAGCTTCTCCAGGATGTTGCGCATGTGGTTCTTGACGGTGTTCTCGCTGATGTACAGCTGACGGGCGACCTCACGGTTGTTCATCCCGCGGGCCACCAGCCGGAGCACCTCCAGCTCACGGTCGGTCAGCCGCGGGGTCGGGACCTGGTCGCGCCCGCGCCGGGTCATCTCCTTGAACTCGTCGATCAGCTTGACAGCCATCGAGGGGCTGATCAGCGACTGGCCCCCGGCGACCAGCCGGATCGCCTGGGCCACCTCGTCGATCGAGGCATCCTTGAGCAGGTAGCCGGACGCGCCGTTCTTCACCGACTCGTAGAGGTCGTGCTCCTCGTCGCTGACGGTGAGCATCACGATCCGCGCCGAGGGCACCTGCTCCCGGATCTGGATGCAGGCCTGCAACCCGGACCGCTTGGGCATGCGTACGTCGAGCAGCACCACGTCGGGCACCTTCTCGACGGCCAGGTCGACCGCCGAGACACCGTCGCCGGCCTCGCCGACCACGTCGATGTCGGGCTCGGCGCCCAGCAGCATGGTCAGCCCCCGGCGGAACAGCTCCTGGTCGTCCACGAGGATGACCCGCACGGGGGCATCGGCCGAGGATGTGGCGTCGGACACCCGCACATCATCGCACGTCGCCAGCCGGCTGGGCACCGGGAACCGCGAACCGGCATCGCGCGCCCCGGGCGCGGGCCGATGAGCTCAGGTCAGGTCCAGCGAGATCACGCCGTAGTCGTAGCCCCGTCGGCGGTAGACCACGCTGGGACGCTCGGTCTCCTTGTCCACGAACAGGTAGAAGTCGTGGCCGACCAGCTCCATCTCGTCGAGGGCCTGGTCGAGCCCCATCGGTGCGGCTGCGTGCGTCTTCATCCGGACCACGAGGGGGCCGTCTCCGTCGACCCGGACCGGGCTGGCATGGCGCTCGGTGGTCTCGAGCGCCGTACCGTCCTGACCGGCGTCGACCTCCGAGTCCGACCTCGACATGGCCTGGTGCACCGACTCCGGTGTGTGCTGGCCCCGATGCACCTTGCGCCGGTCCGCAGCGCGACGCATCTGCGCCGCCATCTTGTCCAGCGCGAAGTCGAGTGCAGCCATCTTGTCCTCGGCATGGGCCTCGGCGCGCACGATCGGTCCCCGTGACTTGGCGGTCAGCTCGACCTTGACCGCACGTTCGGGCTGGCGGGGGTTGCGCTCACGCGTCAGCACCACCTCGACCCGGATGATCCGATGGTTGTGCTTCTCGAGCTTGGAGAGCTTCTCCTCCACATGCTCCCGGAAGCGCTCCGACACCTCGCACTGTCGGCTGCTGACTACGACGTCCACGCGGACCTCCCGTGCTTCGAATTCCGTTACTCGCAGGCCACGTGCCCGTACCTCCGCCGGGCATGTGGGACGACGACAGGGACCAAGGCAAGAGAGGCCGCGCGGACAGGCACTGGCCCATCTGCGCGACCTCTGGGGAAGGAGTCCGTCCGGCCGACCTGGTCTTCGACCCCACACCCGCCTGCTGAGACGTTCGCAGCTTCTCTGCCACTACTGGCCTTCTCCCCCGCACGCACGGCATCTGGCCGCCCGGGGAGGGCAGGACTTACGACTAAGCCGCACCGTGCTCGACCGGCCCGGGGGCTCCCCGGGCCGGCCTTACGTGGACCGTTTCGCCTGCGGCTGGCTTCGGCTTGTCGAGGCGGGATACGGCGTCCGGGCTCGGACTCCCCGGGCGCTGTCCCGGTTGACCCGACGCAACCACGGACCCGGACGGACTCCATACACCGACGCTAACCGGTGTGGCCACAAATCGGTAGCGCCTCGTGGCGCCCGGAGTGCCGTGCCCGGGTTTCCACGGCGCCGTCCGTCACTGCCCCTCCGGCCCGACCCGGACAGGGTGCCTCCTGCGGGTCGCGGCCACGCAGGCGATCCCGAGCACCGGGACGCCGCTGTCGTGCAGGGCGCGCTGGGCCTCGCGTGCGGTGGCACCCGTGGTGAGGACGTCGTCGCAGACCACGGCGGCCACCGGGTCACCGGACCGGACCAGGACCGCTCGCGCCGAGGGCACCACGGCGAGGCTCTCGCGCAGGTTGTGGGACCGGTCGGCGGAGCCGAGGCCGGCCTGGTCGGCCAGCCGCACCCGTTGTCGCAGCAGCCGGTGCACGCCGGCGTCCAGCCCCGACCCACGGCACACCGCGGCCGCCCGCAAGGTCATCCGGTGCACCGGGTCGTGGCCACGATCGCGGACCACGACCGGCCGCGAGGGCACCGGGACCAGCAGGACCCGTGCGCGCGGTCGCGGGGACACCGCGACCCGGACCACGGCGGCCAGGATGGCACCCAGGGGCCGGGCCAGGCCGAACGCCCGGTGCTCCTTGTGCGCCAGCACGAGGGCACGCAGCGGGTCGGCGTACTCCCCCGCTGCGAACGCCGGTGCCAGTCCGGGCGGGCTCGGCTCCGGTCGCACCGCGAAGCCGTCGTCGGGCAGGCTGTGCTCACAGCCGTCACACAACGGCCGCCCCGGGTGGCCGCACACCACACACCCTCCACCCAGGAACAGGTCGGTCCAGGCATCACGCACCGGCCCAGCCTCGCCGGAGATCGGCGAAACCTCACCTGGCTGGGCGGTGGCTGTGGATACGGCTCATCCGGGGTCGCGAAACCTCGGCGCTAGTTGGCATATGCCGCGGCGGCTACGTGGGCCACGCCCATGGACTGCCACTTGCCGGCCTCGTCGATGCGATCCAGCCGCCCCGTGGAGTCGACCAGCATCAGCGGCAGCCGGCCGTCGGCGTTGACCACCAGCTCCCGGGCGCTGCCGTTGAACGGCTCGGGGGCGATCGGCTCGGAGCCTCCGGGGGAACCGTCGGCCATGGTGTAGACGACCTGGCTCAGCCCGGAACGCGGGTGCGTGAGCACCGCCACCTGGGTGGCCGACCGCCAGCCGACGTCGACCGAGGGTCCGGGATCGTCCTGGGTGTACGACGCGACCGGGATGGGGCGCGGCTGCAGGCCGTGCAGCACCGTGCCGCCCTGGCCGCGCAGGATGGTGGCGACCTCGACCCGGGGCCGGGAGCCGCCGGTCAGGGACACCGCCAGCCGGCTGCCGTCGGGCGAGACCGAGAACGCGTCCACGTCCTGTCCGCTGATGCCCGGGAACCTGACGACGCGGTCCCGGCGACCGCGGAGGACGTGCACCACCGCACCGTTGGGTGTCCGGTCGACCAGCCAGAGCCGGCCGTACAGGTCGTACATCGGCCGCAGCAGGTTGTTGCCGTGCTCGAAGACCCGGTGGGTCTCCTGCCGGGGCGTCTGCGAGGAGACGAACACGGTCGACCCGTCGGCGGCCACCGCGGCCACCCGGCCCCCGGAGCGATCCAGGGCCAGCGAACGCAGCGCGTAGCCGTGCCTGCCGAGTGGGCCGGCGATCGGCTGCCCGACGCCGTGGCCGAGCGTGACCACGCGGCCGTTGCGGATGCCGATCACCTGGTGGCTGGCACCCACACCGGTCGGCTCGAACTCGACCCCTTCGTCGACGCTCACGCTGGTGCGGCCGTCCGGCATGGCGAGCGTCTGGCCCCCGACGGTCATCCGCACCCGGTGGATGCCCGGCACCGCACGCAACGTGCGCGCCAGCTGGATGATGGCCCGGCCCACCTCATCGGGCGAGAGCTTGAGCACCTGGTTGCTCAGCGGGACGTCGGCGATCCCGTTGTCGGTGACCACCACCGACAGGTCGAGGTTCGTGCCGGTGGGGAACGCATTGCGCACCGCCGGCGCGAGCCGCGGGTCGGGGCCGGCCAGCAGGCCGTGCACCAGGTTGGTCGCGGTCTCCTCCCCGCGCGGGACGTAGACCGGGTCGGGGACCAGCACCCGGCCGTTGCGGTCGTAGAAGTAGAGGTTGAACGGGGTGAACTGGCTCTGGAACGTCTCCGCCGAGACGATCAGCGCGTCCACGGGGTTGTCGATGCGCCACTGCCCCTTTTCACGGACCAGCCGCAGGTGCAGCGTCTGGTTGTGGGTCGGGCCGGCCCGCCAGCCGCCCCTCGAGTCCAGCCGGTGGGCGTCGGAGAGGCGCAGCCCCACACCGTGCCGGGTCCGCTGCACGTTGCTGGCCTGGTAGACGATCGTGCCCCCGTTGGGCTGCCAGACAGAGCGGGCACGGTCGGAGAGGAAGCTGCGCGCCGCAGCGGGGTTGAGCGGGATCGCCTGCATCGCGGTGACGAACCCCTTGACGATCTGCTCCTGCGATGCACCGCGGGCCGGCCCCGGCGGGTCGAAGTACGGCACCTGCTGGGCCTGGCCGGCGCCGCGGGTCGCCGTACGCCGGTGCACGGCACCCTGGTCCGGCAGCATCGAGCAGGCCACCACCAGGGGCAGCAGCACGGCCAGCAGCAACCACAGGGCGGGACGGCCTCGCCTGCTCGTGCTCATGCCCGCACCTCCCCCGCGGGTGCGCCGGCGTCCGCAGGCACCAGCGGCAACGGACTGTGCGCGAGCGAGTCGCCCGCTCGCCGCGGCAGCGTGAGCCGGAACAGGGCGCCCTCCCCCGGCGCACCCCACGCCTGCAGCCAGCCGCCGTGGAGGTGGGCGTCCTCCAGCGAGATCGCCAGCCCCAGCCCGGAGCCCCCGCTGCTCCGCGCCCGGGACGGGTCGGCCCGCCAGAACCGGTTGAACACCATCGCCTGCTGGCCCGGCTCCAGGCCGACGCCGTGGTCGCGCACGCTGACCGCCGCGGCATCGGCGTCCATCGCGAGCCGCACCACGATGCCCGAGCCCGGCGAACCGGCATGGTCGATCGCGTTGCTGAGCAGGTTGCGCACCACGCGCTCGATCCGGCGGGGATCGGCCTCGGCGACGCACCGCCCGGCGGCCCGTACGTCGATGCGCACCCCGCGGTGGTCGGCCAGCAACCGGTTCCCGTCGACCACCCGGCGCACCAGCTCGACCAGGTCGACCTGCTCCAGGTCGAGCGCAGCGGCCCCGGCGTCGAAGCGGCTGATCTCCAGCAGGTCGGTCAGCAGCGTCTCGAACCGGTCGAGCTCCTCGTGGAGCAGCTCGGCCGACCGTGCCGCGACCGGGTCGAACCGGTCGCGGGCGTCGTGCAGCATGTCCCCGGCCATGCGCACCGTGGCCAACGGGGTGCGCAGCTCGTGGGAGACGTCGGAGACGAAGCGGCGCTGGGACCGGGAGAGGTCCTCCAGCCGCCGGATCTGGCGCTGCAGGGCGTCGGCCATCTGGTTGAACGAGACCGCCAACCGGGCGAGGTCGTCCTCCCCGGAGACGTGCATCCGCTCCTCCAGCCGTCCGGAGGCGATCCGCTCGGCGACGCGGCGCGCCAGCCTGACCGGCGTGATGACCTGTCGGGTCACCAGCCAGGCGACCCCGGCGACCAGGGCCAGCAGCAACAGGCCCGAGGTCAGCAGGGCCTGCCGGATCAGGTGCAGCGTTCGTGCCTGGTCGGTCATCGGGAACACGAAGTACAGCGCGTAGGCTCCGCCGTCGCTGGGCAGCACCACCGTCGAGCCGACCGCGACGCCGGGAACCGACTCGCGGCCGGGGTCGTCGAAGCGGACCCGGGTGTAGGTCCAGGCCGGCGCCTTGCCCGGCCGGACCGCCCGGCGGAGCCGGTGCGGCACGCTGGCGGGGTCGATCCCCGGGGTGCTCTGCACCCCGGCGAACTGGCCCTTCGAGCCGGGCCCGACCGGTCCCAGGACCACGACGTCGTACCCGCGCACGTCACCGCGCGAGACCAGGCCCTCCACGAGCTGGCGCAGCTGGGCCTGCGGGTCGTAGTCGCTGCCGCCCGCGGAGGAGAGCCGGTTCTGCGCTCCGTTGGTCTCGCTGGCCGCCTCCGCCAGCGACGAGGACACCAGGCTCGAGACCAGCCCGTCGCTGATCTGCCGGATCACCAGGTAGCCGACGCTGCCGACCACCACGGCGGTGAGCACCACGATGCTGGCCACCACGCGGACCCGGATCGAGCGGCGCCACGACGTGAGCACGCGCTGGAACCCGTGGCGCACCCCGGCGAGCGGCGTACGGCGGGGGGAACCGGTCCGGTCAGGCGTCGCCGTCATCGCCGGAGGTCCCCTGCCGGACCGGTTCCGTCGCGGAGCCGGCCTTGTAGCCGACGCCACGGACGGTGACCACGATCTGGGGGTTCTCCGGGTCGTGCTCGACCTTCGCCCGCAGCCGCTGGACGTGCACGTTGACCAGCCGGGTGTCCGCCGCGTGCCGGTAACCCCAGACCTGCTCGAGCAGCTGCTCCCGGGTGAACACCTGGCTCGGCCGCCGCGCGAGGCAGACCAGCAGGTCGAACTCGAGCGGAGTGAGCCCGATCGACTCGCCGTCGCGGGAGACCACGTGTCCCGCGACGTCGATGTCGAGGTCGGCCAGGTGCATCCGCTCCGGCACCGGGTCGACCGCACGGCGTACCCGCGCCCGCACGCGGGCGACCAGCTCCTTGGGCTTGAACGGCTTGACGACGTAGTCGTCGGCGCCGCACTCCAGGCCGGTGACCACGTCCACGGTGTCGCTCCGGGCGGTGAGCATCACGATCGGCGTGCCCGACTCGGCCCGGATCTCGCGGCACACGTCGAGCCCGTCCTTGCCCGGCAGCATCAGGTCGAGCAGCACCAGGTCCGGCTTGTAGTCACGGAACGCCGGCAGCGCCCGGTCGCCGCGCTCGACCACACGGGAGTGGAAGCCCTCGTTGCGCAGCACCAGGGTAAGCATCTCGGCCAGGGCAGGGTCGTCGTCGACGACCAGCACCCGCGTGCGGCCGACCGTCTCTCCGCTCACCATCGCCCCTCCCTGTCGCTGCGTTCTGCCGGCGAACCGATGCTCTCAGTACCGGTAGTGGTCCGGCTTGTACGGACCCTCGGCCGAGACCCCGAGGTACGCCGACTGCTCGTCGGTGAGCCGGGTCAGGTTGACGCCGAGCGACCCGAGGTGGAGCCGGGCGACCTCCTCGTCGAGGTGCTTGGGCAAGACGTAGACGCCCACCGGGTAGTCCTCGGTCTTCGTGAACAGCTCGATCTGCGCCAGCACCTGGTTGGTGAAACTCGCGCTCATCACGAAGCTCGGGTGGC
>JBOHDO010000096.1:0-12934 GCA_050699415.1 Marmoricola sp.
GATCGGACCCTCGGCGCCGAACGGGCCACCGGTCCCGATCGCCACGGCCGACGACACCGGCTTGAGTACGGCGACCCGCGGCTGCACCTTGCTGCCACCGAGCAGGATCGCCTCGATCGCCTCCGGCATCCCGTGACCACGGATCTTCTCCGAGCCGTAGCGGGCCATCAGGCCGATCACCAGCCCGCCGACGGTCGGGGCGAGCAGCACCAGCCACCACGGGTGGTTGCTGCCGCCGGGCGCGACCAGGTCGGTGGCGATCCGCTGGTAGAAGACCGCGTTGGTGATCAGCCCGATCAGCCGCAGCAGCGCCCAGGCGGTGACTCCGGCGACCGCGCCGATGGGGAGGGCGAGCAGCGCGATGACCAGCATCCGCGGTGTGGTGGAGAAGTCGCCGAGGTGGCGTACGTCGCGCACCTCCCCGGTCGGCTGGCCGGAGCCGCGCGCCGCACGTTCGTCGGTCTCCACGGAACGCCCCGGGTGGTTCTCGCGATCCGCCGCACTCGGGTCGAGAGCGTCGTCACCGGTCACCGGCTGCTCCAGAGGTGCGCGTGGTCACGGGGCTGCGTCGCTCGCGACGCCCCGGGCTCTGTCGACACGTTCTGGGCAGCGTGCACCGGTGGCCTTTCGGGGGAAGGGGAAAAGGTCGTGACGCGACATATTATCCTGTCGCTCGTGCCGACCGATGCGCAGTACCGGCGACTGCTCGCCTTCCGCACCAGACTCCGGCGGTTCGACCAGTGGAGCCGTGACGCGGCGGAGCAGCGCGGCGTGACCCACGCCCAGCACCAGCTGCTGCTCGCGGTGCGGGGGAGCATGGCCGGACAGGGGCCCACGATCGGTGACGTGGCCGACTCGCTGCTGGTCAAGCACAACACCGCGACCGGGCTGGTCGACCGTGCCCAGGAGCTCGGCCTCGTCGAGCGGGTGCGTGACGAGGCCGACTCGCGGCGGGTGCACCTGCGGCTGACCCGGAAGGGTGACCGGGTGCTGCGCCAGCTCACCTCGGTCCACCTCGAGGAGCTGCGGCGGCTCGGCCTGGCACTGGAGGCCGAGCCGGGCGAGTCCACCGCATAGGTTGGGCCCATGCCACTCAGTGTCGAGGAGATCCGTGCCCGTGTGACCGACGTCCTGCCCGGCGTACGCCGGGACCTGGAGGACCTGGTCCGCATCGAGTCCGTCAGCGCCGACCCGGCCCGCAGGGGCGAGGTCGAGCGCAGTGCCGAGGCGGTACGCCGGCTGTTCGAGGCCGAGGGACTGTCCGCGACGGTGGTCCGGCACGGCGCCGACGGCCCGCCCGCGGTGATCGCCCGCAGGCCCGCGCCCGAGGGCGCTCCCACGGTGCTGCTCTACGCCCACCACGACGTCCAGCCCGAGAACGACCATGCCGACTGGGACTCGCCGCCGTTCGAGCCCACCGAGCGGGGCGAGCGGCTCTACGGCCGCGGCGCCGCCGACGACAAGGCCGGCATCGCCACCCACCTGGCCGCGCTGCGCATCTTCGGCGACGAGCTGCCGGTCGGGGTGACCATGTTCGTGGAGGGCGAGGAGGAGGTCGGCTCCGACACCCTGGCCGACCTGCTGCGCGGGCACCGGGACGAGCTTGCCGCGGACGTGATCGTGATCGCCGACTCCGGCAACTGGGACATCGGCGTACCGGCGCTGACCACCAGCCTGCGCGGACTGGCCCGGGTCGACGTCGAGGTACGCACCCTCGACCACGCGGTGCACTCCGGCATGTGGGGCGGGCTGGCCCCGGACGGGCTGATGAGCCTGGTCCGGCTCTTGGACACGCTGTACGACGAGGCCGGCAACGTCGCGATCGCTGGGCTGCACACGAGCCCGGCCGCGGACGTGGAGTACCCCGAGGACCGGCTGCGCGTGGAGTCCGGTGCGCTGCCGGGCACGCAGTGGGTCGGCGACGGGTCGGTCGTGGAGCGGCTGTGGACCCGGCCCTCGCTGACCATCACCGGGCTGGACGCCCCGAAGGTCGACGGCGCCAGCAACACCCTGGTCCCCGCGGCGCGGGCGCGGCTGTCGCTGCGGGTCGCCCCCGGGGACAGCACCGACAACGCGCTCGCGTGCCTGCGCAAGCACCTCGAGTCCCGGGTGCCGTGGGGCGCGGAGCTGACCCTCACGGTGGTCGACACCGGCGAGGCCTGCGCGATCGATGCCACCGGGACGGCGTACGACGCCGCGCGAGCGGCGTTCCGGGAGGCCTGGGACGGCACCGCCGCCGTCGACATGGGTGTGGGTGGATCGATCCCGTTCATCGCGGAGTTCCTCGAGAGCTTCCCGCACGCAAGCGTGCTCGTCACCGGGGTCGAGGACCCCGACACCCGCGCCCACGGCGCCAACGAGGGCCTGCACCTCGCCGAGTGGACGCGGGTGATCCAGGCCGAGGCGCTGCTGCTGGCGAACCTCGCCGGTGGAGAGCGGTGAGCCGGACCAACCGCGGCGCGCCCGTTTCCGCGGTTTGGGACCAATCCGCATGGATTTCGGGTCGCCTCATGCCGTTCGTGCCCAATCGGGTGGGTGGCTGGGTCGACCGGGCCTGTTCCGAGGTAGTCGGCGCCACGCCGAGCCCCGTTTCATGAGACAAGGGGTTCTCGTGGCCGCCGGCGGGTGAGACCTTTAGGGCAGGGAGGGCCAGCCGCCGGACCCGGCGCGGGAGAACCGGGTCCGACACGCCTCATCGAGAGGACGGCCCAATGCGAGACTCCGACCGCCCCGGTCAGCAGCAGTCGGCGGCCCGGGGGTTCATCGACCACGAGATCGGCCGGCGAGGCTTCGTCGGCTACCTGATCGGCGGCGCAACCCTGATCGCCGGCGCGGACGTGTTCCTCGGAGCAGACCCGGCAACCGCCGCGGTGCCCTCGCCACCCCAGCCCTCCGACGCGGTCGACCTCAACGACATCCTCACCGACGCCACCCTGCCCACCGCGAACCTGATCACGGTCACGGTCAACCCCGACGGCACCGCCTCGTTCGCGATGCCCCGGGTGGAGAGCGGGCAGGGCATCACGACCTCGACGGCGATGATGATCGCCGAGGAGCTGGAGCTGCCGGTCGACAAGGTGCACGTCACCCTGGCCGACGCCCGGCCGGAGCTGGAGTTCAACCAGGTCACCTACGGGTCGAACACCACAATCTCGACGTACACCCCGTTCCGGGTAGCCGCGGCGATCGCACGACAGGCGCTGCTCGAGGCCGCGGCGATCGAGCTCGGCGACAACCTCAACAACCTGGTGGCCAAGGCCGGGCACGTGCTCGGCTCCGGGGGCCGGTCGCTGTCGTACGGCGACCTGGCGTCCAGGGCCGCCAGCCGGAAGACCCGCAAGGTGAAGGCGCCCGACCTGAAGCAACCCACGGACTTCAGCGTCATCGGGAAGCCGCACGACCGGGTCGATGCCCGGGCCGCCGTGACGGGCACCAAGACCTACACCCTCGACGTGGACGTACCCGACGCGTGGCCGACGATGATCTGCCGGGCGCCCACCATCAACGGCAGCGTCAAGCGGGTCAACAACGCCGATGCCATCCGCGGGATGCCGGGGATCAGCGACGTGGTCACGATCCCGACCGGGGTGGCGGTGCGCGGGCGCACATTCGGCCAGTGCATCGACGCGGTCCGGGCGCTCGACGTCACCTGGGGCCCGGGGACTGTCGACGGCGAGTCCGACGACACGATCCTGGCGAAGCTGCGCAAGGCCCAGCTGCCGTTCGCCGTACCGAAGCTGCCGGTGCTGGCGAAGACGATGGAGCAGGAGTTCGTGTTCTCCTGGAAGAGCAACTCGGCGCTGGAGCCGCAGACCGCGATCGCCGACGTACGCGACGGCAAGGCGGAGATCTGGTCGAGCATGCAGGCGCCGATCCTGACCGCCCAGCGGATTGCGAAGGCACTCCGCATGCCGACCTCGGCCGTCACCGCCCACTGCACGCAGGGCGGCGGCGCGTTCGGGCGCCGCATGTTCGTCAACGCACCGCTGGAGGCGGCGCAGATCTCGCAGAAGGTCGGCAAGCCGGTACGGCTGATGTGGCACCGTGCCGACGAGTTCCGGTACGGCCGCACCCACCCGATGTGCATCTCCACGGTCCGCACCAGCTACCTCGGCGGCAACGTGCTCGCGTTCGAGCAGCGGCACACCAGCGTCGCGACCGACTACACCATGGCCCTGGGGGAGATCCTCACCCAGGAGGCCGCCAGACTCCCGCCGGCCGGGCTGGGCAACGAGCTGGAGTTCTCCCAGACGGTCTTCGAGACCACCACGAACGTGCCGTACAACTTCGGCGCGGTCGACCAGGCGCTCAACGAGATCATGGAGTACGACACCTTCCCGACCGGCAGCAACCGCAACCTCTACAACCCCGACGTGGTCGCCGCCGTGGAGGTGATGGTCGACCGACTCGCCCGTGCCATGGGCAAGGACCCGTACCGCTTCCGGCGCGCGTTCCTCAAGGACGACCGCGCCCGGGCGGTCCTCGACGCCGTCGCCAGGAAGGGCAGCTGGGGGCGGTCCATGCCGGCGGGTACGGCGCAGGGGATCGCGCTGCACACCGAGTACAAGGGTGCGACCGCCGCGCTGGTCGAGATCGACGCCCGGCCGGGCGCCGTCAACCGCAAGGTGAAGGACGGGGTTACCGGGCCCCGGGTGACCAAGGTCGTCTTCGCCATCGACGCCGGCCTGCCGATCAACCCGCGTGGCCTCGAGGCGCAGATGATGGGAGGCACCATGGACGCGATCGGGCAGGTGCTCACCGAGAGTCTGCATCTGCGCGACGGGCACTTCCTCGAGGGCAGCTGGGACGACTACTTCTACACCCGGCAGTGGAACACGCCCCCGGAGCTGGAGGTCATCGTGATGCCGCCGACCACCGGGCGTCCCGGCGGTGCTGGCGAGTTCGGAGTGGCCGCCTCCAAGGCCGCCACGGCCAATGCGCTGGCGCGGGCCACCGGCAAGAGGTCGGCGTACTTCCCGGTCAACCACCAGGATCCGCTGGCCTTCGACCCCTATCCGTTCGAGCCGTCGGTGCCGCAGTCGCCGACCGACGGCCTCGACTACGCGTACTGAGGAGTCCCCGTGCCCAGTCACTCCCTGAAGATCAACGGCACGCAGGTCAGCGTCGACGTCGAGGACGACGTCCGGCTGCTGTGGGTGCTGCGCGACCTCCTCGGCATCACCGGGCCGAAGTACGGCTGCGGCCTCGACGTGTGCAAGGCCTGTACCTGTCACATCAACGGCAAGGCGTTCAACCCGTGCTCGGTCCGGGTGGCCGACATCGCGCCGGACGACGAGATCACCACCATCGAGGGGCTGCCGGCCACCGTTGGTGCCGACCTGCACCCGATGCAGGAGGCCTGGATCGCCCGCGACGTACCGCAGTGCGGCTACTGCCAGCCCGGCCAGATCATGGCCGCCGTGGCGAAGGTGAAGCAGGCCCGGGCCGAGGGCCGGCAGGTCTCCGAGGCCGACCTCGACGAGATCCGCAACGTGTGTCGGTGCGGCACCTACCACCGGATCCGGGAGGCGATCATCGCGGGCGCCGCGCGGATGTGAGGGACGCGGTTTGGGACCAAACCGCACAGTTTGCAGTCACGTTCGTGCATTGCCCGACCAATGCCGGGGGGTCAGGATGACCCGCCAACGATTCTGCAGCCGGGCACGCCCCGCCGGGGAGTACGTCGACTCTGCGACCCATGCTCGCCACTTCTGCAGGCGCGAAGGTGTCGATCGACGGCCCAGGGCCCGGTCGATCTCCTGAAGCACCGCGAGATCATGGTTGATCAGGTCGTCGGCGGTGTACCCACGCCGCACGTAAGGGGTCTCCGCAATGCGGCGTGCCCGCCGCAGGTCTCGCTGGCGCACCGCCCGGTTCGCGTGCACCGCACCGTCGTATTCCTGGACCATGTCGGTGCCCCTGATCAGCAGGTCCGCGCGTCCCAGGGGCCGGCCGTCGGGTGCGAACAGCTGCTTCTGGGGCTCGACGTCGAGACCGATCAGCACGTGGAAGACCCGCAGTCGAGACTCCCATCCCGACTCCGGCCTCGAGTCGGCCAGGGCAACGGCCTCGCGGAGCCGGCGCACCCCGGGCCGTCGGCTCCGGCAGATGCTCTCGAGCTCTTCGAGCTCCACGTCGTGGCGGAGAGCGCTGTCGACCATCGGCACGAGGTCGAGGACCGCGAGGTCTCGAGCGGCGCGCAGCAGCACCTCCTCCGGGGCGTCGACCGGCAGCCCGAGCCGACGCCGGGGACGCGCGTTCCGTCGCAGCCGCGAGCAGCCCAGCCCGGGACGACGCGGACGCGTGTCGTCGGCGGTCGCGGCGAAGACCGGCACCGCCTCGGGCAGCTTCGGCAGCGACCAGCCGTACAGCGCGGCAGCGGTGACATGGGTGAACACGGCGTCGTGGGGGAGCACCAGGAGCCATGCCTTGAGGTCCCGGACCAGCTCTTCGACGTCGGTCAGATCAGCACACCTCATATAGACCCCGTGGCTGACTCGTCGGAATCCCCGGCGACGCTCCTGCCCCCGGAAGGGGGCAAGCGGATCCACGGGGCGGCCGTCGGTGTCCATCATGGGAACGATGCTCATCACGGCATGGTGGTCCCGTCCCAGGTGGCGACCGACCCGACGCTTGCCGGTTGTGGACTTGGCCGTGCGCCGGAGGGGCTGTGGATGCGAAGTGGATGCGCCCAGAAGGTGCTGAGCCCACCAGGGCCGGTGCGGTGACCGGTTAACCCCGGTCAGCCCGACTCCCGCTGAAAGGGGTCGGGCCGTCCGGGGTTGGGCGGCTCGTCGGGCCCATCGGGCGGGAACGGCACGATCGTGACCTGAACCTGCACCGTTTGGTCCCAAACCGCAGGCGCGGGGCGCTGCGGACGGAGCTCAGCGCTTCGCGACGGCGCCGAACGCCTCGACGAGACGCTCGATGTCGGACTCCTCGGCCACGAGGGGCGGGGCCAGCCGCACGGTCTGGCCGTGCGCCTCCTTGGCCAGGATGCCCTGCTCGAGCAGCGCCTCGCAGAACTCCCGTCCGGTCATCAGCTCGTACGACACGTCGACCCCGGACCACAGGCCGCGGCTGCGCACCTCGTCGACGCCGTTGCCGACCAGCTCGCGCAGGCCCGCGTCCAGCCTTGCCCCGAGCTTGGCCGAGCGCTCCTGGAACTCCCCGGTGGACAGCATCAGCGTCACCTCGTGGCCGAGCGCGGCCGCGATCGGATTGCCGCCGAACGTCGACCCGTGGGTCCCCGGTGTGATCACACCGAGCACCGACCGGTCGGCGGCAACGGCGGAGACCGGGTAGATCCCGCCGCCGAGAGCCTTGCCGAGCACGTAGACGTCCGGCACGACCTCCTCGTAGTCGCAGGCGAACGTGCGGCCGGTGCGGGCGAGCCCGGACTGGATCTCGTCGGCGATCATCAGTGCGTCGTACTCCCGGCACACCTGGCGCACCTCGGACAGGTAGCCCTCCGGCGGGATGATCACGCCGGCCTCGCCCTGGATGGGCTCGATGAGTACGGCGACCACGTCATCGCCCATCACGCCGCGCAACGAGTCCCGGTCGCCGTACTTGACCATCGTGAAGCCGGGCGTGAACGGGGCGTAGTCGTGCCGGGCCGATTCGTCCGTGGAGAAGCTGACGATCGTGGTGGTGCGCCCGTGGAAGTTGCCCTCCATCACCACGATCCGGGCCCGGCCCTCCGGGACGCCCTTGACCTGGTAACCCCACTTTCGGGCCAGCTTTACGGCCGTCTCCACGGCCTCCGCGCCGGAGTTCATCGGCAGCATCATCTCCTTGCCGGTGAGCTCGGAGAGGGCCTGCGCGAACGGGCCTAGCTGGTCGTTGTAGAAGGCACGGCTGGTCAGCGTCAGCCGCCGCATCTGCTCCTCCGCGCGGGCCACGAGGCGTGGATGGCAGTGCCCGAAGTTCAGCGCGGAGTACCCGGCGAGGCAGTCCAGGTAGCGGTTCCCGTCGACGTCGGAGACCCAGGCCCCGTCACCTTCGGCGAGCACCACCGGCAGCGGGTGGTAGTTGTGCGCCGCGTAGCTCTCGGTCAGGTCGATGTGGCGCGACGTGGCGGTCTCGGCCGCGAAGTCGTCGATGCGCTTGTCCACGGTGGCTCTCCTCTCGGCACGTGCTGTAACGCGGGGTTGTGGTTGCGACGCGCGGCCGTTATCGCTTGCCCACAAGCAATAACCCCGCGCTTCATGTCGCGGCTGGTGACCGTACGACAGATTGTCTGACAATCTGGTCACATCGTATCTCGTAAGAGGCAGGGGTTCGTGACCCTGCCGCCGATTGGTCCCAAACCGCACGTCGCAACCGGAAATCCCTGCGGTTTGGTCCCAAACCGCAGTCCGCCGCGCCCACCGTTGCCGCGACCACAAGAAGCGGACCGTAGACTCAGGGGCGTGGCCAGCTCCGCCGAGTCCCGGGCCCGCCGTCGTGGAGACGGCCGCCTGACGCACCAGCTCGACCCGACCGACCTCGGTCCGCAGGACGCCTGCGGGGTGTTCGGGGTCTGGGCACCCGGCGAGGACGTCGCCAAGCTGACCTACTACGGCCTGTACGCATTGCAGCACCGCGGCCAGGAGTCCGCCGGGATCGCGGTCAGCAACGGCCGGCAGATCCTGGTCTACAAGGACATGGGCCTGGTCAGCCAGGTCTTCGACGAGTCCACCCTGGAGGCCCTCAAGGGCCACGTCGCGGTCGGGCACTGCCGTTACTCCACCACCGGCGCGAGCACGTGGCACAACGCCCAGCCGACCTTCCGGCCAACCGTGGACGGCTCGATCGCGCTTGCCCACAACGGCAACCTGGTCAACACCCGCGACCTGGTCGGCAAGGTCGTGCAGCTGCCTGCCGGAGGACGTGGCGAGCTGGAGCTGCGCACCGGCAGCCCCCAGGGCAGCACGAACGACACCGACCCGGTCACGGCGCTGCTGGCACACCACCCCGACAGCAGCCTCGAGGCCCGCTCGGCGGAGGTGCTGCCGCTGCTGCGCGGCGCGTTCTCGCTGGTGTGGATGGACGAGGAGACCCTGTACGCCGCCCGCGACCCGCAGGGCATCCGGCCGCTGGTGCTCGGCCGGCTCGAGCGCGGCTGGGTGGTCTCCTCCGAGACCGCCGGACTCGACATCGTCGGGGCGTCGTACGTGCGCGAGGTCGAGCCGGGCGAGATGGTCACCATCGACGCGAACGGGCTGCGCACGCACCGGTTCGCCGAGGCGGCGCCGAAGGGCTGCCTGTTCGAGTACGTCTACCTCGCCCGACCCGACACCCTCATCTCCGGGCAGCGGATCCACAGCGTGCGCGTCGAGGTCGGGCGACGGCTCGCCGAGGACCACCCGGCCGAGGCGGACCTGGTCATCCCGGTGCCGGAGTCGGGGACGCCGGCCGCCATCGGGTACGCCGAGGCCAGCGGCATCCCCTACGGCATGGGCCTGGTCAAGAACTCCTACGTCGGCCGCACCTTCATCCAGCCCAGCCAGACCATCCGGCAGCTGGGCATCCGGCTGAAGCTGAACCCGCTGCGCGACGTGATCGAGGGCAAGCGGCTGGTCGTGGTCGACGACTCGATCGTGCGCGGCAACACCCAGCGGGCGCTGGTGCGGATGCTGCGCGAGGCCGGCGCGCGCGAGGTGCACGTGCGCATCTCCAGTCCGCCGGTGAAGTGGCCGTGCTTCTACGGCATCGACTTCGCCAGCCGGGCCGAGCTGATCGCCAACGGGCTGACCACCGAGGAGATCTGCTCCTCGATCGGGGCCGACTCGCTGGCCTACATCGATCTGGAGCGGCTGGTCGAGGCCACAGGTACGCCGTCGCAGGACCTGTGCCGGGCGTGCTTCGACGGGGTCTACCCGATCGAGCTCCCCGAGCCCGACGAGCTGGGCAAGCACCTGCTGGAGTCGGTGGCGGTGCCCGAACAAGCGCAGCGGCTCCATGCCGACCGGGCCGACGGGCTGCAGGCCTCCGTCGGGGGCGGCGGCGCCGGCGACGCGCTCGGGCGCCCATGAGCGCCCCACGACGAGCCACGCTCCGCTCCCCTGCACGACACCGCGGGCACCCCGCATGACCACCTACCAGTCGGCCGGGGTCTCCATCGAGGCGGGCGACAAGGCCGTGGCCCTGATGCGGGCCTGGGTGGACCGCGCCAGCCGGCCCGAGATGGTCGGCGGGATCGGCGGGTTCGCGGGGCTGTTCGACGCCAGCGCGCTCAAGGAGTTCCGGCGGCCGCTGCTGGCCACCTCGGCCGACGGCGTGGGCACCAAGGTCGCGGTCGCACAGGCCATGGGCCGGCACGACACGATCGGGTTCGACCTGGTCGGAATGCTCGTCGACGACCTCGTGGTGTGCGGTGCCGAGCCGCTGTTCCTCACCGACTACATCGCCACCGGCCGGGTGCTGCCCGAACGGGTGGCAGCCATCGTCAAGGGCATCGCCGAGGCCTGCGTCGAGGCCGGCTGCGCCCTCGCCGGTGGCGAGACCGCCGAGCACCCCGGGCTGCTCGAGCCCGACGAGTACGACGTCGCCGGCTCCACCACCGGCGTGGTCGAGGCCGACCGGCTGCTCGGGCCCGCCCGGGTGCGCCCGCGCGACGTGGTCGTGGCGATGGCCTCCAGCGGGCTGCACTCCAACGGCTACTCGTTGGTGCGGCGGGTGCTGCTGCAGCAGGCGGGCCGCACGCTCGACGAGCACGTCGACGAGCTGGGCCGGACCCTCGGCGAGGAGCTGCTCGAGCCGACCCGGATCTATGCCCGCGCGTGCCTGGCCCTGGCCCGCGAGACCGACACCCACGCGATGGCGCACGTCACCGGCGGTGGCCTGGCGGCGAACCTGGAGCGGGTGCTGCCGGTGGAGCTGAGCGCGACCGTGGAGCGGTCGACCTGGACGCTGCCACCGGTGTTCGGGCTGGTGCGTGACGTCGGCGGAGTCGCCACCGCAGAGCTCGAGCACACCCTGAACTGCGGCGTCGGGATGGTCGCCCTGGTCGGTGCCGATGACGCCGACCGGGCCGTGCAGACCCTCCACGCCCACGGTGTGCCGGCGTGGGTGGCCGGCGAGGCGGTCGCCGGAGGTGGCCCCGCCAACGCCGGAAAGGTGCGCCTGGTCGGTGAGCACCGGCACTCCTGACCGGCGGGCACGAGCGACCGCGGACCGGCCCGCAACGGCCGATCCGGGTCCCAGCAGCACCCGGATTTTGCGCCGGACGATCCTCCCCCCGCGTGCGGGAATCACCGTGAACCGGGTACGGTTGACCCTACGACGAGATGAAAATTCGACCGGACGTCCCCGATGACGCCGGCCAAGTGTGCGAGGGGGTCGACCCGATGGGGCGCGGCCGTGCCAAGGCGAAGCAGACGAAGGTAGCCCGCGACCTGAAGTACCGCACTCACGAGACGGACTTCGGGGCGCTGGCCCGGGAACTCCACGGGGGCGATGACTCCCCCGACGAGGCTCCGGACGATGACGTCGACGACTACGACAAGTGGTCCGAGTACGACCCCTCCCGCGACTGAGCGGTCCGTCGGGCCCGGCTGGGTGTGCCGGCCTGGGCCGAGCGCCGTCAGCGCGGTAGCAAGAACCCGCGCAGCCGGGTGACCTCGGCGATGCGCTGCTCCGCAAGCCGATCGGCGGCCACGGCCGGAGGCACGCCGTCGGTCGCGGCCAGCGCGAAGACCTCGCGGGTGGTTTCGAAGATCCGGGCGGCGCGCAGCTTGGCGCGCTGGAAGGAGAAGCCCTCGAGCTCGTCGGCGACCTGGATCAGGCCACCGGCGTTGACGCAGTAGTCGGGCGCGTAGCAGACGCCGCGGTCGGCCAGCCGCTTCTCGATGCCCGGGTGGGCGAGCTGGTTGTTCGCAGCCCCGCAGACGACCGTCGCCGACAGCGTGTCCACGACGTCGTCGGTGAGGGCGTCCCCGAGGGCGCAGGGGGCGTAGACGTCCAGCGGCTCGGCCAGCAGGGCGGCGGTGTCGGCCACCGCGCGCACTCCCGGGTGGGCGTCGAGCACCCGACGTACGGCGGGCGCGGCCACGTCGGTGACCACCACGGAGGCGCCGTCCTCGACCAGGTGGGAGACCAGGTGGTGCCCGACCTTGCCGACCCCGGCGACACCGACCGTGCGCCCGCGCAGCGTCGGCTCGCCCCACGCCGCCTCGGCCGCGGCTCGCATGCCCTGGAAGACCCCGAAGGCGGTCAGCACCGAGGAGTCCCCGGCGCCGCCGTGCTCGACCGTGCGGCCGGTGACGAAGCGGCACTCGCGCGCGACCGTGTCCATGTCGGCGCTGAAGGTGCCCACGTCGCACGCGGTGTAGTAGCGGCCGCCCAGCGACTGCACAGCCCGGCCGTAGGCACGCAGCAGCGCCTCGGTCTTCATCGTCGCGGGGTCGCCGATGATCACGGCCTTGCCGCCGCCGAGGTCCAGCCCGGCGAGGGCCGCCTTGTAGGTCATGCCGCGGGACAGGTTGAGCACATCACGCAGGGCTTCGCCCTCGGTGCGGTAGGGGTAGAGCCGGGTGCCACCCAGCGCGGGGCCCAGCGCGGTGGAGTGGATCGCGATGATGGACCGGAGGCCGGTGCGCTCGTCGGAGCTGAACACGACCTGCTCGTGGCCGGCGAGGTTGTCGAGAACCTCGCTCACGGGGAAGGCAGGGGTGGAGTGCTGCTGGGCCACGGTGGTGACCTTTCTGCTCGGTGCTCCCAGGGGTGGCGGGTGCCGCGCGGTCGGCAACGGGTGAGTCGCGTCACGTCCCAGCGTACCGGTGGGGACGCCGCCGCCGACGGCGCGTGCCCCGGCTCGCCTGCCCGGCGCGCCGTTTGGTCCCAAACCGCAATCACGGGCCCCGGATCGTCACCGTTTGGTCCCAAACCGCGTCCGCCCCGCGTCGCGGCCTCCCCGGGCCCGGGGCACCGGGGCCTCACCCCTCGGGCG